>NZ_JADGDZ010000003.1:13866-106238 GCF_016744625.1 Winogradskyella sp.
CTTTTACTAAATTTTATGTTTATTTCTTCCATATTTCAATATTTGAATATTTGAATATTTGAATATTTGAATATTTGAATATTTGAATATTTGAATATTTGAATATGACAGTAATTATTTCAAATAAATTTCGTCTATCTAATAGTCGTAAAAGTATTGATTACTTTGCAACAACAATCAACTTTAGCTAAGTTACTACTTTAGTAATTTAATAAGGTTATAAATAATTCTTAAATTAGGCTCACATTTTAATATATGGAGGACATTATAATAGAAGTAGAGAGATACGTTATATCATATTTGAATGATAATTTAGACGCATCATTTGTGTATCATAACCTTGCGCATACACAACGTGTAATTAGCAAAATAAAAGAATTAACAGAAGAAAGTTCTTTAAGCGATATGGAAAAACAACAACTCTTAATCGCAGCTTGGTTTCATGATATTGGGTTTACAAAAACTATTGAAGGCCATGAAAAAGAGAGTATAAAAATTGCTTCAGAGTTTTTGGCATCACAAAAAGTTTCAGAAGAAACTATAAAAACCATTTCTGATCTTATCCTAGCAACTCAAATGAATTATAAACCCAAAACTAAAATTGAAGGTTATATAAGAGATGCTGATTGCGCTCACTTGTCTAGTAAAAACTATGCTGATTACGCTGCATTATTAAGAAAAGAATGGGAACTCACCCTTGGTAAAAAAATATCGAAATCTGATTGGATAAAAGAAAATATTAAATTTTTAACAAATCATACTTTCAATACTGATTTAGCAACTAAAAAGTGGGAGAAACGAAAAGGTAAAAACTTAGCAATTCTATTACAGAATCAGAATAAAATTAAAGATGACACGGAAAAACTACAACAGAAAAAAGCTGAATTAAACTTTAAAAAAGATAAATTAGATTTACCAGATCGTGGTATTGAAACCATGTTTAGAGTAGCGCTGAGAAACCATATTACTCTAAGTGATATTGCAGATACAAAAGCCAACATTCTACTTTCTGTAAATGCAATTATCATCTCTTTGGTGTTATCTAATTTAGTTTCAAAACTAGATAATCCATCAAATGGTTATTTAATTTGGCCAACTGTTATTTTTGCATTATTTACTGTAACATCAATTGTTTTATCTGTTTTAGCTACACGACCAAATGTTACAAGTGGAAAATTCTCTAAAGAAGATGTTGCAAATAAAAAAGTGAATCTTTTATTCTTTGGAAATTTTCATAAAATGAAACTCGACGAGTTTGAATGGGCAATGCAAGAAATGATGCAAGACAAAGAATATCTTTACGGATCGCTTACTAAAGATTTGTATTTCTTAGGTCTGGTTTTAAACAGAAAGTATAATATCCTAAGACTTACTTATACAGTATTTGCGGTTGGAATTATAATAAGTGTTATTGCTTTTGCCATTGCATTTCAGTTTTCTGGTATAGAAACTCAAGCGACAGAACTTTTATAAAACAGAAACCTTAAATTAAGTTATTTAAAGGTTTTAAAAATTGCTTCGTATTCTTCAAAACGATGTTCTCGAATTGGTCTTACATATGGCTCTGTATTAAAATACAAAACTAAACATGGAGATATCTTTTTATAAACTTCTGCATATTCGTATTTAATAAGCTCATTATTCGCAATTCGTGATTTAATTTTATTGTGATATGGGTACAAAATCTATTTAGGCTTTAATTTCTTTCATTAAATCATCATAAGTAAAGAACGCTTTATCATCTTTATTCTTATGATAAAGCACACTCACTCTAATAGCTTTTAATCCAGTGACAGCCTGTAAATCTTGAAGATCTACTATTTCGAGGTCATCATCTAAGTACTTTTTAGACTGTAAAAATTTAACGTATCTCAAATATTCTCTTTCATCTTCTTTTTGAGAATAGACAATACTTATTTTACCTTTTTGTGTTACACGCTCTGTTGTGCCTTTAATATATGCCTTATCTACTCGTTTCTTAACAATTTCATAGCGCGCATTATAAGTACCATCAACATCAAATTGTTTTTCGTCCATTCTAAAACTTATAGATAAAGGCTGATTGAAAACTAAAATCATAGAAGCCACATCTAAAGCTACAGGAAATTGTGATTGCATCTGGTAGTACGAGTTTTCCATCTCTACCATCACTTGCAATTGCCATAGTCTTAAATTATAAAGGTAGATAGGATTAAAACTATCTTCTTTTGTAATAGATTCTCCGATATACATATTATGTTCCACTCCATCTGTCTTAAATCGTTCAAAATAATGTGGATACATTAATTGTGCTTCAACTTGTTTCTGATCTAAAAGCGAAGCCATTTCTTTATTTATGTGCATAATCGTATCATCATAATGCTTTCTATGATGGTATAATACATCTACAGTGTCATCTATACGATTAAAATAATCATTGATCTCTGTTTTTAATTCATCTGTGGTATAAAGATGCTTTAAAACTGGTTCTATTTCATCTTTAATAAAACCTGAGATTTGCTGCTCGCTATCAACTTGAAAATGTAATTCGAGGTCTTTTAAAAAATCATTTATCTGATATATATATTGCTCATATATAGGAAGATTTTCAATTTTAGAAGCAGCTTTTAAAACCGTTTTAACTGCATTTAACTGCAATGTTAAATCTTGTTGTGTAGCCCAATTTCTGGCTTCAGAAGAGCCTTTAATATCTATTTGTCCATAAAGAGGATAAATATTTTCAAATGCTATTTTATTAAAATTTGGCTCCTTGCCATTCATTTGATCTTTAATAAAATTTTTGGCTTCCTTTTCGAATCTCCAGTTTACACTTGGATGAATTGAAGTACACTCTTTCTGAATAATAGCCTCTATTAAATTTTCTTCCTCATTTTTAGAACGTTCAACCGCAGATACAATAAATGGCATCACATCTACCAATTTATTTGCATTGATACTATTTAAAACCTTTGGTTTTTCTGATACAATTTCTAAAATCCCCATTAAACCTTCGTCACTTGCAATAGGTGCGAAAATAGCACTCTCAATACCTTGTTCGTGTAATACTTTAATATGTGGAGCTTTACCCTCTGAACGTTTAAATGAAAGACTAACGTCCGAAACCGAAAAGTACTTTTTCTCTTTTAGTAATCTATTATAGGACCATTGGCAAAGTGAATCTGAACATTGTAAAGTAGCTTGTTTATTAAGCAAAAAACTATTCATACCTGCTCCATATACGCGTTCAAAACTATCTTCTTCTTTATTATAAATTGAAAAACCAACTTTAATATCTTTTAAACCTAATAGTGAACGAAATATCTCATGAAAATCTTCCATGAACCCTTCATCCTTGCGCTTATCTTCACCAATTAAAGTAGACTTGATGTTTGAAATAGACTGATCGTCAGTAACATCAAAAATATTTGAAATTACAAAGCCTTTGAAGTCATAGCTATTTGGAGGAAATTTCTCTTTCCATAATGCTATATTTTCAAAATTATCTAATAACTCATCATAATCTTTATCTGTAATTTTTGGTGCGTTGTCCTTTGGAATAATTTCAGTAAAATCAGCATTATATAAAATTTTATAATAACGCATTATTCCATTACCATCCGGAATTTCATAAAAAAATGGTCGCTTAAAATTAAGACTATAACCATAGCAGAAATTTAAAATAATGGTACAAGCAATAATATACCTTTGATCGGTAGGCATATTTTTTATTTGTAACTCAAAATTATCACCAGCTGTTTCTAATATTGAATTAAATCGTTCTGAAGAATTGAATATAAAGTTATGGAAAGGAACAGAAGCAGTCTTTATTTCGTTGTTAGTTAAAATTGGACTAAATGAATCTTGTAAAATGCCTTCAATTTCTTTCTTGTATTTTTTAATATTATCTAAATCAGTAAACCCTTCTCTTAAGATTGGGTTCTCATCAGTTATTTTGAGTACACGTCGCGCATTAGCCGCAAGTACTTCATTCTTAGAATCAACTAAATCTTCGTACTGATTTAATAATTTGTTGAAGCTAACCTTAAGAATAAGAGGCGATTCTATGTTGTCGTTTATATCCAAACTGTAATTTTTTAATCTATACAAAGTTAATAATATAAATATAGTCGTTGAGTATAAGACTATCTTACATCTATATTGTTACAATATGTGTATTAAAAATTGTTTACTAAAACCCTAATTGTCCATAGGTCCAATTAGAACCATCACTTATAAAGATTAAGGTTTTAGTTACATCACCACCATCTGCTGCAGTGTCTGGTGTCATGGTTATTGATTTAGAACTTGCTCTACTATCTCCTGCATAGAATTCGACACCATTTCCAACTCCAGCCACAAAACCAAATGAGTAAATTACTGCCGATTCCGAATCTGAGACATTTCTCAAAATATAAATTCTACCAGGAAACAATGAAGCATCTGGAAGAATAAATTCTACATTACCAGTTGTAGGTGTTAAGTTTATATAAGTACCATCATCAACCACAGTTGCACTCCCTCCAGGTCCACCATTTAGACTTACCACTTTTATGGATAAGTTTCCATTAATATCTAAAGTACTTTGAGGATCAGTAGTATTAATTCCTACACCATCAACTTGTGCATTAAGGTTAAAACCTAAAACTATGCATACTATTATGACTATATTCTTCATAGGGATAAAAAATTAGTTACTATTTCTTTTTTAAACTCATCGCAAATCCTCCTCCTTCAGCAAGGTTTACTATTAATCTTGAGTTTTTATTGAGCTCCATTTTTTCAATTTCTATATCTAATGGGTTATCATTCCAATGCGCATTTTTCCCATCTTTATATATAATGGCATCATAGACTTGATTGTCGTCTAGAAAATCAAAAACTAATACATGAGTTACCGAGTTTTCATCAGTGATTCCACCAATATACCAATTTTCTGTCTGACGCTCTTTTCTAGCAATAGTCACATAATCACCTATTTCACCATTTAAAACTAAAGATTTTTCCCAATCCACACCAACATCTCTGATAAATTGCAAAGGTTTTGGATTAGCTTCATAATGTTCTACTAAATCGGCTGCCATTTGTATAGGGCTATAAATCACAACATATAATGCTAGTTGTTGCGCTAAAGTGGTATTAACTTGATTATTCTTTTTATACTCATCGAATTTTATATTGAAAATACCAGGTGTAAAATCTATTGGGCCAGCTAACATTCTTGTAAAAGCAACAATTGGCAAATGCTCTGGCGGATTACCACCATCTTCTGCCCAAGCATTAAACTCTTGTCCTCGCAAACCTTCTCTCGAAATAATATTTGGATAGGTTCTTCTCAATCCTGTTGCCTTAATTGGTTCGTGTGCATTAACGGCAACTTCATATTTGGCTGCTTTTATTGCAGCGTTGTTATATTGATTGACCATGTATTGTCCATGGTGGTATTCTCCCTTTGGTAAGATTTTACCAACATAGCCAGATTTAACAGCATGCATTTCATATTTCTGCATTAATGCATAAGCAGCATCTTGTTGCTTTTCGTAAGTTTCAGTTGCTGCAGAAGTTTCATGATGCATTATAATATCTACACCTTTTTCTTTTCCGTATCTAACCACCTCATCAATATCATAATCTGGATACGTGGTAACAAAGTCAAACACACCTTCACGATCTTCAAAGCCTATCCAACGTTCCCAACCAGTATTCCATCCTTCTACTAAAACTCCGCCAATATTATTCTTAGCAGAAAAATCTATAAAATTCTTTACATTTTCAGTAGTAGCACCATGTTTTCCGTGTGCCTTACCAGTATCAGTCCATCTGCCATCTACCATTTCCATTCCGTAATCCCAAGACGATTTACCTAAGTGCATTTCCCACCAAACACCTGTATATTTCATTGGCTTAAACCATGATACATCTCCTAATTTATTCGGCTCGTTTAGATTTACAATAAGTTTAGACTCTATTAAATCTGGCGCATTATCCGTAATTTGAATTGTTCTCCAAGGTGTATTGAATGGTAAACTTCGCTTAACTTTATAATCCGTGTTTTTTGAACCAACAAGGTTGCTTTTTAGATTTAAATTTGTTGTATCTACTTTTAAAGTCATACCAGAATAATCAACTAAAGCTGCTTCATGGAAACTTAAGTGGATTCCGTTTTCCCCAACCATTGTTACAGGAGTATTTACAGCATTTTCAGGTATATGTGTTTGTGCCAAATTCACATGTTCTGCATATGCAATTGCGTCTATTTCGGATAATTTAGTTGTACTATACAAATGCTCATAAATATCCCAATCACCAGGAATCCAAAACGTCTTGTAATCTTCGGTAAGATTGAATTCCGTATGCTCTTCTTTGATTAAAACATCACCTTTAAACTTGGTTTGTTTAGGGAACTCGTATCTAAATCCTATACCATCATCATAAACTTTAAACACAATATTTAAAAAGCGCTCAGGAGAGGTTTTTTCTTGAAGTTCAACTTTTAATTCATTGTAATTATTAACTACATCTAGTTGTTCTCCCCAAGGCATTTGCCATGTCTCATTAAAAGATTTGATAGTCATATTCTTAATTATGAAGTTCTCTTTAAAAGCTGGAGCATCTTTAAACTCAAAACCTAAATACGAAGTATCAACAATGGTTTTGTTATTGAATTTAACCTTGTAAAACGGTTTTCCTTCTTCATTAATATTGAAACTCACCTCAATATTGTTATTAGGCGAAGTGATTTCTGTGACCTGTTTATCTTTTGGATTACAGGAAAACAATGCTAATACAATTCCTATTATTAATAATTTTGTTTTCATATAATAAATTTATGGTCTCTCAAGTTTTAATTTAATCTAACACCAATTTCGCAGTTACAAGAAATTTCTCAAGTAATACTATATCAAAATCTGAATCAATAATTACACGTCCATTATCAACACTAACTACTTGATTAGAATAAGCATCTCTAATCATTTCACCATCTTTAAATATTTTAGAGACATCAATAGACTTAGCTCCCTTATTAACACCTAACCCAATAACTACTAAATCTTTATAATCATCTTTTTGATAGCTTCTATAAAAATAATAAGGTTGATCTGTAATCATGTGATGCACACCAGCTCCAACAGCAGGATGTTTTGCTCTAAATTGTCCGAGTTTTTGCCAGTGACTTAAAACCTCTTTGGTCTCCTTGTCTTTAGCAATAGACTCCCAGTTCATAAACGATCGCAATGTTGCATCTCCTTGTGTATCCTCAATAATTAGTGAACGAGAAGATTCATCACCATAATAGACTTGCGATGTACCAGGCGACAATAATAATTTGTTTGCCGTTTCTAATGGTTTTTCTCTTTCTGGATCAAAAGGGCTTCCATCATCGTGAGAACTCAAATAATTTAATATCCCGAATTCTTTTAATTCACCATTAAGAATACCTGAATATCTTTTGAACAGATCTTCATAGTTAGATTCTTTTGAATTCCATTTAAATTCAAAATTTATTTGACTAGTGAACTTATCATCATAATAATTCACTTTTTTATCTCCAAAATCAAAGAATTTACCTCCACTAATTCCGTAATTGTATACCTCACCTACTAAGTAGAAATCATTATCATCTAAAACTTTTTTGGGATTGTTTTTTTTGTATTCTGAAAATGCAAAATCACATTCGGTTTTAAACTCTTCCCAAACAAATTCTTCGGTATGTTTTACAGTATCTGCTCTATAACCATCAATCCCAAACTCAGTAATATAATCCGTTAACCATTTTATAATATAAAATCGAGGAGCTCTTGGGTGACCTGTTCTTTCAAAAAAACTATCGAGTTCTTTTACTTCTTTCTCGTAACGTCCTTCTGCTTTCCATTTTTCAACCAATTGAGGTGGCAATTTTACATTTTCATTACTTTCAGTTTTAATATCAGGAAGGTTTGCAACCAATGTACAACTCACAGTATTTTCATAATTATCGTAAGAACATTGCTTATCTGTTCTTACCCAATCATCTGGCCAAACCGTATCCTTTTCTGTAACAGGACCTGTATGATTAATTACAGCATCTAATACAACACGAATTCCTTTTGCATGCGCCTCTTTAACCAATTGGTGTAAATCTTCTTTAGTGCCATAATTAGGATCTATTCGAGTCCAATCTTTAGCCCAATACCCATGAAACCCATAGGTTACTCCAGTACCTTCATCAGTTCCTCCATGAATTTGTTCAACGATTGGTGTCATCCAAATCGCATTAATACCTAAATCTGTAAAATAACCTTCCTTAACTTTTTGGGTTACACCCTTAATGTCTCCGCCTTTAAATCCACGAAGTTTACCTGGAGTTCTAGTTCTATCAAAATTAACATCATTAGATGTATCTCCATTATTAAAACGATCTGTCAATAAAAAATAAAGATTCGCGCCTTCCCATATAAATGGTGTTTTTATTACTGAAGACTCCTTTGAATTAGATACCTCTTTCTCTGAATTTCTTTTATTCTCACAATTTGATATCATAAAGCTGACGCAGATTAATAGGATTATTTTTTTCATGTTATTACTTAATTTTAAGAATAAATGATTCTAATGGTTTGATATCTATACGAACACTGGCTTTCCCATTTTCAACTTTTAGCGCTGATGCGTATGTATTATATAATTGATCTTTAACTTCATATTCACCATCCTGAAGTTTTAATTTTTCAATCAAATCCTCTGGTAATTGCAGCTCAAAACCATAAATGTTTTCTGCATTAAAGTTTGAAATAACAATTAATTGCTCATCGTTACTCCAACGCACAAATGATAAGACTTTATCATTATACCATTCTGTATTTTGATGATTATACGTATGAATATCTTGATAGTTACCAGCTAAAGCTGAACTATTAATCGTGAAATTTAACAAGCGTTTGTAAAAGTCTCTTAACTCTTTTTCTTCTTTAGTGGATTGTCCTCCATCAAAGTTTTTATCATTAACCCAACGTACTTGACTTGGTACTGATCCATAGTCGAAAATCGAAGTTCGTGTAGGATCTCCAAAGCCTAAATCTTCTGCTCCAAGTTCTCCAAATTCTTGCCCGAAGTAAATCATTGTTGGCGCTGTCGACGATGTTGCCGAAACTACCATTGCTGGTTTTCCTTTTTCTGCACTACCAGCAAAATCATTACTTGCAATACGCTGCTCATCATGGTTTTCTAAAAAATGAAGCATATTGTGCTCTATATCTCTTAAATCATCGAGAATGGGCGGAATATTATCTGTTTTTCCATGACCTTGCATTACATGTTTTAACGTATCATACAATTGTACTTTGTCATACAAATAATCCATTTTTCCTTTTCTAATATAATCTCTATATAAACTCGGATTATAAACCTCAGCAAGTAAAAATGCATCCGGATTTTTCATTTTAATATGCGAATTCATATAACTCCAGAATTCTACAGGCACCATTTCTGCCATATCGTAACGAAAACCATCAACACCTTTTGCTGTCCAATACAAAGCAATGTCTTTAAATTTTACCCAAGAACTTGGAACGGTTTTATCTTTCCAAAAACCGAAGTGTTTTTTGTAATTTTCATTGTCGAAACCTTCTGGTAACTCGTCAAAGTCCTTTTTACCATCTGGACTTATTCCGTAATTCACTTTTACAGTTTCGTACCAATCATTAATATCTGGTTGAGAAGCTCGCGATCCATTTCCTGTCCATTTTGCAGGCACTTCATCAAACCTACTGTCTGCTAATGGATTATTTTCCCCACCTAAAGGTTGGTAATCATGTTTCCATTCTGGAACTTTGAATGATTCTCCTGGATTGTAGTAGAAGTTATTATTGACCTCGTAGGTCTTTGTTTTATCATCTTCTGCTCCAAAATCAGAGGCTCCTTTTGGATTAGATAAACTTTGGTAATTACGTGCCACATGATTAGGAACGATATCTATAATCACTTTAAGTCCTGCTTTGTGAGAACGTTTTAATAAAGCTTCAAATTCTTGTAAACGATTCTCAACATTAACTGCCAAATCCGGATTTACATTATAGTAATCCTTAACAGCATATGGTGAACCTGCACGACCTTTTACAATATCTGGATCGTCATTAGAAATGCCATATTTTGTGTAATCTGTAATCACATCGTGATGTGGCACACCTGTGTACCAAATATGTGTAACACCAAGATCTTTGATTTCTTGTAAAGCCTTATCAGTAAAATCATTAAACTTCCCTACTCCATTTTCTTCAAGTGTTCCCCAAGGTTTATTGGTGGTATTTGTATTTCCAAATAATCGCGTAAAGACTTGGTATACGACTTCTTTCTTCTTCATTTCTGATTTTATTTCTTTGTTTCCGTTACGCTCAATATCCATTTCCTTAGATTCACTTTTGCAACTTAACAACAAGGCTATCACAATGAAACTTATTATGCAAATTTTTTTGTTCATTGGTTATCGTTTTAGTTTGATTTTAATTTCTAATCCTTCTGATAATTTCATATCAGTTGAAATCGTTAATTGTTTTAATTCAAAATTCCATTTAGCATCAACTTTTTTACCATTCACCTTTACACATTTTGGTTCTTTCTGAATATTGTGAACGATTAATTCAATTGATTTATCAAATGATTTTGGTCTACTTCTATCATTAAATCTATGCTCAAATTCGAATTCAAATCTAAGATTTGTGCCTTTATATATAGATTCAAGCTCTAAAATCTCGTAAGTCTTGTTTTTGATGGTGTTAGCATCTAATCCATCATCATTATAAAACTCTTGTTCGTTTTCAGGTGCCGATTTATCAAAATAATAATGAAGTACTACATCATCGAAACTATATTCTTCAGTAGTTTGCATTGATTTTGCCATCGAAATAAAAGCACCAGCTCTCACATAAGTTGGAATTGAATTTTCTTTTAGTTTTACAGTTTTTATTTGACCTCCTTCAATTCTCTTATCTGAATAAAAATCAAACCAAACATTATCTTTTGGGAAATAAACGTCTTGTTCTGTTTTACCAGCTTCTAAAACTGGAGATACCAAAATATCATTTCCCCATAAATAGGCTTTTGAGTAGTCAAATAAATCTTCATTTGTTGGTTCTTCAAAAAACAATGGTCGCATCAAAGGTTTACCAAGCGTATGATTCTCGTGCATTAAATTGTAATTATAAGGCAATAACTTATAGCGTAGCTCAATCGCTTCTTTAGCTAAGGCTTTAGCTTTTTCGCTTCTAAAAATAGGTTCACTTGGTACATCTTCTTGCGCGTGTGGTCTAAAAATTGGATTAAACACTCCGTATTGCAACCATCTTGCATACAACTCATCATCTAAATTTGCGCCTGCAAATCCGCCTAAATCAGAATGCATATATGCTAAACCTTGCATACCCATTTGCAATGCTATTTCTGGTTGACTTTGTAATCCTCCCCATGTTCTGTTTACATCTCCAGACCATGGAATCATTCCATAACGTTGAGAGCCTGAATAACCTGCTCGCATTAAAATAAATGGTCTTGTGTTAGGAAAATCGCGTTTATAACCTTCATGTATTAATCTTGCCCAATCGTGACCATAAATATTATGAACTTCGTCTGCACTACCTGTATGATGTTGCACCCAACTTGGATGCACTTCTGGTTCCCCTAAATCTCCCCAAATTCCTGAAACTCCTTTATTAGCTAAATCTTTGTAAATGTTCCAAAACCATTGTTCGCCTTCTGGTTTGTATATATCTACAATACCTGTATTACCAAAATAGAAATCGTATTTCGCAGGATTTCCGATGGAATCTTTAGCTAGTATATCTTTTTCTACTGCTTCATTCCATTTTTTTGACGTTGTTAAAATAAAAGGCTCTGTAATGGTAATAGTTTTAACTCCTTTATCATTAAGGCGTTTTACCATGCCTTCAAAATCTGGAAAAGAATCTCTAAACACTTCAAGATTACCCATCGTTCCTTTTAGTTCTTTTCCAAACCAATATAAATCCAGAATTATGGCATCAACTGGTATTTCTTCTTTCTTAAATTTATCAATGGTCATCTCAACCTCTTCTTGAGAATGATAACCAAAACGACTCGAAAAATTCCCTAAAGCCCAACGTGGTAACATCGATTGTTTCCCTGTTAAATCCGTATAATTATTTGTTATATCATACCATGACTCTCCAACAATAACTTGATAAGTTTTTCGACCAGAAATAGTTTCGTATTTCAGTGTATTGTCTCCTTTACTGTCTAAATCTAAAAAGCCAATTGGTGCATTATCAAAGTGAAGCATGTATTTATTAGAAGACATTACAATTGGCAATGTAAAGTTCATTAACTCACTTCT
Organism: Winogradskyella sp.; assembly: GCF_016744625.1. Taxonomy (GTDB): domain Bacteria; phylum Bacteroidota; class Bacteroidia; order Flavobacteriales; family Flavobacteriaceae; genus Winogradskyella. The sequence goes on from NZ_JADGDZ010000003.1 coordinate 26,183, forward strand.
CGTTTCGTAACCATAATGTGCTCTGTTGTAAAGTTGCAATCGGTTTCCTCTTCGATTCATACCTAAAGCCCTTGCTCCACCACCATATAAGACTTCGTCTTTTGTGAGATTAAATTGAATAGTTTCTAAACTATCGTTTTTTACGTAACCTGCCTTTTCTGAAGTTATAAATTTGTCTTTGTAGTAATATGAGATTTGGAATGGGCTTTTGGTTATGATTATTTCAATTCCACTTGTTTTTATTAATATATCTTTTACTCTTTCCGTTACTTCAAAATTTGAAAAATTCGGTTTCTTAATTACCGCATGAGAATTCACTTCCCACTCCTCCTCATTTGGTAAAAAGGTTGTTTCAATTATTTCTGGTGAATAAGAAAGAAAAATATACATCCCATCGTTCACTTTAATGCTAGGTACTCCAGTATCTACCCATGCAAAAGTTTCATATATACGTTCAGGGTTTTGTGCAGTAATTGAAACTGCAGAAAGTATAAATGCTATGTATAATATTATATGCCTCATATATGTTTCTTAATGGATTCCGCATCAAGTGTGGAATGAAAAAACAGTCGCTTTATTAATTACCTAACAAAAATGTTAGTGGTTGATCTAATCGTTTATTCCAAGAGTTTTCTGAGTGATCTGTGCCTTCAAAAAATAAATTCTTAGAATTGGTTACATTATATCCTTTAGCCTTTAAAAGTTTATCTACTCTTGGAGCATATTGCGGATAATGCTGGTCTAAGGTTTTATTGCCATAATCGAAATACAATTTGTGTGAACCTGCTTTTGGCAGATTAGCTTCCATATATTTAAAAATGGCTTCAGGAAATGGATTATCTTCTCTAGGTGCAGCACCAATCCAATGTGTTGATATGCAAGCAGCACCTCCAAAAATGTTTGGGTATTCTGAAATAGCATACATGGACATTAAACCACCCATACTTGAACCCATAACAAAGGTATTGGCTCTATCTGTTTTTGTAGAATAAGCGAAATCTATTTGTGGTTTCAGTTCTTCTACTATAAATTTTAGATAGTCATCACCATTTAAATCTAATAGATTAATAAAGTTTTTCTTTGCTTCGATAATTAATCTTTCTCTTTCTTCTAGTGGGAGAAAACTAAAAGCTTTCTCTGGAAACAAATCTTGCCAACGAATCTTTGAAATATTATGAATTGCAACTACAATAAAATCATTTGTTTTTTCATCATCGACTAACGTAGTTGCCCATTCATCTACTTTCCATTCTTGCTTATTCCAAGTCGTAGTACTATCAAACAACATTTGTCCATCGTGCATATATAACACGCTATACTTTTTTTCTCTAGAATAATCTTTTGGCAGCCAAATATCAACTGATCTTGGTGTAATAAACTTTGAAGGAAAACTATCTACTCGTATTAAACTACCAGCGAAAATTTTGACATCATCTACGCTTTCAAAGACGTACGTTGTACTTGGTACATTAGATTCAAAACCCGAATCCTTTACCTCTTTTTCTTCTTTACAAGAAAACACAATAAGTAAAATGAATATGTACACTAAGTTTTTCATACTTAAAGTTTTGTAGTAAGTATAGTAACACCTTTTGACTTTAACTCCATTACATCTCCCCATTTTATAGTTTTACCTGTAATAATGTTTTTAAGCTCCTTTCCTTTTAAACCCATTTCTTCTTGATAATTGAGGTCTATTGTTATAATCTCTTCATTTTTATTTAAGATTACAACTACAGTTTCATCACCTAAAGTTCTGTACATAAAATATGTCCCAACAAATGGTGCAAAATGTACAGTTTTACCTTCATGAATTGCTTTACTGTGTTTTCTATAATTAAACAGCTTTTTAATAAACAACTGCATATCTTTTTGTGGTTCTGTTAGACCTTCACCTGTAAACGCATTAACCGCATCACCTTGCCAACCTCCAGGGAAATCTGTACGAATTAATCCGTGATCTCCTGGTTTTTCAAAATCATTCATTAAAATTTCGGTACCATAATACATCTGCATAATTCTTGGCATTGTTGCATAAGTCGCCATTGCCATTTTTGTATTAGTTATATCACCATCCATTTGAGTGAAAATTCGACTCATATCATGGTTATCTGGAAATACCATAATATCCTTTGGACTCGCATAATGAAAATCATTAGATAAACCCTCATAAATTTTCACAAGGCCTTTATCCCAAGACTCCTTTTCTTTAATGCCTTCAACTACTTTTTGCTGCATTGCAAAATCCATTGACGATCTTAAATTAGAATCGTAACCATCTCTATTATTCGCACCTTCTTGCCAATAACCAATAAGTAAAGGATTGTAGCTCCATTCCTCGCCAACAATACTAAAGTTTGGGTATTCAGTCATAATTGCACCAGCCCAATCACTCATAAAGTCTTTGTCAGGATACGGATAAGTATCTTGTCTAATGCCACCTAACTGAGCAGTTTCTATCCACCATATACTATTTTGAATAATATAATTAGCCATAAACGGATTTCGTTGGTTTAAATCTGGCATATCTGCAACAAACCAACCTTCTGCCATACCTTTATAATCGGCTTTTGAAGCATAAATATCTTGATTTGTGGTTCGTCTATGGTTTGAATTTATGGTGTATGAATTGTTCCAATTCCCTTCGTTTTCTTCAAAATTTTGCTGAAGGTTTACCCAGTTTTTAAATGGCAGATCTTTCATCCACCAATGCTGTAAGCCACAATGATTTGCTACCTGATCCATTACAAGTTTCATACCTTTTGTCTTTAGATTTTCTGATAGATTTTTATAGTCTTCTAAAGTCCCAAAACGTGGATCAATTTCGTATAAATCAGTAACTGCATAGCCATGGTAAGAGCCTCTATGCATATTATTAGTTAATAAAGGTTGTGGCCAAATTGCAGTAAAACCCAAATCGTGAATATAATCTATCTGCGAAGTCATACCTGCTATATCTCCACCATGTCTCGCATAATCATCACTTCGGTTTGTAGTTTGCTCTAACATTTCTGGTTGTCCTTCTATACCTAAAGGAGTATCGTTAGTTACAATGCCATTAACAAATCTATCTGGCGTGATTAAATATAAAGCATCAGAACTATTAAAACCAACATAGTCGTCGGAGGACCTCTGCCTTTCTTTTAACTCATAAGTTTGAACCAATTCTGTACCATCTTCTTGTTTAAAAACTATATTGAATTTACCTGCTTTTGTAACTTTAGAAATATCTAAATCTAAGAATAAATAGTTAGGGCTATCTGCTTTATTAATTTTAACTAAGCTTACTCCAGAATACGAAATTTCTGGTGTTGCACTCCCAATATTTGGATGTTTAACAAGAAGTTGTAGTTTTTGGTTTTTAAAACCAATCCACCAATGCGGAGGCTCTACTTTATCTATTTCATTAGATTCTACAATAAGCTCAGTTGAAGCAAATGATTCTACTTCATTACTTGTTTTCTCCTTACAAGATGACATAAAAATTAATAGGCATATTGAAAGTGCTTTTAATATGTTTTTCATACTTATAATTTTTTAATATTCTTAATTCGGAGCTATCTATTGTTTTAAACCGTAACCAAATTGTTTGGTGAAATCTTAACTAGATTATCATTAACTAAAATTTGCAAATCATGGTTACCTTCTAATTCAAATTGGGTTTCATTTTGATTCACACTTACCTTTAAAATTTGATTTCTAAAGTTAACTTTAAATGAATACCCTTTCCATTGTTCAGGGATTTTTGGTTCAAAAGTTAGGGTGTCGTTCTTAATCCTCATACCACCAAAACCTTCTACAATACTCATCCATGTACCAGCCATTGAGGTAATGTGTAACCCTTCATGAACTTCATGATTATAATCATCTAAATCTAAACGCGAAGTTTGTAAATAGAACATATATGCTTGCTCCATTCGATTTAACTTCGCAGCCTGAATACTGTGCACACAAGGTGATAACGAACTCTCATGAACCGTAAATGGCTCATAAAAATCGAAATGACGCTCTAACTCTTCAGTTGAGAATTGGTCTTCGAAAAAATACATCCCTTGAAGAACATCTGCTTGTTTAATATAAGGAGAACGCAATATTCTATCCCAAGACCACTTTTGATTTATTGGTCGTTCTTCTTTATCTAAGTCTGCTACTGTAATGAGTTCTTTGTCTAAGAAACCATCTTGTTGTAAATAGACATTTTGTTTTTCTGAAAATGGAAAGTACATGTTATTAGCTACCTCTAACCACTCATTAACCTCAGCTTTTGAAAGTTTCGCTTTATTCATTATTCGTGTAAAATCAGTACTGAACTCTGCTTCAACTTTGTCTATACTTTCTGCTGTGTACTTCATACACCATTGCGCGATGTAATTTGTGTACCAATTGTTATTGACATTATTTTCGTATTCATTTGGCCCAGTTACCCCAAGAATGACATATTTGTTTTTGTCCGTTGAGAATGTTGCTCTTTGGTGCCAAAAACGTGCAATTCCTATTAAAACCTCAAGTCCCATTTCTGGTATATAACTAAAATCATCTGTATAACGGTAATAATTAAAAATAGCAAAAGCTATTGCTCCATTTCTGTGGATTTCTTCGAAAGTGATTTCCCATTCGTTATGGCATTCTTCACCATTCATAGTTACCATTGGATATAAGGCTGCACCATTTTTAAAACCTAATTTCTCTGCATTCTCTATTGCTTTTTCTAAATGCTTATATCTGTAAGTTAAAAGGTTTCTTGCTACGCTTTGGTCTTTAGTAGCCATATAGAAAGGAATACAATATGCTTCAGTATCCCAATAGGTACTTCCTCCATATTTTTCACCAGTAAATCCTTTAGGTCCAATATTTAACTGAGCATCTGTCCCGAGGTAAGTCTGATTTAAATGAAAGATGTTGAATCTAATCCCTTGTTGTGCTTTTACATCATCATCAATAGTGATATCTGCCATATCCCAAATTTGAGACCACGCTTCTTTTTGCGCGTCTAACAAAGCTGCAAAACCTGATTTTGTTGCCTTTTCTAAAACAGCTTTTGATGCATTAACCAATTCACTCTTACTATGGTTTCTATCAACTGTATATCCACCAAACTTGTGAATCGTATAGGTTTCATTTTGCTTCACATTATAGTTGTAGCTAAATGACGCAAAATTAGCATCTGCATTGATAATTGGCTCTATTATTACTGATTTTCCATCGATAAAAACTTGAGACTCCATAAAGGTGCAGGTATAAAAATCTGTCTTCATGGTTTTGGCTTGTATAAACGCCTGATTATTTTCGTGACTTACATTTAAAGTATCCCAAAACTTATCATCCCAATTAGTGTCTTCATTTGTAATTCCGCTATCAATAAAAGGTCTATAGGTTATTGACGCATCTGAATTTAATGGTTTAACTGAATAATCAATAGCTCCTAATTCATCTATATCTAAACTTAAGAAACGCTTAGTATATATTTCAACTTTAATATCATTCTGAAGTGTGGCAACAAAACTTCTAGAAAGCCAACCTTCTTTCATGTTAAGCTCTCTCTTAAAGTTTTCAACTTTTTTACAAGTGTGAAGATCTAAAGCTTCATCATTAATAAAAACATTAATACCAATCCAATTTGGCGCATTAAGGACTTTAGCAAAATATTCTGGGTAGCCATTTTTCCACCAACCTACTCGTGTCTTATCAGGATAATAAACACCCGCAATATAACTTCCTTGAAATGTAGGACCAGAGTACGCTTCTTCAAAATTAGCACGTTGTCCCATTGCACCATTGCCTATACTGAATAAGCTTTCTGATGCTTTAACTTGATCTGGATCAAATCCTTCCTCTAAAATAGACCAAGGATTTGGTATGATATAATCTAGATTCATTTTATATTTTAATTTGAATGCATTATTAGTACATTCTATTTTCTTAATTATTTATAAGTCTTTTTAAGAATTTCTTATCCATATTGGTAAAATCCTTAAAATTATAGTCTGCTTCATTAAGTATCTTATCATCTCCAATACCAATAGAAATCATATTGGCAATATTAGCTGCTTGAATACCAGCAACTGCATCTTCAAAAACAATACAATCTTCTGGTTTCATTTTTAAATCGCTAGCAGCAATTAAAAACACTTCTGGATCTGGTTTTGCTTTTGTAACACTATTACCATCTACAATGGATTCGAAATAAGATAATAAGCCTACTTTTTTTAATATTGGTTTTGCATTTTTACTTGCAGAACCTAATGCAATTGGTTGGTCTTTCTTCTTTAAATATTTTAAGACCTTTTTGACTTTTGGAAGAATTTCTGATTCATCCATTTTTTCAATGTATTGCAAATAGTCAACATTTTTTTCGACCATCCAAGTATCAAATTGCTCTTGAGTCGCATTAATTCCTCCTAAATCGAGAAGAATTTCTAAACATCGCTTTCTACTTACACCTTTAAACATTTCGTTTTGTTCTTCGGTAAATTCAAAACCTAATTCGTTTGCTAATTTTTTCCAAGCCAAATAATGATATTTGGCAGTGTCTACAATGACACCATCTAAATCGAATATGAATCCTTTTTTGTTCATTTATTTAAGATTGAATAACATCATCAACATCTTTTACTTTAGATACTAATGTTGCTGCTATTATAAAACTAATTCCACTCATCATTAATGCGAAAATGGCTTGATTACCATATGCATATTTTACAAGTGGACCACCAATTAGAGCATTAATTATTTGAGGAATCACAATAAAGAAATTGAAAATCCCCATATAAACACCCATTTTTTTAGGTGAGATAGAGCCTGCTAAAATCGCATAAGGCATAGCTAAAATACTTGCCCAAGCAATACCAACACCAATCATGGAAACGATAAGCCAATTTTTATCTGGCATTATATAAATAGAGAGTAATCCAATACCTCCAATAAGTAATGATATCGCATGTGTACGCTTTCTACCTACTTTTTTAGCAATGTAAGGCAGAGCAAAAGCATAAAATGCTGATATTAGATTGTAAACTCCAAATAAAATACCTATCCAATCACCAGCATCTTGGTATGTAGAACTACTACTATCTGTATGCGGTAAACCATAAATATGCTGTGCTATAGCTGGTGTTGCAAAAACCCACATACCAAATAATCCAAACCAAGAAAAGAATTGCACCCAACTTAATTGACGCATTGTTGACGGCATTTTCTTAAAATCGTCAATAATATCTAATAAACTTGATTTTTCTTCTTTCTCATTATCGAGCTTATCCGAAGTATCGAGATGCTCTTTTTCAAAACTTTCTAATTCTTCTGGGGAATATTCCTTTGTAGTAATTACCGTAACTAAAATTGAAATGATTAAAACTACTGCACCAATAATAAAAGATAAAATTAAATTGGTTGGAACAACTCCTTCAGAAGTTTCATTTGAAATACCAAACCAATTAGTTAAGGCATATGGTAACCATGATCCGATAACTGCACCAAAACCAATTAAAGCGGTTTGAATACTAAAACCTGCTGTACGTTGGTCTGTTCTTAGATTATCACCTACTAAAGCTCTAAAAGGCTCCATAGCAATATTAAAGGATGCATCCATAATCATAAGCATACCTGCTCCTACCCAAAGTGCTGGCAAAAACGCAATAAACATGTCTGCCTGTGGCATTAGCACTAATCCTATAGATGCTAAGATTGCACCTACTAAAAAATAAGGTTTTCTTCTGCCTAGTTTCCCCCAAGTTTTATCGCTATAATAACCAACAATTGGTTGAACGATTAAACCCATTAAAGGTGCAATTATCCAGAACCAAGATAATTCATGGACATCTGCTCCGAAAATCTGAAGTATTCTACTAGCATTGGCATTTTGAAGGGCAAAACCCATCTGTATTCCCAGAAATCCAAAACTCATGTTCCAAATTTGCCAGAAACTTAATCTACGCTTTTCCATTAAATAGTATGTTTAAATTGATACTATTCTGACAAGCAAAGCTTATCAAAACTTATGTGAAGAAGTGAAAATATAAGTTTTGAATAAGGTGTAAAGATATATAAAGATTTTAAAACGGCAATGTTAAATTTCTATTTGGTAGATTCTCGCTCTACTAAATCTGTAGCAATTACTAAGGTTTGATAGACTTCATCCTCATCATTATAATCACTTTCTAATTTGTCTATTAAAAGATCTGCTGCTTTCTCTCCCATCTGCTGTGCATGCTGACTCACAGTAGTTAAACTAGGTGTCGCATGTTTTGATAAAACACCATCTGTGAAACCAATAACCTGTACATCATTTGGTATATTTAAACCTAATTTTCTAGCTACCTTCATCGCAGATAATGCGTATAGTTCATTTACTGCAAAAACACCATCAATGGATTTATTTGATTTAAAAAGTTGTTCAATTTCCGCTTCAAGAGCATCTAAATGCACTTCATAATCTAATGTGTCGTCTACTTTTAATATTAAATCAGCTTTTGGAGTTATTTTATGCTCTTCCAAAGCTTCCAAATACCCTTGAGTCCTAAGCTTACCAACACTAACATAATCTTTTGTAGTAATTAATGCTATATGTTTGCATTTATTGTTAATTAATTTTTCAACAGCTGTTTTTGCCCCTTTAAAATCATCAACAATAACTTTATCACATTGAATTTCAGAAACAACACGATCAAACATTACAATAGGCATGCCTTGGCTCATAGTTTCGTTAAAATGATGATAATCTTGTTGTTGTAGTGTTTCTTTAGACATAGAAAGGATAAAACCGTCTATACTACCATTGGCAAGCATTTCCATGTTTATAACCTCTTTAGAAAAAGACTCATTTGACAACCCAATAATAACATTATAACCTCTTTTATTAGCCACTAACTCTACACCTCTAATTACTTTTGAAAAAAAGTGATGCACAATCTCTGGAATGATAATACCTATAGTATTTGTTTTCCTATTCTTAAGACTTAAGGCAATATTATTTGGACGATAATTATAAAGTTTGGCAAAGGCTTGAACTTTCTGTATAGTATCAGCACTAATTTCTGCGCTATTTCTTAGCGCTTTAGACACCGTAGAAATAGAAACGTCTAATTCTCGAGCTATTTGTTTAAGGGTTATTTTTCGTTTCATTTCAACTAAAGATTACGAGCGAATATAAGTCAAAAAAAAGTTTACTCATTTTTGAATTCTTAATTTTAACAGCTTATAGTTGAAAAAAAATATTTTTTTCATTATTTTACTAATAATAGTTCAGTTTTTTAAAAAAGTTCTTAACACGAAAACGTTTTCGTGACATCTGTCATATTTTTTAACACTCAAAGCATATTAAATTTACATAGATTTAACCCGAGAAGTGAAAATATAAATCAATTAACTAAGCAATTAACTTAAAAACATTGTATGAAAACATTCTTAAATGCTTTACTATTCTGTCTAATTATGGTACCAGCAACCTTGATGGCGCAATCGACCGTCACTGGTACAGTTACAGATAAAGCAAACGCTATGCCTTTACCTGGCGTAAACGTCATTGTTAAAGGTACTTCTAGAGGAGCTTCCACAAATTTTGATGGAAATTACTCTTTAGAAGTCAATCAAGGAGAAATTGTTGTTATCTCTTATTTAGGTTACACCACTCAAGAAATTGTCTTTAATGGACAATCAAAAATTGATGTAACTCTAGAAGAAGATGCAGCTCAATTAGATGAAGTTGTACTTATCGGTTATGGCTCTACCACAAAACAAGATGCTACAGGTGCTGTTGACAAGGTAGATGATAAGGAATTTAATCGTGGTGCAATTGTAGCGCCTCAACAACTTATAGCTGGTAAAGCCGCAGGTGTTAGAATTACATCTGGTGGAGGTGGTGCTGGTGAAGGTGGTGAAATTAGAATTCGTGGTGGTGCATCTTTATCTGCATCTAACAATCCGCTTATTGTAATTGATGGTTTACCAATAGATCAGCGTGGTGGTTCTCAAGGTAGTCGTAATGCATTAAATGCTATTAACCCAGCTGATATTGCTGATTTTGTAGTTTTAAAAGATGCTTCTGCTACAGCAATTTATGGGTCTAGAGCCTCAAATGGTGTAATTTTAATTACCACTAAGAAAGGTTCTGCAAATCAACCTCTTAAGGTTGAATACGGATTGCAAGCTTCTACAAGACGAATTACTAATACTGTAGATGTACTAAATGCAAGTGAATATAAAACATTAGCTGAAGCAAATGGAGTTAATCCTGCAAATTTTGGTACTGCTAATACAGATTGGCAAGATGAAATTTTTACAACTGGGATTGGAGCGATTCATAATATAACAGCCTCTAAAGGTTATGAGAATTTTAACTTTAGAGTTAATTTCAATCATGTATCACAAGAAGGTCCTTTATTAGGTGATTTATATGAAAGAAATGGTTTCAACACCTCTTTTGTTCATCGCTTTTTAGATAACGATTTAAAATTAACTTTAGTTGCAAGAACAATACAAGATGAATATCATTATGCAGCTAATGGAGCTATTGGAGAAGCTGTTAGATTTGACCCTACACAATCTGTTTATGACAGTAATGGGAATTTCACACAGTTAGGAGCGAATTTAGCACCTGCGAACCCATTATTTACGTTAGAAAACACAAATGACAGGCAACGTATAAAACGTGTTATTTCAAATTTTAATATTGATTATAAGCTTTGGTTCCTAGAAGGTTTAACGTTTAATTTAAATGCTGGTATTGACTATGCAGAAAATAACGGTTTTAGAAACACTGCTGCAAATCCTAATAATCCAAGTGCATTTGCATTTAACGGTAAGTCTTCAGGGTTAAATAGAAACACGGCTTTAGATTTCTACTTTAATTATAAGACCAATGTTGAGTCAATTAATACAACTTTAGACATTACAGCTGGTCATGCCTTTCAAGAATTCTATGTACGTTCAAATATAAACGATGTTTCAGGACCTTCAATTACTGTAGATACAGATATAAATAGAAATGCATTAGAGTCTTATTTTGCTAGAGCAAGCTTTGACATTGCAGATAAGTATTTAGTTTCTGCAAGTTTCAGACGTGATGGATCATCAAGGTTTAGTGAAGACAATCGAGTGGGTTATTTTCCTGGTGTATCTTTGGGTTGGAAACTAATGAATGAAGGTTTTATGGAGAATTCATTCTTTTCTAACTTAAAACTTAGAGCTGGTTGGGGTGTAACAGGACAGCAAGAAATTGGTCAAAACTATGGTTATTTAGGATTGTACACACCTTCTAGAAATAACCAAGCAAACATACAATTTGGAACTACCGTAAATGGTGAACCAATTTTTATACAAACACTAAGACCTGAAGGTTTTGACGAAGAGCTTAAATGGGAGGAAACTACGCAATATAACATCGCATTAGATTTTGGGTTCTTTAATAATAGATTAACAGGTTCTGTTGATACTTACTACAGAGAAACCGAAGATTTATTAGCAACAGTTCCTGTTCCTGCTGGTTCTAACTTAACAGATTTAATTACTACAAATGTTGGTGCTATAACTAGTAAAGGTATTGAATTAAGCTTAAATGGTGTCATTGCTCAGAAAGATGATTTTGGTTGGGATACTAATTTCAATATTACATTCCAAGAACAAGAAATCACAAAGTTGAGTTTAAGTGATGATCCTAATTTCTTTATTCAAACTGGTGGTATTTCTGGTGGTGTTGGTAACAACATTCAACTTTGGAAACCTGGATATGACCCTTCTACTTTCTTTGTTTTTAGACAAATTTATGATAGTTCTGGAAACCCAATTGAAGGAGCTTATGTAGATGTTAATGGTGATAACCAAATTACTGAAGCAGATAGACAAGCATACAAAAAAGGAACACCTGATGCTTTCATTGGTTTTACAAACAATTTTAGATATAAGAATTTAGACCTAAACTTTACATTTAGAGGAAGTTTTGGTAACTATGTTTATAATAATGTTGCATCATCTAACGGAAATTTAAACTCTATTATCGGTCAACCTGGCTATCAAGCAAATGCACATTCAGATGTATTAAATACTGGATTTGCAAATCAGAACTTATTCTCTGATGCTTATATAGAACGTGCTGATTTTGTGAGATTAGATAATATCTCTTTGGGTTATACAATTCCTTTCTCAAAAATGACATTAAGGGCCTCTTTAACGGCAACCAATGTATTTGTAATAACTGAATATAGTGGTCTTGATCCAGAAATTGGAAATGGTATAGAGAATAATTTCTATCCTAGAACCAGAGATGTTGTATTAGGATTAAACTTTACTTTTTAAAAAAATGATGAATAATTATACAAACAACAAAGCTATGATGTTAAGAACAATTAAAAGTGTTCTAGTTGTGCTCACACTTGCATTCTTTATGCAGTCTTGTGCTGATCGACTAGACTTACAGCCAGAAGACGAACGTCTTACAGCTGACGCAGCATTTGAAAACCCAGAGGCTTATAAAGAATTTTTGGCTAAAATTTACGCTGGAATCTCTTTAAGTGGGCAACAAGGTGCAGCAGGTGCTCCTGATTTAGCTGGTTTAGACGAAGGGTTTTCCAATTATCTTAGATTGTATTGGAAAATGCAAGAGTTAACTACTGATGAAGCTATAATCGGATGGAATGATGGTACTATACAAGATTTACATAGCCAAACCTGGACTTCTGGTAATGAATTTATTAGAACAATGTATACGAGGTTATTATACCAAGTAACTCTAACTAATGAGTATTTACGTCAAACAACTGATGCTAAATTAAATGAAAGAGGTGTTGATGCAAGCTTGCAAGCAGAAATTCAAACTTATAGAGCAGAAGTAAGATTTATGAGAGCATTAACCTATTGGCATGCTATGGATTTATTTGCTAATCCCCCTTTTGTAACAGAAGCTGATCCAAGTGGAGCATTTCTACCTCAACAAATACAAAGGGCTGATTTATTTGATTACGTAGAATCAGAATTATTAGCAGTTTTAGACGATATGGCTGCACCACGCATGAACGAATATGGCAGAGCAGATAGAGCAGCAGCTTGGATGGTTTTAGCTAAGTTGTATTTAAATGCAGAAGTTTATACTGGTACTTCTAGATATGCAGATGTTATTACTTATACAGGAAATATTATAAGCGCTGGATATTCTATACCAAACACTCCTTATTTCCATTCTTTTTTGGCAGATAATGACTCAAATGGTGCACAAGAAGAAGTGATTTTTACCATTCCTTTCGATGGTTTAAGAACTCAAGCCTTTGGTGGAATGACATTTTTAACACATGCTCCTGTTGGTGGCTCAATGGATCCTGCCGATTTTGGTATTAATGGTGGCTGGTTTGGTGTTAGAACAACACCAACTTTTGTAGAGCAATTTCCAGGTGAAGAGAATTCTGCAGATGGACGTGCGTTACTATATACCGATGGTCAATCTAAAGATATTGCTACAGTTGGTACTTTTGAAGATGGCTATGCTGTTAGTAAATACAGAAACGTTGATGTTAATGGTAATCCTGGCTCAGATGCCTCTGGAGACCACACAGATATAGATTTCCCTATGTTTAGATTGGCAGACGCTTACCTAATGTACTCAGAAGCTGTATTAAGAGGTGGCGGAGGTTCTATGAGTACCTCTGTTGGTTACATCAATGAACTAAGAGGACGTGCATATGGAAATACTAGTGGAGACATCGCTGAAGCGGATTTAGATTTAGATTTTATCTTAGACGAACGCTCTAGAGAATTATACTGGGAGTGTCATAGAAGAACAGATTTAATTAGATTCAATCAATTTACAAATAATGGTGTATGGCAATGGAAAGGTGGAGTACAACAAGGTACTACAACAGCTGCATATAGAGATGTAATGCCTTTACCAGCAACAGATTTAGGAATTAACACAAATTTAGAACAAAACACAGGATACTAAAAAAAGAAAACAAGATGAAAAAATTATCAATTTTAAGCCTTTTATTTATTGGTTTACTAGCATTAAATAGTTGCGAAACCGAAGATGATGTTGTTTTTACAACTCAAGATTCTAATGCAGCAGTAGTTACATTACCAGATAATGGAGCTGCAATAGTATTAGATATTAACAATCAAATGGGTACTGCTACTACCGTAGTATGGGATGAAGCAGATTACAGTGTACCTACTGCAGTCAGTTATACAGTTCAATTAGCAATATCAGGCACTAATTTTGCAGCGCCAGTTGATGCAGGTGCAACGACAAATAACTTTTATGTTTGGACTCATGAACAATTGAATGATGTTTCAGTAAATAGTTTAATGCTTACACCTTTTACGGCAGCTAACGTAGATTTAAGAGTAAAATCTACTATAGGTGACGGTGCAGAAGCTGCATATTCTAACATCGTAACACTTTCTATTACGCCTTATACAACTGCTTTACCAAGATTAGCTGTTCCAGGAAATCATCAAGGGTGGAATCCTAGTGAGCTTGAAGTAGATTATGTACCTTATTTAGCATCATCAGCATTTGGTGAAAGTGACTTTGAAGGTTTTGTTTATTTAGATGGCGGTTTTAAATTTGTAGAGTCAAATGATGTTGGAGTTTTTGAATGGGGCAATAAAGATTGGGGTGACGATGGATCATTCTCTGGCTCTTTAATCAGTGATGGAGAAACAGATTTATCAGCATCAGCTGGTTATTATTATGTTAAAGCAAATACAGATCCTAACAATGATGGTTCTGAACCTGGTACATACAACATAGTAGCTACTAACTGGGGAGTGATTGGAAATGCAACTCCTACAGGATGGGATTCAGATACAGATATGGTTTATGATGCAGATGCTAAAACATGGTCTATTACTATAGATTTAATACCACAAGAAGCACCAGATAATGGTTTAAAATTCCGTGCTAATGATGATTGGGGATTAAACATAGGTGATGATGATGGTGATGGTACTATGGAATTTAGTGGTCAAAATATTGGTGTCGAGACTGCAGGAACTTACTTAATCACTTTAGATTTAAGCAATCCGAGATTATACAGTTACTCACTTGAATTACAATAATAAAAACTCTTAATACCTAAGGCTGATCGTAGAAATATGACCAGCCTTTTTTTTCCTGTAAATCAAAATAAAATGCTATGAAAAAAATCTTACTTCTTTTTGCCTTATTTATTGGAATATTAAATGCGCAACAACAAAATGTACTTTTCGAAATTACACCTTGTTCATTTCAAGATAACGAATCTATAACTATTACTTTTGACGGTTCGACAATAGACGAAAGCGCATGGCAGATTACAAACAATCAACTCTTTTTATGGGCTTGGTCTTTTGATGAAAATGACAGTAATATTCAAGATTGTCCCACCAACGGACAATGGACCAGTAGTGATGTACAAAACATGCTTACTTATAATTCTGGTGCAGATGAATACAGTATTACATTAACACCAACTACTTTTTATAATAGGCCAAACATTGGTAGCATAGGTTTTTTGTTAAAAGCCGTGGATGGTTCTGGAGATAAAAAATCTCAAGATATTGTTGTAGAAGTAGGTGAGTCTTCTTTTACAGCAACAAGAACATTACCTTCATCTAGTACTTTAGTCATTGCAAGTGGTAATAATTTAGAGATAGCCGCATCAAATACTTGTGGTAACGCTGATTATGTTTTAAAAGCAAATGGATCTATTATTAACAGTCAAGCGTCAATAAGTTCGTATTCATTTACAGATACAAATATCACTACTACAAAGGCCTATCAGCTTGAAGTAACACAAGGCCCTGATACTAGAATTATTTCTGTAACCGCTGTGGTAAACCCAGGCACTGTTACTGAGAGTCTTCCTGCTAATTTAGTAGAAGGTATTAACTATAATGATAGTGATCCAACAAAAGCAACCTTAGTTTTAGATGCACCATTTAAAGACTATGTATTCGTTGCTGGTAGTTTTAATAATTGGCAACCTTCGTCTAGTTATGCTATGAAAAAAGATCCTTCGTCTACAAAATTTTGGTTAGAATTAACTAATCTTACGTCAGGACAGATTGAAACCTATCAATATTGGGTAGTTGATGAAACACCAATAGCAAACAGTCCTGCATTAGTAAAAACTGCTGATCCATTCTCAACTTTAGTATTATCGCCTTTCGATGATCCATATATTCCTGCAGACAGTTATCCAAATCTTCCAACATATCCAACTGGCCAAGAACGAGAGGTAACGGTTTTACAAACCAACCAAGCAGATTATCCTTGGATGGTTACTGATTTTCAAAAACCTAAAAAAGAAGACCTTATTATTTATGAAGTATTAGTCAGAGACTTTGACGGAGATAGAAACTATCAAGATTTAATTGATCGTATTGATTATTTTAAAAATCTTAACGTTAATGCTATACAACTAATGCCTGTAATGGAATTTGAAGGTAACGAAAGTTGGGGCTATAATACATCATTTCATATGGCACTTGACAAATTCTATGGTACTGAAGAAAAGTTTAAAGAACTTATTGATTTATGTCATCAAAACGGAATTGCTGTAATTTTAGATGTCGCTTTAAATCATGCTTTTGGAAGAAACCCAATGAATAGAATGTGGATGAACGATCCAGATGGAGATGGTTGGGGAGAACCAAGTAGTGAAAACCCATATTTCAATGAAACTGCACAACATAGTTATAATGTAGGTTCAGATTTTAATCATACAGAAGATTATAGTAACGCTAATCCAGAAACTACAACAACTAATCCAATAACAAATCGTTATGTTGAACGTGTAGTTAAGCACTGGATTGAAGACTTTAATATTGACGGTTTACGTTGGGATTTAACCAAAGGCTTTACTCAAAAATGTTCTGGTGGCGATGATAGCTGTACAAATGCATATCAACAAGACCGTGTAGATATCTTAAAAGCTTATGCGGATTACTCTTGGTCTTTAGACGAAACTCATTATGTGATTTTTGAGCATCTTGGTGAAGCTTTTGAAGAAAAGCAATGGGCTGACCACAGACTCAATGATGCAGTTCCTAAAGGGATTATGACTTGGGGAAAAATGACAGGTCCATATGCGCAATTATCTAAAGGATTTGGTGGTTCTAGTGCGAATCTCTCAGGCGTTGGCCATGAAAGTCGTAGTTTTAATGGAAAACGTTTAGTTGGCTATGCCGAAAGCCACGATGAAGAACGTATAATGTATTTAACACAAGATGAAGGAAACCAAGCCGTACAAAATGCAACGCTATTAGAATCTGCATTATTAAGAGCTTCTTCTGTAGCTGCAACATTAATAACTGTACCAGGACCTAAAATGATTTGGCATTTTGGCCCATTAGGAATGAACAATTCTATTTATACATGCGCTAATGGATCTACAAATTTTCCGAATTTTGATATTGATGGGCAAGGTGATTGTAAACTCGATACAAAACCTCAACCACAATGGACACAAAACTGGTTAGCGGACGCTAATAGAGCACAGGTTTATAATGATTATGCACGATTAAATGCGCTTAAAATTTACGAACCAGTATTTGAAGGTAATTATAGCTTTAGCCCAATTACGAATAATATCGTACAGCGCCTATATATTTGGGATGATAATTTATCTTCTTCTACATTGAAAAATGTAGTGGTATTAGCAAATTTCTCTGTTGCAGATCAGAATAATATCAATCCCGATTTTCCATATACTGGTATTTGGTATGACCTTATGGATGAAACAGGTAATACATCTATTAATGTTACTAGTACTACGAATCCAATCGCAATTCCAGCTGGTCAGTTTAGAATATTTGGTAATCAACCAGCCCAAGCACTTAGCATAGAAGATGAAATGATTACAGGTTTTATGTTGTATCCGAACCCAACTCAAACTTCATTTAGAGTAAGCTTAGCAATTTCAAATCTAGATGTTTATGATATTACAGGAAAAATAGTAAAGTCTTTTAAAGGTAGCTTTACAGATACCGACACGTTCGATATTTCTGCTTTAAATACAGGAATATATATCGTTAAAGTTGAAAACGACAACAAGCAAACTATGACAACCAAGTTAGTTAAGCTCTAATTATTAAGCGTTGTTTAAGAAAAAAAAGAGCTTCTCAATGAGAAGCTCTTTTTTTTATTGGAAAATTGAAAATAAAAAAGCCTCTTGTTTCCAAGAAGCTTGAGTCTTATTTTGTGCGGGAGAAGAGACTCGAACTCTCACACCTCGCGGCACTAGATCCTAAGTCTAGCGTGTCTACCAATTCCACCACTCCCGCAATAAGATCCGATAAATATCGGGATGCAAATATAAACAATAGTTTGAATATTCAAATAGGATTTATTTAAGAAAATAATCCTCTTTTAATTCTTATTTTTGTTACAAACAAAATTCACTTATGCAATCCATTCAATCTTACATCAAAGACAATAAAGATCGTTTTCTTAACGAGCTTATAGAACTATTAAAAATTCCTTCAATCAGTGCTGATTCAGCTTATAAGGATGATGTTCTAAAAACCGCTGAAGTCATTAAGATAAGCTTAGAAAAAGCTGGTTGCGACCATGTTGAAATTTGTGAAACCGAAGGTTATCCTATCGTTTATGGTGAAAAAGTTATCGATAAAAAATTACCAACAATTTTAGTTTATGGTCATTATGATATACAACCACCAGACCCATTAGATTTGTGGAATTCCCCACCTTTTGAGCCTATTATTCAATCTACAGAATTACATCCAGATGGTGCAATATTCGCTAGAGGTGCTTGTGATGATAAAGGTCAGATGTATATGCATGTTAAGGCGATGGAGTACATGACTACTAATAATGAACTCCCATGTAACGTAAAGTTTATGATTGAAGGAGAAGAAGAAGTTGGGAGTGCAAATCTTGGCAAGTTTGTTGCTGCCAACAGAGAAAAATTAACAAATGATGTTATTCTTATTTCTGATACTGGTATGATTGCCAGAGATGTCCCTTCTATTACAACTGGCCTCAGAGGACTAAGCTATGTTGAAGTTGAAGTTACTGGCCCAAATCGCGATTTACATTCTGGATTATATGGTGGAGCTGTTGCAAATCCTATTAATGTGTTGACCAAAATGATTGCTTCATTGCATGATGAAAACAACCATATTACCATTCCAGGGTTTTATGATAAGGTTGAGAACTTATCTGATGCTGAACGTTCAGAAATGGCAAAAGCGCCTTTCTCAATAGATGCCTATAAAAAAGCTTTAGACATTGATGCTGTTTATGGTGAAGAAGGTTATACAACAAACGAGAGGAATTCTATCCGTCCAACTTTAGATGTTAATGGTATTTGGGGAGGTTATATTGGAGAAGGTGCAAAAACAGTTATTGCTAGTCAAGCATTTGCAAAAATATCTATGCGTTTAGTACCAAACCAAGACTGGGAAGAAATTACAGAATTATTTAAAACACATTTTGAAAGCATTGCACCTAAAGGTGTTACTGTAAAAGTTACTCCGCATCATGGAGGACAAGGCTACGTTACTCCTATTGACAGTATTGGTTATAAAGCTGCTTCAAAAGCTTACGAGCAAACCTTTGGCAAAACACCTATTCCGCAACGAAGTGGAGGTAGTATTCCTATTGTGTCGCTTTTTGAAAAAGAACTAAAGAGTAAAACCATTTTAATGGGCTTTGGTTTAGACAGTGATGCTATTCACTCACCTAATGAACATTTTGGTATTTGGAATTACCTAAAGGGCATTGAAACTATTCCTTGGTTTTATAAGTATTTTACAGAATTAAAAAGCTAGTTTATTCTTTTACAATTTTAAAGGTCGAAGATTTTGTTTTTGTAGCAACATTAACAAAATAAACACCAGATACATTCTTTTTAAAATCAATTTCAAAATATTCTTTTCGAGATTTAAAGGTGTTTATAATTTTGCCAGAAATATCATTTATGGTGATGGTAAGTTCAGTTTGAATATTATTATCAATCTTTAAAACTGAAGTCACAGGGTTTGGATAAATCTTAATCTCTTCGGTAGTAAATTCTTCGCTAGATAAAACTGAAAAATTAACACAAGGGCTAAGCTCTAAGCAAGAACCATTACTAACTTCAACAGCGTAATTTCCACTAGAAATAGGCGAATAAGTTTGATTAGTGGCTCCTGAAATGGAGGCATTTGAATCGCAATTATACCATTGATAAGATGCTGAATTATCATTAGAACTTAGAGTTGATGCTGTCTGTGTTACAGTATTATCTAAAGTAATTAAACCAGCTTTAGTAGTCATGTATGCTGTAACTAATTTGGTGAGCTCTGTCATATACTGAAAATCGATATCCTCTGCTCTATCATTAGAAGAATGATAATCTGGAGTCTGATCGTCTGTCTCCCAAGATTCACCAACTAAGACAGCAGAGTAATCTTGATTCCAGAATCGAGCATGGTCACTAGCCGTTGTACCTGGATTTACCACTATTGGGTTTAAATCGAAAGTATAAGTATTCAATATATTTAACAAATCGTCTTTAATACCTAAAGAATTATCAAAATCACGAACATCGATATCAAAATCATTATCTCCTGATGTCCCTGGTGCATCACCATCATAACCAATCATATCCATATTTATAACACCCAAAATATTATCTCTAGTATTTCCATTGGTTTCATTAGCTGCTTGTTGTGCATAAAAATTTGCGCCCTGTAGACCTATTTCTTCTTCATCCCAAAGTGCATATATTATAGTATTGTCTATACATTGAGCAGAAAGTATCTTAGCGATTTCTATTACTGCAGAAACACCTGTAGCATTGTCATCAGCACAATATGTAGTTACAGAATCGTAATGTGCACAAACAATATAGATGTCATTAGGATTGGTTTGCCCTAATTGTGTTGCTATAATATTTTTACCGACTGTATTAAACTCTTGAACATTAATAGTAAGATTTGGAAAAGCAGCTAATCGTTCTTCTATATAATCTGCTGCTAAATCATTATTACTTTGAATACGATTAGTAATAATTTGCATCGATCCATTTATCATAGCAACTTGCTCACCAGATAATTCTACTACACTTACTTGTAAATTAGCATTGCTAACTTGGTTTATAATGTCTTGAATGGATTGTGAATATGTGAAATTTACAAACACAAATACACCTAAAAATGAAAGGATAACTTTATTGATCATAATTTTATTTCTTCTTCTAGCTCAACAAATATAAGGATTTACAAGTTTTAAGCCTTATTGATTTGGATAATTCAATCTTATACTCTACATTTGTAGAGATAATTCTAAATATGTAGAGCATGCAACTTTCAAAAACCGAAGAACAACTAATGCAACACCTCTGGAAGCTCGAAAAAGCTTTTATGAAAGATTTGTTAGATATTTATCCAGAACCTAAACCTGCAACAACAACCGTTGCTACATTACTTAAACGTATGATTGGTAAAGGCTTTGTAGATTATAAAACTTATGGTAAATCAAGAGAATACTTTCCGTTGGTTAAGAAAGATGACTACTTCTCTAAGCATGTTAACGGACTTATTAAAACCTTTTTTAATGATAGTGCATCGCAATTTGCTTCCTTTTTTACTCGTAAAACAGACTTAACAAAAGATGAGTTAGAAGCATTAAAAGCTATCATAGATAAAGAAATTAAAAATAAGTAACTATGGAAATGTACTTATTTAAATTCTCGGCATGCTTACTTGTATTTTGGCTTGTATATATCTTAGTCTTAGAGCGTCAAAAAATGCATCATTTAAAGCGATTTTATTTATTAGGATCTGTAGTCTTGGCGTTAATAATTCCAATATTAACTATAACGTATTATGTAGAACCAGTAGTTACAAATTTTGAAGTTTCACCTTTATTTATTCCCATAGAACCTGAATTTACATATGTATCAGAAGAAATTCCACCATTTTGGAATTTAGAAAAGATACTCTGGTTAGTTTATGGTATAGGAGTCTTCATATTCTCATCACGATTTATAATAAATCTGGTTAAAATGTATCAACGTATTTCTGGCCACACAAAAGTATCTGAACGTTCATTTATATATGTGCTATTACAAGAACTACGTATTCCGCATTCCTTCTTTAACTACATCTTTCTTAATAAATCGAAATATGAAGTAGGTGCTATTCCAAAAGAAGTCATTCTACACGAAGAAACACACGCCAAACAACTACATAGTTTAGATGTAATGGCCATTGAGTTACTTCAAATAATATTTTGGTTTCATCCTTTGGTTTATATTCTAAAACATCATATAAAACTAAATCATGAGTTCTTAGCAGACCAAGCTGTTTTAGAAAAAGGTATCGATACCAAAACCTATCAAAACATTTTATTACAATTTTCATCAAAAACTCAAGAGTATCAGCTCTCGAGTGCCATCAATTATTCATCCATCAAAAAACGATTTACAGTTATGAAAACACAAACATCAAAAACCAGAATTTGGCTAAGCAGTTTATTACTCTTACCAATAATTGCTATTCTTTTTTACAGTTTTGCTGAAAAGGAATATGTTCAAAAAGACACCAGAGAAACCTCTGAAGTTTTACAAATTGAAAACGTTACAACAAACGAAGGTGCTACAGAAGCTATGATGCTAGAGTATAACGATTGGATTAAGAAATTAAACAGTGATTCCCCAAGTCTTTTTATACCTGTAGGTACATGGGAACGTTTAGTTGCTATTTATGACCTAATGAGCCAAGAGCAACGTAACTCGGTTGAGACTGATTCTTTTCTTCAAGAAATAATAACTCCTGCTTTATATTCGGTAGAACCTAGTATACCTAAAGCTGCTCAATTTGAATCTTGGAAAAATGAAAAGGAGTTTGCAATTTGGCTAGATAATAAACATACTCCAAATTCGGAATTAAACAACTATAATATAAACGATATTGCACATTATGTAGGTTCTAGTGTTAATACTAATGCGAAAAGCAAAAAATTTCCTCAACCTTTTCAATTTAGATTATATACCAAAGATGGCTTTAATAAGTTTTATAAAGAAGCTTATGTAAGTGGTTATAGAACACTAACCAAAACGTATTCTAATGCAATTAACACCTATTTAAAAGGTTCGCAAACAGATAGTTCTGAACTTAGAATAATAAAAGCGCAAGCAGATAAATTCTATAATCAATTTACAAAAGAACAAATAAAAAAACATAATATTTTACCCGTTCCTCCAGTACCAGCCCAGAAAAATTATGCTATTGTGCAAAAGCCAGTAATGTGGATACTAATTAACAGAAAAAATCAATTTTTAGTTAATGATGAAATAGGTACATTAGAAAGTATTGAAAACGAGCTTAAAAAACTAGCAAAGAAAGGAAAGGCTGGTCAACTTGTTTCTATAAAATATGACAAGAAAACTTCAAAAGACATCATTCTCAAAGTAGAGGAATTGGTGAAACTCAATAAATTTAAGGTAGCTTCTTTTGATGAGTCAAAAATCCCACCTCCACCGCCTCCTAAAAAAACTAAAGGAGGACCAAATGTTGATGAATTACAAAATTCATACAATCCTTCGTTTTTAGAGTATATCATAGAAATGGAAAAGGATGGTGCTTCATTCTATTTAGATGGTAAAAAAATCACCTCAAACGAAGCAAAGTCTATTACCAAAAATAATAAGGGCAAGAGCACAGAAATGTTAACTCAAAAAGATGCTAATGGCAAATATGTTGTAAAACTATCTAGCTCTGAAAAGAACAAAATTTACGCCAGAAGTATTGATTTAAAAATTTTAAATGACAATTCTTATTTAGTGGATGGAATTAAAGCAACGAAACGAACATTTACTAATGTATTTAACCAATTACATCAGGATATTACTCCAGAGACACGAAATAAAATCATGAATATTCATGTTAGTTCCACCAAGGAGATTTCTAATAAAGAAGTTTGGTTTATCTATAATTCACTATTAGAATATGGGTTTCATCGTATTGTTACGGATAATCAAGAAATAAATAGAGCCAAAGGCAATACACCATTTGCAGTTGAAATGCAAAATCAACAAACAATAAAAACCATTAACATTAATGTAGATAAAGACTACAATATTTTATTAAATGGGAAATTGGTGAAATTTAAAAATTTAGCAGCAGAAGTTAATAAGGTTAACCCTTCTATTTCAGATGACGATAAGCGTAATTTCGTTGAATCCTCAATATTATTACCAGATAATAGTTATATAGATTTTTCAAAGAAAATAATGGCTGAGTTAAGAAAAGCAAATATTTTTCAAAATTATTCAGGTTATGCTAAAAACATGAAAAACTCAGGACTAAAAGTTAAACATTTTAGTTTAAATGATGGTCTATCTGTTGAAGAAGCAAAGACTCAACGCAAACAAATTATGCATGAAGGAAGTAATGACAATCTTAGGAAAAAAATTGACAATCTTAATAAAAATACCAATAGTAAATGGAGTATAAAAGTAGATACAGAATTTATTGAAGACAATTTTAATAATACTCAAGAAAAAGCAACAGCTAAGCAAGTTGCAGATTATAATGCTTGGGCTAAACAATTAAAAACAAGTGATAATAAAATTATTAAAAAAAATGATTTAAAAAAATATAAACACATCTATAGTATTATGACTGCTGAGCAGAAAAAAAACTCTATAGCTTTCCCTAAAACACCACCACCTCCGCCTCCAGCACCGAAAGTTAAAAAAGGAGAGTCATCTAATATTCCCCCTCCACCTCCAGCTCCAGAATCAACTTTAGATTTTGTGATACATATGGCAAAAACTAATGCTAAATTCTTTTATAAATTAAAACCCATTTCATCAGATAAGGCTATTGAAATATTAAAAAAGAAACCTAAAACACATATTAATGCTCAAAAGACTGATACTAGAGAACCTTTAATTTATATGTCTAATAAACCTATACATATTGGCACAAAAGGAAAGTCAAAAAATTAAACAACTCGAAAACCTGTTTTAGATAAAGCCTCATCATTGAGGCTTTTTTTACATAAAATTCTCTATACAGGTATTTATACCTGTTCTTTTTGTTTGCTATGAAAATGGTTAAAATCTATTGTACTTTTAGTAATACTAAACCAAAAAAAGACACTAAAATGAAACCTTTAAAAAGTTCACGAAAGCTATCAGTATTGGCTACATTATTTTTTTTATCTACTTTATTTTTCTCAGTAAGCTGTAAAAAGAATCAAGCTAACATTGAACCAAAACCAAATGACAAAGAAGATGTAAACACGTCTCCAATGCTACCTTTAATAACGGATAGTATTTCGGATTTAAAAAAGTTATTTGCAGCAGCAATGATTGATGCTCAAAATCCAGAGCCTCATGAAATAAGTAACAACCTTATTAATATCAAAACAGATAAAAGCCTCATTGATACCTTAATCAATGGTGAACGCTATATTAAAATGGTATCATGGAAATTAGACTCAAAGTGGTATCCAAAAAAAGGAACATATAATAATAAAGATCGTGTTATTTGGGTAACGGTTGCACCAATAATTCAAGATAGTTGTAAAAAATATTACAAAACTCTAAAAGATCCAAATATGCGATTACGTCAATTACTTGGGTTACAGCCTTTAACTGTAGAAACCTTCTTTTTAGAGATATGGGTAAAGCCTGAAGATATATTTAGACCTACTCCAGATAATGAAGTAGATAATAATACAGCTGGTCTGAATTTACCAGATATGGTAACACCTAAATACAGAAAATGGTTTAATGATACAAGAGCAACTCAATATGTAGATTGTAACGATTCTATTTTTGATGATAATGGTTACCCATGGACACAACTCGGATATACTTACGATTGGAGTCCTAATAATACTAGTCATATTGGGCTTTCAGAATTTGTTATTAAAGAAAATACAGACATGTTTGTAAGTGGCGAATACCCAACGCGAGTCTATTGCTCATCAGAATAAAACTATTAAAAAATCAACAATTGAAGTAGACTTCTCAAAGTAATTCTAATTTGAGAAGTCTTTTTTATTCTAAAAAAGTGTAACAAAATCATAGTTTTAGCGTTCTAATAGACAATCAATCAAAATCAAATCTCATGTTAAAGCAATTCTTCATCCTCTGCTCTGGAGCCGATACGGATATTTTAAACGACTGTTCCATTGGTGAACAAAACAAATATGCTGGTATTGGCGCTACCGTTTTCTTTACAGCTGTTATGGCTACAATAGCTGCTAGCTATGCACTTTACACTGTCTTTGATAGTTTATATTCCTCGATATTTTTTGGACTAATTTGGGGTTTGCTCATCTTTAATTTAGACCGTTATATCGTTTCAACAATCAAAAAAAGAGATAATGTTTTAGATGAAATTCTTCAAGCCACTCCAAGACTATTCTTAGCTGTTATTATTGCAGTGGTCATTTCTAAACCTTTAGAACTCAAAATTTTTGAAAAAGAAATCAATCAAGTTTTATTAGAACAAAAGAATGATTTAACCTTAGCGAATCAAAACCAAATTGCAGCACAGTTCAATCCAAAAATTGCTGAATTAGAAAGTCAAATCCTGAGCTTACAATCACAAACTGATGCCAAAGAAACGGAGGTTAATGCATTATATGACACTTACATTTCTGAAGCAGAAGGTACTGCTGGCACAAAACTCTTAGGTAAAGGCCCAGTTTATAAAGAAAAACGAGACAAACACGATGCTGGTTTAGCAGAATTGCAACAACTTAAAACCGATAACAAAGCAAAAATTTCGGCTATTGAAACTCAGATTTCAACACTTCAAGGTGATTACACTGCAAATGTTGCCCAATCACAACCAGTTATTGATAATTTTGATGGTTTAATGGCACGTGTTAATGCTTTAGGGAAATTACCATGGTTACCTTCATTCTTTATTTTTCTGCTATTCTTGGCTATTGAAACATCTCCTATTTTTGCAAAGCTATTGTCACCAAAAGGTGAATTTGATTTTCGTTTAGAAGACCAAGAAACGACTATTAAAACTTGGACCACACAACAAGTTACTGAACGTCAGTTACTATTAAAAACTGACAATGACATTAATAATAAAGTGTATACTGAAATTGCAGATGAAGAAGAGGTTATAAACTACAAACGAAAGAAAGCACGAGAACTCATGCAACATCAAGCTGATGCTTTTTTGAAAAAGCAGAAAGGTGCACTTTAAAAGCACTCAAAGTGACATTAATTTATAAAAGTGCTGTCAATTTATTACTTTTAGGTTGAAAATAAAACTTCAATCTTATGAAATATATATTCCCTTTTGTATTTGCATTATTATGCCTAAGCTGTATTAGTATAAAAACAGATGTTACTACAGATTCTATTGAGAAAAGAGATGGTGATGAACTAGCTGAAGCTGGCATTCGTCTTGTAATGCAAGCACAAGAAATAGCCTGGAATAAGCATAACTTAGAAAGCTTTATGCAAGGCTATTGGAAAAGTGATTCTCTTAAATTTTATGGCTCTAACGGTCTAACTTTAGGCTGGGAAAACACATTAGCAAACTATAAAAAAGGGTATCCAACAAAAGCCGAAAGTGGTACTCTGAATTTTGTTATCAATGATATTTCAAAAATCGAAGGAGATAACTATTGGGTTATGGGAGAGTATCACCTAAAACGAGACGTTGGTGATGCAGATGGAGTATTCATCATTATCTTTAAAAAGATTGATGGACAATGGAAAATCGTTGCAGATATGTCGTGTTAAATAAAGTGCAAAAAATAAAGTGTATCCGAAACACCTATCTATCACCATAGATGCATTGGAAACACTTTATCTAAATTATATATGTAAGAGGGATTATTTAAGCCGCTACAATTGCATTTGCTGGAACAGCAATAGTTTGTTCTTCAGATTTAAAATGCTGATAAAGCTCTTTACATCCAAATCCAATAATAGATAATCGTTTTGATTTTGTAATAGATTCATTATGTAATCTAGCTAATGCCATTACTCCTGCTCTATCTATACTGTCTACACTTTCAATATTAATGTGAATATCGTCTAACTTATCAAAAATATTAGAGAAACGAGCATTGAAAGTTTTTAGGTTTAACTTGTTTAATGATCCTTTAATCTGAAAATGATTGTTGTAGTTTGTAATTTCTAAATCCATAATAAATAATGTTTAAGCGTTCATACTAATTCGGGGCTATTAATCAGTAAACTTGGTACTATTAAATTAGAGGGATGACCACAATATCTAACATATCCTTGAGTGATGCATTATAAAATCGATAAATGGTAATTTTGACTAGATTATTCGAAAAGGTGTGTTTATTTTTTCGATAAACAACACACTTTCAAATAGATGAAATGTAAGAAAAACTACTTGGATTTCAATTTTTGAAAATGAGCATTAATATCTACAGGTTTGTGAACCACAATAGTAAAAACAGGATACTTTTTTAAAAGGCGTGTCGGTCTAATTGATCGTTTTTAAAAACCACCTCCACAGTTAGGACAAACGTATTGTAATGTGTCTACACAATCTTAGCAATAGGGACACTCGAATGTGCAAATCATTGCCTCTTTAGAATAGTAAGGCAAAGATTTATTACAATTTTCGCACGTTGCTTATGTCTAACATATTAATTTGATTGTCGCTTGAGTGATTTAAAAAAAACAAGTTCGCAAGTGTTACGAATTCTCGATACATTCCGATGAAAAATCGGAACGCTCGAGCTGACGTAAACTATATTTTTTTCACATACTTCGTGATAATTACAGTTAGAGTTGGACCAACTTTTCCTTCAATATAGTCTGAGTTTTCTCTATCTAATCTAATATTTCTAACTGCAGTACCTTGCTTAGCAACCATACTAGAGCCTTTTACTTTAAGATCTTTTACTAAAACAACAGAATCACCATTATCTAAAACGACACCATTAACGTCTCTATGTATAATCTGGTTCTCATCAACTTCTCCATCACCAGCTGCTTTAGCAATTTCTAAAATATCATCTTCAATATACAACATACCTAACAGGTCTTCTGGCCAGCTCTCATTAATTCTATTTAGCATTCTCCAAGCCATAATTTTTACAGCATCGTGCTCACTCCACATACTATCATTTAAACAACGCCAATGATTAGGTTCTATTTTTTCAGAACCCTCCATTTGTTCAATACATGTTCCACAAGCATACAATCCCATTTCTTTTGCATTAGGTACAGTATAAACTGATAAATTTTCTGTATTTGTACATAACTCACATTGTGAGTTACTTCGTTGTTTAAATTCTTTTTCCGTCATTTTATTTAAGTGTATTTTAAAATGTAAAGTTATTAATTGCCTGCTGTTTATTTTAAACTATCTCTCAGTTTTTTAGGCAAACCTTTTACAACCATATCATATGAATGATTAATTAATTGTGTAATAAGTTTTGGATTGAGCTCTCCAGTGTGAATATAAACGCTATTCCATTGTCGTTTGTGCATATGATAACCTGGTTTTACGCTATCATATTCTGCTCTTAACTCCTGTGCATATTCTGGGTCACATTTTAGATTTATAAATGCCTCCCCATTTTCCCATTTCTTTAATGAGGCTAAAGCAAACATTTTATTACAAACTTTAAAAACGAGTGTGTCATTATCGAAAGGAAAATGTTCAGTGACTTCCTGTTTACCCATACAATAGTTTCTGTAATCTTCTATATTCATTTTAAAAGTCGTTCCATTACCTTTTCAGGATGCTTGAGTTCTGTAAAACCAAACTGATTATATAAATTATGTGCATCTGAAGTTTTTAACATCCAGATTTTACATTTTTTTAGTTGTGGTTCTTCATTTATGGTTTTCATCAATTGTTTTGAATAGCCTTTACCTCTATATTCAGGAAGAATAAAGACATCCATTACATAAGCAAACACCACATAATCGGTTACAATTCTCGCAAAACCAATTTGCTTTTCGTCTAAATATACTCCAAAACAAAAACAGTGTTCAATAGAGGTTTTAACTTCTTCTAGCGATCTTCCTTTTGCCCAATAAGTTTGCATCAAAAACGGATGAATTACATCTATTTGAAGCTTGTTTTTATCTGTTGATATTTCTATCACTTCTCTAATTTTTTAACTTCTGAAGTCTCAATCTTTAATGCTGAATAATCTAACTCCCAACCGATGGTTTCAACTAAATTCTCAATGAGTTGAATCGCTTCTAAAGCTTCATGCTTTGCAACATCGTAAAGTCCACTTTCTGGAATTTTATCCATAATATGCGCTTTAGCTTTAGTATGCAGTTCTGTTAAGTCCGAAGCTTCAAATTTATTAAACATGCCATCTTGCTTGTCGTAATAATTAATATCACTTTCAATAGATAACACTTCTGGTTGTGGAAAATGAGACAACACTACAGTTTTAGTTTTAGAGTTTGAATTCATTTGTACTTTACTCAAATCAAATCCAACATGTGCTTTAGCATTTATAACAACCAATGCTTTTTTTCGACTAGAAATTAACTTTAAGAATTTCTCCTTTACATCTTCATAATGGTAGATTTCGGCAAAGTCCCCTTCGACTGTAATAAACTTACAAACGCGTTTTATCTTATCTAAAAGCAGAATTGATTGTGCATTTGTAGTTTGCTTAGTTTTCCATTGTTTATATATAGTAACCAAACCTAAGGTAACTAAAATACTTATTATGATTATAAAAAATGTTTCCATAAGTCTTTATATATAGGACACTATTCTATACTTTGAGTCACACATGATTACTCTATTATTTTATATAAAATAGGCTTGCTTGGTGAGGCATCATTCTCAAAAGGTGCAATTTGAAGATTCAACATATAACAACCATCATCAATCTTATTAGAGACATAAATAAATTCTGTTATTGTAGCATCTAACCTCAAACTTCCTTTTGTATTCCAAAATGCATTATGTGCTAAAAGCTCACCTCCATCTTGTTCCTTATCTACACTTGGCAAATCAATTAACAAATGCTTAATTCCTTTAGACTTTAAATAATTCGCAGCATCTTCTAATAAATACGTTGGGTTAGTATTTGAGTATTGTCGCGATTTCTTTTCCTTAGTATTTGGCAAGGTTCTAATTACAATAGCATCACGCTTTTTATTACCTAAAGCAAACTGCAATTGTTTTTTAGAAATCACATAATCATCACCCAATTTTTCTGGTGCAACAGTAACGACTTCTGCCAAAAAGAAAAACTGTTTTAATTGCTTATTTATAGAATATACTTTTTCAGTAATATGACCTACTGTTTCAGTATGAGTACCATGAGAATGCGGATTAAATGTAATTGTATTAAAATTTACCACAGCTCCATTAGCTACGCTAACTATTTCACCATCTATAACTTCTGGAGTGATTTTTGGTGGATCAAGATACCATGCGTTGACATTAGAGATATTACCTTTTAATGGAATTGAAATATCTAAGGGTTGGGATAAATCTATTTTTAGTTTTCTGGAATTGTATTGTATTGTTGCTAGCATTTATGCTGAATTTATTTCAGTATCTCATTAAATTTTTCTCTCTTACAAATCGAAATATAAGTCTTTTAAGTCTGGATTCATAGATTTTATTAAATTCCATTTCCATTCTTTTTTCCAATTTTTAAGTTCTTTTTCTCTTACAAAAGCATCATGAAAACCTGAATATTCTTCAAAGCACAATAATTCATTTACATTATATTTCTTTGTGAATTCGGTTGCCTTCCCTTCCTTATGAAGTGTTACACGTTTTTTCAAAAATTTAGAACCACCAACATACAAAACTGTTTTGTTTTTGTTTGAAAGCATATACGTGAATCCTTTTTGCATGAAAAATATTAAGTAAAAAAGAATGATTTATTTTCTATTAGAAAAGTCTTAAAACTAGTTCTTTTTAGCTTTAGTTTCAATTTGAAAGATGCTGAAACTAGTTCAGCATAAATAATTCAGAAGCAATACCATCACTCAAAAATTGTCCTTTTTTAGTAACACGTAAATGCTCTTCATCAATATACAATAAATGTTGATTTATAAAAACTTCTGATTGTTCAATTAAGTAATCCTTAAAAATTATGCCAAAGTCATTTTCAACTTTTGCAAACGAAACTCCCCAAATAGTTCTTAAACCTGTCATTACATATTCATTATACTGATCTGTAAGTGTTAAAGTTTCTATTTCAATTGGCAATTCATTTTGGTGAATAGCTTCAATATATTTTGAATTATTACTCACATTCCAACCACGTTGTTTACCATTAAAAGAATGTGCTGAAGGGCCAATACCTATATACGACTTCCCTTGCCAATAGGCTGAATTATTTTTACTAAAATAACCATCTTTACCAAAGTTAGAAAGCTCATAATGCACAAAACCTGAAGCTTCTAATTTTTCCTTTAAAATATAAAATTGCCCATGTGCTTGCTCATCATCTACATTATCAATAATTCCTTTTTTTATAAAAAATGCCAAAGCAGTTTTTGGCTCAACCGTTAATGCGTAACTAGAAATATGAGGAACATTATAACTCAAAGCTGTTTCAATATTTGCTATCCATTGCTCGTTTGTAGCTCCTGGAATTCCGTAAATTAAATCGAGAGTAATATTATCGAAGTGCTTCGTTGCTTCTTCTAAACAAGCTTTGGCTTCTTCTACATTATGTGCACGATTCATGAGTTTTAAATCAGCTTCAAAAAAAGATTGAATACCAATACTTAATCTGTTTATTGGTGTATTTGTTAAGTCATTTATTCGTTGAGAAGACAAGTCATCTGGATTGGCTTCTAAAGTGATTTCTGGGTTATTAGAAACCTTATAATTCTCATAAACCGAATCTATAATAAATTGCAACTCATCATTAGTTAATAAACTAGGTGTTCCTCCTCCAAAATATATGGTTTCAACTGTTATATTTTTGAATTCGTCTTTCCGAAGTTCTAGTTCTTTTGTCAACGCATTAACTAGGTCATCTTTCTTTTTTAATGAGGTCGAAAAATGAAAATCGCAGTAATGACAAGCTTGTTTGCAGAATGGTATGTGGATGTAGATGCCTGCCATATTATTCTTCAAACAAGTTATGTAAAGTGCTTATTCTTATATCACAATACAATTTCAAAAATTGAAAATGAAGCATATCAAACTGACTTCCATAAATCTCTCTTCTTGTTTCCCAAGATTCATAAGCTGGGAATTTCAGCTTGAATTGTTCTTCAACAAAAGTATTCCAGAGTTTTTCTGAAGCTTCAAAAGTCTTTATAAAAGTAGAATCATTTTTATTGATTTTTATTAATTCTGTAACCAACGAATCCTTAATTTTTTGAGATTGATAATAGTTTTCGTGTGCTATATCATTTACCTCAACTTGCCCTTGGCTGATAGATAAAAATGATAAACTAAAAACTAAAAATGCAATTATATATTTCATAATAAAATAGATTCCGCATCAAGTGCGGAATGACAAATCAACTATTAAACAAAAACGTTTAAACTATTTTTTTACTCGACCCTCATTCTGCTTAACAAAAGCAGACCAACCAGAATAACTTTTGCCAACCTCTACTCTACCTTCATTATAAAAATGACAAACAGCTGCTGCCAATCCATCCATGGAATCTAGGTTTTTAGGTATGGTTTTAAGACCTAACATACTTTGCAGCATCTTAGCGACCTGCTCTTTGCTGGCATTTCCATTTCCTGTGATCGCCATTTTAATTTTTTTAGGTGCATATTCTGTAATTGGTACTTCGCGAGATAAACCAGCAGCCATAGCAACTCCTTGTGCTCTACCAAGTTTTAACATACTCTGCACATTTTTACCAAAGAAAGGAGCTTCAATAGCAATTTCATCTGGATGATAGGTATCGATGAGTTCTACCGTACGTTCAAAAATAAGTTTCAGCTTTAGGTAATGGTCATCATATTTTTTGAGCATGAGCTCATTAAGTTGCATAAATTCCATCTTTTTTCCGACTACTTTTATGAGTCCAAAACCCATAATAGTAGTTCCTGGATCTATACCTAATATAATTTTTTCTTCTTTCATTAATCACAAAACTGACAGCCGCTCAAAGAAACAGCTATACCAAAGGTAAGGTTAAAAACATTGCCATTAAAAGCACCTAATCCACTTAATACAGGATCATAATTATCTAAAGACGATAAACCGTATATATAAGAAACATCGGTAAATACTGATACTTTTTCGTTAAGAGCATAATGCACTTCTAATCCTCCTAAAAGATTTAAATAGGTTTGCTTATTATCTCCTAAATTACTCAATGGTTTTACAAAAGATAAACCAGGACCTGCATGCAAAATAGTTCGCATACGCGTTGGCAAAAACCCAATGTATTCTGAAGGATCAAAAACGAATTGTGCGTTAATACGTGAATAATTTATTTTAAATTCTGGCGATTTATCATCATTTTTCATACGGTTAAAACCAAAATCGAGCTTTACTCCATATTGACGTTTCAACATATGTTGAATTCCTATATTCACTGTTGGGAAATTCACAGACTTAGCATTAGCTCCATCTATAAAACCATTAGCCATAGGGGAATTTACTCCAAGAGCAAAAAGAGCTTTCCATTTGGCAGTATCTCTAAACTGCGCATTACAGTTTAAGGTCATAAAAATGATCCCAAAAAAAATAAGGTATTGTTTTAAATCAATCTTCATGTATAAGTTTTTAGTTTAATTTGCAACATGCATTACAGTGTGCCTTACAAAACTAAACAATTCTTCTTTGTACTTATTAAGTTGAGCATTGTAGTTGGTGCATTTTATTTTATTTACTCTAAACTCTCCGAAAACGAAAATTTACAATTCAATGAATTCATCACATTTCTAAAAGAAAACGATACGTTTTCACCTAAAAACATCGGTTTTTTAGTTCTTTTAAGCATTTTTAATTGGTTTTTTGAAATTTTAAAATGGCAGAATTTAGTGAAAACTATCAAAAAAATCTCTTTTAGAGATGCTTTAGAGCAGAGCTTAGGCGGTTTAACAGCATCACTAATCACACCAAATCGCATTGGAGATTATGGGGCAAAAGTCGTTTACTATGCTAAACAGTTTAGGACAAAAATTGTACTCCTAAACCTTTTAGGTAATATGGCTCAAATGACCATCACAACAATTTTTGGTGTTATTGGCTTTATTATTTTTGTGAATCGTTATCAAATAGATATCAACTATTATAGAATCGTGAAATTTGGTCTCATACTTTTTATTGTTAGTTTTTTTACTATTCTTGGAGTAAAACAAAAACGCTACAAAATCAAGGGTTTTTCTTTTGAACGTATTATTGCTTTTATAAAAAAACTAAGTTTAAAAACACATACCATAACCCTTTCATTGTCCTTAATTCGTTATTTAATATTCTCATTTCAGTTTTATTATTTACTTAATATGTTTGGTGTAGATGTGGAATACGCAAAAGCTATGGTCGTTATAACAAGTATGTACTTTTTAGCATCGATTGTACCATCAATTTCAATTTTCGATGTAATTATTAAAGGAAGTGTTGCTGTATTTTTATTTGGTTATGTTGAAGTAAACGAACTCACTATTTTATCTATTACAACCTTAATGTGGTTATTAAATTTTGTGATTCCGAGTTTATTCGGGAGCTATTTTGTGTTGAATTTTAAACTACCTCATAACAAAACATGATTTTGTCTACTATAGCTATAACAATTATTATCGTTTATCTTTTAGTCATTGGTCTATCGATTTATGGCTTTGATAAAGTTGAAGACTTTAAGCTTCAGGATTTGCCTGCAAAAACAAAGTTTTCTATTGTGATTCCGTTTCGGAATGAAGCAGAAAATCTTCCTAAATTGTTAGCTTCAGTTTCTAAGCTGAATTACTCTAAATCTTTATTTGAAATTATATTTGTTGATGATGATTCTGAGGATGAATCACCTTCAATAATTAATAAGATTCTCGATACAAAATCCTTCAAAAAGGATTTCACTCAAAGTGACAACATCCAAATAATTCAAAATAAAAGAACTTCCAATTCACCTAAGAAAGATGCAATAACTTCAGCTATTAAAGTTTCCAAATTTGATTGGATTATTACAACAGATGCAGACTGCGAGCTACCAAAATATTGGCTCGATGTATTTGATGAGTGTATTCAAACAAAAGAAACAGATTGCATTGTTGCTCCAGTAACTTATCATGGTTCAAACTCGTTTTTTAATCGCTTTCAGATTTTAGACTTTATCAGCCTACAAGGTGTAACTATTGGTGGTTTTGGGTTGAGTAAACCATTTTTATGCAATGGCGCTAATTTTGGGTATCGTAAATCTGTATTTTATACTTTAGATGGTTTTGAAGGCAACGAAGATATTGCTAGTGGAGATGATATTTTTTTACTCGAAAAGTTTATAAAACAAGATGCTAAAAAAGTACATTATCTAAAATCTCAAAAGGCAATTGTAACCACCAATCCAGCAAATGGTTTATCTCAACTTATTCAACAACGTTTACGTTGGGCTTCAAAAACAAGTCGAAGTACTATTGGATTTACAAAAGTCGTTGGCATTATAGTTTTTCTCGCAAACTTGGTGTGCTTAGAATTTATACCTGCTGTTTTTTTGGGTTATGTCTCGCTAAAAATAGCTATCGCTTTATTTGTTATTAAATTCAGCATTGACTTCTTGCTACTATTTAAAACATCACGATTTTTTAAACAAGAAACCTTGCTTCTATCTTATCCGCTTTCGAGTTTGCTTTACCCATTCTTTAGTGTTTACATAGTTCTGTTATCTCTATTTAAATCTTACAAGTGGAAAGGTCGAACTTTTAAAAAATGATGCTGTATTAAATATTTTTGGTAGCTTTACTAAAACCAAATCCTAACTGCCCATAATGGGCATTTGGCAAATAAAATAGTATAAACATGAGAAAACTCCTCTTATTAATTCTTATATGTTTCTCTTTTCAATTTAATTATAGTCAAGATAACTATACAGTCAATGGAGAAACACTCCAATTAAAAACTGAAATTGATGGTCAACTCGATTTACTCTGGAATATCATCGATGGTAAATACCGTTATTTTGTTAGAACAGACAATGGGTCAATAACTGAGCTTAAAAACACAAAAGATTCTGAGAAAAACTATCAAGAAGAATACAAAACAATCCTAAGTGGCTTAACCAATGGAATGTCTACAGATAAATTAAAATTGACATTATATGGGCTCAGAAATTATATTGACAAGTACAACGCTTCTGTTAATTCGGCTTATGTTTCGACTTCAACTGAAAGCAAAGTAGAATTTAGGCTTGGCTTTTCTGGTGGTATAACTAATAATCCTTTTGTTGGAAATTCAGACAATGTAAAAGTGCCTCTTATTGGTGCCGAATTAGAAATCTATGAAGCTAATATTCTACCTAGACATTCTGGTTTTTTACAAGCACGCCATGCTTTTGATAATGATGACTTTCCTTATGCGACTACTGAATTTTCGCTAGGTTATCGTTACAGAATTATTAATCAATCTTCGTTTTCTATATATGGTCAAGTAAAATTAGC
Organism: Winogradskyella sp.; assembly: GCF_016744625.1. GTDB lineage: Bacteria > Bacteroidota > Bacteroidia > Flavobacteriales > Flavobacteriaceae > Winogradskyella. The sequence goes on from NZ_JADGDZ010000003.1 coordinate 63,692, forward strand.
AACTGTGAATTTTACAAACGTCTCTTTTATTGATGAAAATGCAATGGAAGTTGATCTAAGCGATACGTCCTTTGATGTCCCTTTTATATTTGGTATTGGCTCAGATATTAAAATTGGAGACAGCAGTTTTATTACTATAATTTATGGCGAGTTATTCGCACTTTTATTAGATAATCAAGGTAATTTTTCTACTGATATTGCTATTGGTTATAAATTTAATCTATAATGAGTTTACGAAACTTTAAAACGTCAAACCCTGTCTTTAAGAGCTACTTTTGGGATGATGCAAAATCATCTACAAAAACCATGTCTGTTGCAGGCATCTTTTTTAAATCTATCGTCGGTATCTTAATCATTGCAGCAATTACGGCTTATTTATGGAAATTAAATGAAGATGGTACACCAATGAAATGGTTTACACTTGGAGGTATGCTTGGAGCAGTTGTCATTAGCGTTTTAATTTCTATACGACAAAATTGGGCGCATATTTTGGTACCACTTTATGTCATCGCAAAAGGGTTCTTTTTAGGAGGTTTTTCGGCTTATGCACATCGTAACTTTCCTGAATTACCATACCAAGCTATTGGTGTAACAATCGTCACCTTTTTTGTAATGCTCTTGTTATATCAAATGAAAATCATTGTCGTTACAAAAAAACTGAGAAGTGTCATCATTACTGCCACTGTAAGTATTATGGTGGTGTATTTAATTTCTTGGATTTTAAGCTTCTTTGGCATCAAAACCTATATTTGGGGAACGTCTTGGTTTGCTATAGCTTTTAATGTTTTAGCCGCAATTGTTGCTTCTTTTGCCTTACTATTAGACTTTGACTATATCGAACGTTACAAGAATAGAGCTCCAAAATATAAAGAGTGGATTGCTACTTGGGGACTTTTAGCAACGCTAATTTGGTTGTATTTTGAAGTGTTAAGACTGATGCAAAAGTTTGCGATTCGTTTTTAGATTCATTATGTCTTTCACCTTGAATTAGCTTTTACAACAAATTGAAGTGTTTGAATTTACGATTAATCAATCTTTACAATGACAGGCAATTCAAAAGCCGTAGTCACTTGTTGACCTCTTTTGATTGCTGGAAATATTTTAGGAATTCCTTTTAAGCTTTGTCTAAGTAAACTGTCTATTTCTGGAATTTGTATAGCTGTTTCTGGTTTAAAAATTATAGATTTAACTTCAAGAAAACCTTTATTGTCAATTGTGATTTTAAGCCTAATCGTATCGTTTACATCTTCTGAAACGACAATATTCTGAGTTTCTAAAAATTGATTCACATTAGATACCAACGTCTTTTGAAAACAAGCTTTGCTATCTGCTTTTACAGTAATAGAATCGCAGCTACTGAAAGTTGGATACGTATCAACTTCATTCCAGTCGAAAGTTTGCAACTCTTCTTCGAGTAAATCTTCAGAATAGATTTTTTTCTTTTCAAAATAACTGCAAGATGTTGCTAGTAATAAGATTAAAAGAAAAACGATTGATTTCATTAGCACAATTCTGGTAGCGAAAAGTACAATATTTTTAGATTTTAATCTTCTTCTAAGAATTTTTCTTGTTTTAGTTCTTTGAGTCGTCTTTGTGCAAATATTGCAAAAGGACTTTTTCTTTTCTTTTTTATAAAGTCTTCGTACATCTTAATTTTAGTATCTAGATCTGCATAAAATTCGTCTTTGGTTCGTAGAATAAAGAACTCAGACATGATGTTTGATGGGTCTTCTTTTAATGACTTTTGAAATGCCTTAATAGCTTTTTCGTATTTCTTTTGGCGATTTAAAATGGTTCCAAGTTTTTGATATTCATCTGACAACGATCTATCTTGAATTTTTAAGGCTTTAGAAATATACTCTTCTGCTTTTTCAAAATCATCTAGCCTTTCGTAATATGTACCAATGACAAACATCGCATTAGCATCATTTGAATTAAATCTTAAGGCCTGTTTTCTATGGTAAATCGCATCTTCATAATCTGAATTTTGAGCATAACTTAAACTTAGTTTTTCATGAATAAACTCAGACTTCTCACCTAAATCCAACAGTTTTTGAAACCAAACTACCGAATGTGTGTAATACTCTTGGTAATAATAGGCTTGAGCTTTTAGGCTTATTAATTCTACATTATTGGCATAGTTTTCTAAACCTTTATCTATAAGATTATGTGCTTTTTTAAATTTGCGTTTATAGATATGTCGCTTTGCAATTTTAAAAATTGCTTTTTGATGTGTTACGTCTAGACCGAACGTTTTTTTAAATTCATTTAATGCTGTACTATCTTTTTGCTTTTCTAAAACTACACCTAGCTCGTAATGGTAATTTGGATTTATACTGTCTAAAACTATCAAACTCTTAAAAAGCTGGTTTGCTTCTTTGTAATTTTTGGTCTTGGTTAATAATTTAGCGTATTCATACTTTAAAAGAACATCTTCTAAGTTTGATTCTATTGCTTTTTTATAATATACTAAACCTTCCCCATAGTTACCTATAGCAATATAGGCTTTCGCTATTTTATCATAAACTTCATCTAGATTTTTTGACGATTTATATATTTCAATCGCTTTAGAGTAGTTGCCACTGGCATATAAATTATCGGCTTTATCTATTGAGATTTGAGCGTTTAAAGTAAGGGTAAAAACCAAACACAATAACCAAAGGTTATTTTTCATAAACAATTGCAATTAGTCTTTTTTGATATTACCAACTTGAAAATATATAGGTAAACTAAAAGGTACATCTATTGTTTCTCCGTCGTGTTTACCTGGAATAAATTGCGGTAATGCATTAATTACTCTAATGGCTTCAGCTTTTAACTCTTCACGAGATGCTCTTGCTTTTACATCAGTGATGTTACCTTCCTTGTTTATAGTAAAAGCAACAAATATTTGCTGTTTTCCTGTAATGCCAAGCTCCTTTGCCAAATTAGTATTAAAGTTTTTATTCACATGCTTATTTATAGCATTGATAGTACATTTTCTTTGTTCTTTATCTCCTATAAGAGTTTTACAATTTTCATAAACAGGTGATACCTCAACAACACTAAACGGAATTTCCTTTAGATTAGTTGAATCCTTTTGAATTTGTTTTAAAAAGGCTTTATACTTTTTAGTACGACTTGTAGTTGTACTGTCATTCCAAGTACTTTCTGTTCTATCGATTTCATCCTTTAGATATTTGGTTAATTTTTCTACTTCATCTCTAACAAATTTTTCTTTCTTTAAATCATCAATCTGCTTATTTAATTGTATTACTACTGGATTTTTCTCATTAGAATTTTGCAGAATACGATCTCTTTGAACTACTAATTCTTTATGTGTTTTGGTTACTTGGTCTCTATTGTCATCAGCTACTTGAAACACAATTGGCAAAGAATAAGGCACGGTTACCAATTCTCCTTTTTGTCTGCCAGGTATAAATTGAGGTAAGGTTTTAATAACACGTATCGCTTCTTCTTCTAGTTCTACATTAGGACCTCTAGCTTTTATATCTTTTATTTTACCTTCTGTATCAATTTTAAACGCTACAAAAATGCGTTTTCTTCCTGGATTTAAACTATCAGCAATACTTGTATTAAAGTTTTTATTGACATGTCTGTTTACAAATTGATTCATGCAATTCTTACGCTCTTTATTAGTTGTTAAGTCTTTGCATTCAACCAATGTTGGGACTTCATCAATTATTGAGAATGGGACTTCGATAGATTCAATTACTTTTTGATCTGAATTAGGGCTTTTATAAGAATCAATAATAAATCTAGATTTTCCATCTGTTAAAATGATTTTTTCAAAATTATTGTCTGATTCTAATTGTTTTAATAAACCATCTAAACGTATTTTTTCTTCCACAGAATGATTCCCTATTTCTTTAACAAATAGTCTAAGTATTCCGTCTCTTGTAATAGATTCCCAATGCTTTTTTCCTTCATCACTAAACTTCCATGCTTTATAGTCTTTATAAGAATCATGTCTTCCTAATCGCATTAGCTTGGCTGTATCAAAATCAGCTTGTGTTAATGTTCCTTTCTCTGATTTTCTTTCAATTATTCCATCTGCTATGTACTGCATATAGGCTTTAAATTTCAAATATTCTTTACGAGGTGTAATGTACTTTTCGCTGTCTAATTTGCTCATACCTGAAGCTTCAGCAATTTCAAAAAATGTAGCCCCATTTTTTTTCATAGATACAAACTCATCGTAGTATTTTTTAATTAATTCTTCATCTGTTAACTCTTGGTCAACAACACTTTCTTGTTTCACTTTTTGCTGTGCTCTAACTTCAGTAGATGTATAAATCAACATCCCTAAAATCATAGGAATTAAAAGTGCATATTTTATAAGATGAAGTTGTTTTGATTTTGATTTTTGTAACATAGCGATTCGCTTTTTGATTAATGATTTTTTGAAAAACGTATTGGTAAAAGAGACATTATTAACATCAAATACCTGATTGAGTAAACTCTCATAATAACTCGCTTTTCCATTTTGTTTAACTGCTTTAGCATCTGCGATATACTCATGTAGTTCTTTTATTCTATTCTGATAGATGTACACTAATGGATTAAACCAAAAAATGATTCTGAGGATTTCAAAAAAAAGTAAATCTAAAGTGTGGAGTTCTTTAATATGAACTAACTCATGTTTATAAATAACAGGCTTTTCAGCTTCTGAGATCTGTTCACCTAGAAAAATAGTATTGAAAAATGAGAATGCGGCACTACTTTTTATAAGTTCTACAATTAGCACATTTCCTTTCCAACGTTTTGGATTTTGATGTTTTAACCAATACAGTTTTGTAATTTTCAATAAAAAAATAAACAATGCCACAGTAATACCAATTAAGGCAATACTTTGCCAAAATGGCATTTGTGGTTGTTCTATAATAATACCAGCTTGTTCTGCGATGAATATTTCATTCGCTGTTGGAACTTTAGTTCCAATAAACACTTCTGGTAATTGAATGACTAAATCTTTAGTAGTGATTGTTTTTAACTCTGAAAACTTAATAAATGGTAAAACCAAAGACAATACTGAGGTTATGAGTAAATACGCTCTATTATAATTAAAGAAAGTTTCACGTTTTAAAAACAAATCGTAAACCAGTAAAAACAAAGCCTGAATCGCAATAATCTGAATGATGGTATACAGCATGATTAGTTCTTTTTGTTAATCTCGTTTAACAAAGTTTCAATATCTTTGGCATCTACATCATTTTTCTGAACAAAAAACGAGACCATACTTTTAAATGAGCCTTGAAAATAATTATCTACTAATTTATTTATAGATTGATTGCTATAGGATGCTTTTTCTACAATTGGAAAATAGATATGACCTTTACCTTGTTTTTCGTAATCTACAAAACCTTTAGATTCTAAAATCCTTACAATTGTTGAAACAGTATTGTATGCAGGTTTAGGCTCTGGCAAAAGTTCTATCACTGATTTAACGTTTGCTTTTTTTAGCTGCCATAAGGCTTGCATTATCTCTTCTTCTGCTTTTGTTAATTGCTTCATTTTATTCTGAACTTGATTCAGAAACTCATTAATACCTAATGTATGATTAATAAGATTCTTATTAGTAAAACTAGTTTGAAATCCTGAAATGAATTCAGGATACGCATAATGATTTTTCTCAAATCATTATGCTAATATAACTAAATATTTAGTTTAAACTAATTTCTTAGTTTACAAAATGTAACTTTGGTCTGCTTATTGCGTCATATAAATGAATTTAAATTATTTATATGGAATTTTTTTTGGTGCTTGTTGCACTACTTTTAATGCTATTAGGAATCATCGGTAGCTTTTTACCTGTTTTACCTGGACCACTTACCGGTTGGGCTGGTCTTTTAGTTTTACACTTTACTGATGGTGTAGAAATGAGTCAGACCTTTTTAATAGCTACACTTTTAGTGGCTGTCTTTATATATATATTAGACTATATCATTCCTGCTTTAGGTACAAAACGTTTTGGAGGAAGCAGAGCCGGAATGATAGGAACAACACTCGGTTTAATTATTGGATTGCTCTCACCTATTCCATTCGGAATAATTATTGGTCCTTTTATAGGAGCGCTTATTGGTGAGATGATACATAGAAACGATATGGAAAAAGCTCTTAAAGCTGCCTTTGGATCGTTCTTAGGATTTATAGCTTCAACTTTTTTAAAATTTATAGTTGCTGTAGTATTCTTAGGCTTCTTTATTGTAAAACTATCTGAACATAATGCAAGTTGGTATTAATGCCTATTACAGTTTTAAGCAAGGAAAAAAACCTAGTAACATTAGATGTTACTAGGTTTTATTTTTCTTGCTATTAACTCAACAATTACTTAAAGAGGGATTAATTAATTCTTGTTGACTTACCGTAAATGTAGGTTACACAATTCATCTTTTACTGCGGAAAAACCGCAAACTTGATGCGGAAAAACCGTAGTTACTAGAATTAACAGTAGATACAAGCATTTTTCAATAGGCTTAAAAAGGTAATTATTTTGCGTTTTTCTACAAATATCCTTTTTCTCGTGCCTCTTGGAGTAAGGATTCGTCCTTTCCGTCGGTTACAGAAAACAATAATTTGAGCTGTTTTTTTCGTTTTTCTATAGCACTAGTCGAAAGCGGAATATATTCATTTAAGCTTTTTGTTTTTATCCCTTGAGACAATAAGTGCAAAATTTTTCGATTTATATCGTCTACGTAAATTTCGCTTGTAATGGTCTTTTTTACATAATTACTTACTGTACTACTGTAATAAGGTGGAAATCTCAGAATTTGTTGAAAGGCATCTGCCAATTCCATTGAAGTGAGATCACTTTTAATTAAAAATCCATCAGGATTTATTTCCTTTATAATATTATGAATCCTAAAAGACTCATTAAACATTGTTAGAATAATAATTTTAGCATCTGGCAATACTTGTTTAGCTAAAAGAGCTAAATCTTCTCCAGAAGCATACTTGCCATCTTCTGATGCAGGTAGACTGATATCAAAAAAGCAGACATCATAATGTGTACCTTTTGAAGCACGATTAATCATTAACTGTGCTGTGTCACAATTATTAGCCGTATCAATTAGCAAGGTTTGATCATCAGCTTTCGTAGCCATTAATACATTTTGGTAGCCCTCAATAATAATTGGGTGATCATCTACCATTAGTATGTTAATATGTTTCATGTTGATTGGTTTGTATAGGGAATCTTAACATTAACTTTTGTGCCATCACCAGATTGAGAAGTAAAAGTGATTTTTCCGTCAATATCCTCTACACGAGAAGTCATATTTTTTAAACCAATACCTTTTTTACTTTTAGAAGTATCAAAACCATCTCCATCATCAATGATGTCTAAGCAAATTACGCCTTTTTCTAATGAAATACTAATCTTTATAGCTTTAGCATTGGCGTGCTTATAGATGTTTTGCATGGATTCTTGGATAATCCTATAAATATTTATCTTAGTCTTATTAGAAACTAAATCCCAGCTAATATCGTCTGTATAATCAAAATCATTTTTTAAACCATATGCTTGGGTTTGATTCTCAACAAGTTCCGAAACAATATCCATAAAACCAGTACCTGAAATAAAGTCGGTATTTAACTCATGGGATATTTTACGGATATCTTCTTCAATAGTTTTAAGCTGACCAATATAATTTGCTCTAGTCATCATGGCTTCCTTGCCATCTTTAAAATTCATACTATCTAAACTGAGACGTGTCCCAAAGAGTCTACCCAAAACACCATCATGTAATTCTTTAGATACTCTTATTTTCTCTTTAGCTCTTGCTTCATCGACTTTATCTTGTTGACCTAGCATTAAATTATAAATGTCTTCGTTTGCTTTTTGTTGTACTTGTACTAATTTTAGTTTTCTGTTTTTTGCGCGTTGAGATATAACGACATATATGAGTATTGCTGTTAATAACAAACCAATAGAGAGAATGGCTAAGTACAAATTTTCTTTAGATATTTGTTTGTTTTCTGCTTCTAGTTCGTCAGTTTCATACTCTATTCTAGCAAATTTATTCCTTTCATTTCTCTCAATATTTAGCAAGCTGTCGCTTAGCTTTATATGTTCGTTTAAATATTTTTTACCATCTTCTCCTTTCTCAATTTTAGACAGAGTCATTAAAGCATCTAAAGTATAATCAGTGGAAGATAAATTTCTTGAAATATCATAAGTCTCTTTTGCATATTTATACGCGGAATCTATTTTATTTGTTTTGAGATAAAACTTCGACAAATCTGTAGAAATTGCCATCTTGGTAACCCTATCATCATACTGATTAGCAATTTCATATGCTTTTTGAAATTTTCTCAATAGCCCATTATGGTCCTTACTACCTCTAAGCAATTGTGTATAAGCAATATTATTAATTATCAATGCATAAAATGTTGGGTCTTCTTCTTCATATTTAGACTTAAGAGGTATTAAGCTTTCGTATAAATCTAAAGCTTCATCATACCTTCCCATTTGCCTATAAACAAAAGCTTTATTATTGATTGAATAAATCCTATTAATAAACCCATTGCTCATCTTTTCAGCTATAACCAATGCTCTATTATGATACTCAATTGATTTGTCAAATTGATTTAACTCAGATGATATATCAGCTACTCTATTATTCAATATCCATAAATCATCTAAATTGTCTTCGTTCTTAGGTAGATTAGAAAGTATTTTAATGGCGGCAATTGCATTTTTTTCGCTTGAAGTATAATCTTTACCATTATATTGTAAGTCAGCAATGCTCATCAAAGCATATGATTCTTGCTCAGGATCTTTGAGCTTTGAATAAAATTTTAATGATTTTGTAAAGTAGAAGTATGCACTATCATTCAATCTTATATACTTATAATAACTTGCCAAATTACCACTAGAGACTGCAAGTGCACTTGTATCATTTAGTTTTTCTGCTAATTTGAAGTTTTCTTGATTAAGAGGAATATATTTATCAAAATCTTCAGAATAATAGTATAATAAAGAGAGATTTCTATTGGTTTTTAGAATTAAAGAATCTATATCCAATTCAATTGCCATTGTTACAGATTTAATAGCATCGTTTTTTCGTTCATCAAGACTATTCGAAGAGTTTTTTGATTTTTTAATTAATTCATCTATTATAAGCAAGTCATCATTTTGGGCAATGTTTTGTCCAAAAAGAGTAGTAATAGTAAGTAGAAATAAGACGAAAAACTTCAAAGAATACCTTTATTATATAACTCAAAGGTAAATTAAAATAATGTAAGACAAAAAGCCCTGATAAAATCAGGGCTTAATAAAAATTTATAGAAATTAAATTTATCCGTTAGATTTTAATTTTCCTTTGTCTCTTCTGTGAGCAATTAAATTATTATTGTCATAAGTCTTGTATGTAGGCTCATTATCAACAACAACATCTTCAGATTGTACACCAGACACAGTCAATAATAATACAGCAACTAAGGCTAAAGTAATTTTTAAGGTTTTCATAAGTATAAGTATTAATTTAGGGTTTAAAAAATAGTCAACATTAACTTTTGCAATACAAAATATTGCGTCGAGGGAATGGAATGGATAATTAACTATTCTAGGTTGAACCTAAAACTATACTAAAATAAAAACGAGGGATGTTTTTCTAGACAACACGTGCCTAATAGTAAAATGGATTAAAATTTTCCTTAATAAGTGATTTGAGGTCTTAAGAAGGACTCCAAATATAGAACTAATTATAATGAAATAAATAATAACATCGATTAAATGTCGATATTTATCGATTAAAAGCAATTATTGTGTTTATAACTTGTTAAAAACTCTATTTAGTCGGTTAAAATGCTTTTTCGAAATCTTCCAAAAAACAAAAAAGCATCCCAATCTTCTATACAGAAAAAAGGAAAGCCTTTCATTGGTAAATATCCAATAGTATTGGATTTCTACTACGACTCAGATCTTACTCTGAGACAACACAACATTTTTATACTAAAAAAGCTCTAATTTCTCAGAGCTTTTAAGCAATTTTAGCGGTCTGGACGGGACTCGAACCCGCGACCTTCGCCGTGACAGGGCGACATTCTAACCAACTGAACTACCAGACCGTTGCTTAATTGCGAGGGCAAATATACACTGCATTTTTAATATCGCAAACAAAAATCATAAAAAATAGATATTTGTTTAAACAAATTTTTGACGTTCAATCATGTAGGTTGTAAGTATGCTATTAAAACCAGCGTTAATATCAGCTTCAACATACTTAATTCTATACTGTCCACATTTAATTCTTAAGTTATTAAAGTACGCTTTTACAGCCTCTTCATAGTTGTCTTTAATGTTATCAGGATATAAATTGATGTACTCACCAGTTTCTATATCGATAAAACGTTTTGGTCTATTATCAAAGTCAAAAGTCAACTCTTTTGCTTTATCAAAAACATGAAACAAGACCACCTCATGTTTATTATGTTTTAAATGTCTAAGTGCTTCAAATAAATTATCGTCATCCTCTGTGGTCTGAAACATATCTGTAAACACAAATATTAAAGACCTACGATGAATCTTCTCTGCGATTTGATGCAGATATCTATACGTTTCTGTTGTTTTAGATTCTGGTTTGGCCACAACAGCTTCACCTAACTTATTTAGTAGCATTTGATGGTGACGCTCACTACCCTTTTCAGGTGAATAAAAATCATACTTGTCACTATAAATACTCAATCCAACAGCATCACGTTGTTTTTTAAGAATGTGCATTAATGAAGCACCTGCCAATGCAGCAAAAGATATCTTGTTTAGATTATCTATAGATGAACCTGCATTTTCTGGATAGTGCATAGAACTACTATTGTCAATTATAAGATGACATCTTAGATTGGTTTCTTCATCGTAACGCTTAGTGTATAACCGATCTGTTTTAGCGTAGAGTTTCCAATCTATATGCTTGGTGCTTTCTCCTTGATTATAAATCTTGTGCTCAGCAAACTCAGCAGAAAATCCATGAAAGGGACTTTTATGCATTCCAGCAATAAAACCCTCAACCACTTGCTTTGCTAGTAATTCTAGGTTTTTAAAACCGCCTGCTTTATTGAGTTCTTGCTGTATGTCCATCAGTTATCGAAACTAAAAAAGGTTTGCCGTATAGGCAAACCTTTTATCATTTCTTTTAGAGTATTGACTATAAAAGTGCGTCGATAGCTTCAGCGTAAGCCGTTTTTGGTGCTACACCAACTTGGCGACCAACTACTTCTCCGTTTTGAAAAACTAATACAGTAGGTATATTTCTTACTCCGTATTTAGCAGCAAATTCCTGATTTGCATCAACATCTACCTTACCAACTACAGCTTTACCTTCGTATTCTGTGCTAATTTCGTCAATGATTGGTCCTACCATACGACAAGGTCCACACCATGCAGCCCAAAAATCAACCACTACTGGCTTATCACTCTTTAATACTGTTTCTTCAAAAGTTGCATCTGTTATTTCTAATGCCATAATATTTATTATTTATTGTATTCTACTTCAGTTTAATGTTCTATCTATTGATAGATACACAAAATTAGTCAAAAATTTTGCCAAACCTTACATTGGCAGTATTTGATTTGATTATGATACCATTTACGATACATATTCTCTTTACTTTGGCGCAACCCAAAGGGTCAGGCTGTACGTTATATCTTTTTTGTTCAGTAGCTTCGGCTACGCTCAGCCACCAAATAAAAAAGGATGCCACTTCCATCCTTTGCGCAAATGCAGAATTAATAAGCAACTTTTTAGTTGCTTATTAATTCTATTTACGTAATTTAGCAACCGTAAAGTTGCGTATGCATCAAAAAAACGAATATCATGAACAAAACAATCACAAAAGAAAAGGTATTTAATCATCCAATAGAGCAAATCTGGAACGCTATTACAAAAGCCGAAGAAATCTCAACATGGTTTATCCAAGCAGATTTTAAGGCCGAAGTAGGATTTAACTACACCTTTAAATCAGAGCCAAACGAAAAAGGTTGCACAACCATAAGCGGAACCGTAAAAGAAGCCAATCCATACAAACTAGTATATACTTGGGTTGTTGCAGATACCAAAGTAGAAACAACCGTAACTTGGAAACTAGAAACTCAAGGCAACAGCACCAAACTAATACTAGAACATTCCGGAATTGAAAACTACACAGGCGAAACTGCCATTGTAATGTTTGAGAGTTTTAATGGTGGTTGGGACAATTGCATTAATGGTTTAACAACCTTTTTAAAAGAAGTAGTCAATGCAAGATAATATCACCAAATTATTTAAAGCAATTGCAGATCCTACAAGGCGTGATATTTTTCACGCCTTAGTAATAGCTACCTCAGCATTGTCCATAACTCAAATTTCAAATCAGTTCTCAATGACTAGACAAGGTGTCACCAAACACATTAAAATTTTAAATGATGCTGGTTTGGTAAAAATGAATGACCAAGGTAGAAATCGCTTTTGCTATGCTAACCCTAAGCCTTTAAAAGAGATTAATAAATGGATGCAATTCTATTCGCAATTCTGGGATGAATCATTAGACAATTTAGATAATTACCTTAACACAAAAAAAGATGCCTAATAAAACTCAAAACCTTTCTAATTCAGATTATAAAAAACAGATTGTTGTGCAATCTAATTCAAAAAAAATATTTAAAGCTTTAACAGAAGATATTCATCTTTGGTGGTCAAAAACTAGTCAATCTACACAAAAAACTAATGGACAATTCACTATTCATTTTAAAAATGGTTATTGGTGGACTTTCAAAATTTTAGAGTTCACTCCAAATACTGAGTTAGTATGGAAATGTATTGACGGAGAACCAGATTTTAATAAAGAATGGATTGGACATGTATTGCATTGGGAAATTCTTGAAGAAAAACCAGGAATAACTATTATTAACTTTCACCAAGTAGGATTAACACCACAAATTGAATGTTACGATATCTGCTCAACAACATGGGATATGTTCATAACTGAAAAGCTAAAACAGTATGTTGAATCAATATGATTAAGTAATAAAGTGTGTTAGGTTTATAATTCAGATAGCGCTTTAGCCATTGCTTTATTAATATCCAAACGCAAGGCTCTTTTATCACGGTCTAAAACAAAAATAGCTATACTCGTATTTAGCTCTGGGAAATAATTTACAGCTGTTCCCCAAAAACCTCCATGGCCAAAACCTTTTACACCATCAATATCTATAGAAGATAAACCCAAATAATAATCACCTTCCATAGGTTGTTTTGGACTAGCCTTAGTATATATTAAATCTAATGTACTAAGTTTTTCAAAGATTAGATTACTGAATAAACTTTGAGAAAACACAGCCAGATCTTTAGTGGTCGATGCTATGCCTCCACCTCCATACAAATCAAAAGAATGATCTATCTCATAACTATCAAAACCTTCTGAAGTCCAATATTGATGTGCCAATGGCTTTAAATCTTTAGGATACTCTTCTAAAGTCGAAAACCATGTAGTTTGCATTCCAAGCTTATTATAATTAATTAAATCTCTAATAGACGTATAAAATGGTTTGCCAGTTATACCTTCAATAATTTCAGTCAGTAATAAATAATTAACATCAGCATATGTAAACACATCTCCAGCTTCACCTAAAGGGTCACCCAAAGTCATCGCTAATTTAATTTGTTCATCTCTTGTATATTTATGCTTTGGGTTTTTTTTTATCATTTCCATATAAGCATCAGTAGTCGCATAATCATGAATACCACTAGTATGATTTAATAATTGTGCTACTTTAATTTGAGACGTATTATAACCATCTGCTTTAAGTAAGCTATTGGTCTTCTCAAAAATTAAAGTATCAATGGCTTGATTTAAATCTAATTGAGATTGTTCAACTAATCTTAAAATCGTTGCGCTAACATAAGTCTTAGTGTTACTTGCTATCAAAACAGGATGATCTTTAGATAGAGATGCATTCGTATTTTTATCTGAAACACCTACTGCTCCACTCCAAGAAATGCTTTTATCTGGCGCTTCAATATGGACCATGAGTCCAACAGCACCTTTATTCTGAGCATAAATTGAATCTAAAATGGATTGGAGAACTTCTGTTTTATCCTTTTCAATAGTTGGTATCTCCTTCTCTTCTTTACAACTAAGGAAAAGTAGAATCGCCAAAATACTTAATATAGTTTTTTTCATAATTATGAGATTCCTGTTTTCGAAGGAATTTGTTAATTCAACTTATACATCACATCTTGCTCTTTTAACTCATGTAAAAGTTCTTGAGAAATCTTTACTTTATTTTTTCGACTTGGCATATGTACTTTAATTTTCTCTTTATTATCGTACACTACAAAATTCAATGTATTGCTCCCTTCATGAAATCGTAATAAATCATGCAACTTGGTTATTTTACCTTCACCCAAATCATCAATATTTAATTGTATCGATAACTTCTTCGCATAAGTATCCATAACATCATGCAACAACTGAAAACTATTAAACTGAATTCTTGGATCTCCTTTTTTACCTGTATCTCTATTTACCCATCCCTCTTTTACATATGCTCTCACGTAAACAAAAGAATTAATGACAAAGAAATGTCTAAACTTTAAATAGTCTTCACCAAAGATTCTAAACTCATGGCTATCTGTATAATCTTCAACCGTAAATAACGCCCAACCTTTACCTTGCTTACTGACACGATGTTGCACATCTGTAACGACACCTCCAAAAGTAATTTCTCTATTTAAAACTGAATTTAAATCGTTAAAATGAGCAATAACTCCATTGCAAAACGTTTTCATTTCAATTTTAAAATCATCTAATGGATGACCAGAAATATAAATTCCAACCACTTCTCGTTCTCGTGATAGTTTTTCCATCGTTCCCCAATCTTCACAAGGAGGAACTAAAGGTTCAGCAATCTGCACATCACTAGCTGCGCCAAATAAGCTTACTTGAGCCGAATTCTCATTCTCTTGGTGTTTCGCTCCATATTTAACTGCTTTTTCTAAAAAAGTAATCCCATCACCATCATGAGAAAAGTATTGTGCTCTGTGTGTGTCTGACCAACAATCAAATCCACCAGCATTGGCAAGACCTTCAAAAGCTTTTTTATTAGCAGCTCGTAAATCGATGCGCTTTGCTAAATCGAAAATAGACTTGTAATGTCCATCTTCCTTTCGACCTTCAACAATCGTTTTTACAGCTCCATGACCAACACCCTTAATTGCTCCCATTCCGAAACGAACGGCATTATCTTGGTTTACTGAGAACTTATAATAACTTTCATTCACATCTGGCCCTAAAACTGGTAAACGCATACGTTTACATTCTTCCATAAAGAAGGTTACAGACTTAATATCATTCATATTATTAGAAAGCACAGCTGCCATATATTCTGCAGGATAATGTGCTTTTAAATATGCTGTTTGGTAAGCAATCCATGCATAACACGTTGAGTGCGATTTATTAAAGGCGTAACTAGCAAAGGCTTCCCAGTCTTTCCAGATTTTTTCTAGTTTGTCTTTATCTAGACCTTTGGCACCAGCTTGTTCAATGAATTTTGGTTTCATCTTATCCAAAACCGCAATCTGCTTTTTACCCATAGCTTTCCTCAAAACATCGGCTTCACCTTTGGTGAAATCAGCCAATTTCTGAGACAGTAGCATTACTTGCTCTTGGTAAACCGTAATTCCATAGGTTTCCTTAAGATATTCTTCCATTTCTGGCAAATCATACACAATCTCCTCATCACCATGTTTACGTGCAATAAAACTTGGAATATATTCCATTGGACCAGGACGATACAAGGCATTCATGGCAATTAAATCATCAAAAACAGTAGGCTTCAGGTTCTTCATGTGCTTCTGCATTCCAGGCGATTCATACTGAAACACACCTACCGTTTCACCTTTCTGGAATAACTCATAGGTTTTCTCATCATCTAGAGGAAAATTCTCAGGATCGAGTAAAATATCATGCTTCGCCTTTACAATCTTAACCGTATCCTTAATTAAGGTTAAGGTTTTCAGTCCCAAGAAATCCATCTTCAATAAACCTGCGTCTTCAACGACAGAGTTATCAAATTGAGTCACATATAAATCAGAATCCTTAGCTAAGGCCACAGGAACATAATTGGTAATATCACCAGGTGTGATAATTACACCACAAGCATGGATCCCAGTATTACGAACAGAACCTTCTAAGATTCGAGCTTGATTAACGGTTTCGGCTTGTAAATCTTCACCATCAGAAATATTGAGTAGCTCATTGACCTTTTCTAAATCTTCAGCACGGAATTTTTTACCTAAATCCTTTTCAGACATTCCGAATATCTTTCCGAGTTTAGACATCAATGGAATTAACTTTGAAATCCGATCGGCTTCATTTAAAGGTAAATCTAAAACTCTGGCTGTATCTCTAATCGATGACTTTGCAGCCATTGTTCCATAAGTAATAATTTGAGCTACCTGATTTGAACCATATTTATCAATTACATAATCCATAACACGACCACGACCTTCATCATCAAAGTCGATATCGATATCTGGCATACTCACACGATCTGGATTTAAGAAACGCTCAAAAAGTAAGTCGTATTTAATAGGATCTATATTTGTAATCCAAAGGCAATAAGCAACCACAGAACCTGCCGCAGAACCACGACCAGGACCAACTGAGACATCCATTTTTCGAGCTTCGCGAATAAAATCTTCTACAATTAAGAAGTAACCTGGATAGCCAGTATTTTCAATTACGCTTAATTCAAAATCGAGTCGTTCTTTTATTTCTGGTGTGATTTCACCATAACGTTTTTCAGCACCCTTAAAAGTTAAGTGCTTTAAAAAAGCATTTTCACCACGTTTGCCATTATCAGCTTCATCAGCTTCGTCTTTAAATTCATTCGGAATATCAAAAGCTGGTAATAATACATCTCGCGCTAATTCATAAGGTTCAATTTTATCGACAACATCTTGAATATTTACAATAGCTTCTGGCACATCTCTAAAGAGTGCTTTCATTTCTTCCGAAGACTTAAAATAATATTCTTGATTTGGTAAACCATAACGATAGCCACGACCACGACCAATTGGAGTCGCTTGTTTCTCACCATCTTTTACGCACAATAAAATGTCGTGCGCATTAGCATTTTCTTGTTCTACATAATACGTGTTATTAGTAGCTACCAATTTAACATCGTGCTTTTTAGCAAATTGAATCAGCACTGGATTCACACGATTTTCATCTTCTTGATTATGGCGCATAAGCTCCATATACAAATCGTCACCAAAAGTTTTCTTCCACCATAATAGTGATTCTTCAGCTTGATTCTCACCAATATTTAACACCTTACTTGGTACTTCACCATATAGATTTCCTGTTAAGCAAATGAGGTTTTCTTTGTATTGCTCAATCAGTTTTTTGTCAATTCTTGGTAGATAGTAAAAACCGTCCGTAAAAGCGGCAGACGAAAGCTTTGCTAAATTATGGTAACCTGCTTTATTTTTGGCCATCAAAACAATCTGATAGCCATTATCTTTTCTAGTTTTATCAGTATGATTTTCGCAAACAAAAAACTCGCAACCAATAATTGGCTTTATAATTTTGCCTTTCTTTTCTAAGCCAGCTTCTTCAGCTTGTTCTTGCTGTGCTTTTACACCTTTATTATGATTACCAACTGCGCTTACAAAATGAAATGCTCCCATCATATTTCCATGATCGGTCAATGCAACGGCAGGCATATCTTCTTTAGCAGCAGCAGCTACCAAATCTTTGATACTTATTGTAGATTGAAGAATTGAAAACTGTGAGTGATTATGCAAATGCACAAAATCTACGTCTGCTAATTTTGCAACTGCTTCTTTGTTTGTCTCAGTTGGAATAGAATCAGTTTGTTCTTTTTGAAGTCTAGCATTAATCTTAGCACTTTCGCGTTTTAGATTAATATGTTTTAGACCAATAAGTTGAATTGTTTCTGGATGTTCTTCAGTAAACTTCTGAAAATAATCTGGCTGAACATCAAGCTGTTCTTTAGTGTATTGCTGTTTTCTAATTAGTTCGAAAAAACAACGAGTTGTTGCTTCAACATCTGCTGTTGCATTGTGCGCTTCTCCAAAAGGTGTGTTGAATAAAAACTGATGTAACTCTGTTAAAGTTGGCAATTTAAATTTACCGTATCGTCCACCAGGAATTTGACATAAACTTGCTGTATGCTCGGTACAAGTATCTAAAACAGGAAGTTCTTGTAATTGATTTGCAACGTTTTCACGTACAAACTCAGCTCCCATAATGTTTAAATCGAACTTCACATTTTGCCCAACAACAAACTTAGTCTTAGACAAAGCGATATTAAACTTTTCTAATACTTCGGAAAGGGATACACCTTGTTCTTGTGCTAACTCTGTAGAAATACCATGAATCTTTTCAGCATCGTAAGGAATATTAAAGCCTTCTGGTTTTACTAAATAATCTTGATGCTCAATATAGTTTCCCATAGCGTCATGCAATTGCCATGCAATTTGAATACACCTTGGCCAATTATCGGTATCAGTAATTGGTGCATCCCAACGCTTTGGTAAACCTGTAGTTTCGGTATCGAATATTAAGTACATAAAGCCTTTTTAATGTGAAAAATAGGAGCATTAAAATTAAGAAATAAAGACCCTTTAATAAAATGAAGTTATAAACACTTGTAAACAAAAAAGCACTACTCAATGAGTAACGCTTTTATACTATTTTTATCTAAAATTTACGCTTGCAAATAATCTGGCACACCATCACCATCTGTGTCAACAGCATCAGAAGGATCACCATCACCATTTGGATCAGCATTTTCATTAATGGTTAATATTGTATCATCATCATCATCATCATCTAAAAAATCCACATTACCATCACCATCAGTATCAACAGGGTTGCCATCTGCATCTAAAGTTTCAAACATGGTTAATATGCCATCACCATCATCATCTGGATCTAGGTAATTAAAAATTCCATCACCATCAGAATCGTCACCTGGATCATCTAAATTACCATCAATATCACCATCAAAGTTTTCAAAAACATTTGGTATTCCATCGCCATCAGCATCTTCACAATCTAAACTATCTATTTCTAATTGAATACTTCCATCTTCATCTCCACAAAACATAATCTGCTCCTCTAAGTAAAATAAGTATTGTGCACATTTTTCAAAATAGTTACCAATTGTTGCTGCAGTATATTGCGCCTCAGCTTCTACTCTATTAGAAGTTGCATGGTTACATGGTAGTTGACAGTTACCTAAAGCATCTATCTTAGCTTGAATAGAACCATCTACATCTCCACAGTAATTACGTTCTGTGTTTAGTGCTACTATATATGCATTGCATGCAGCTTCATAATCTGCACTTATAATAAACTCTAAACTCGAAGCAAAAGTGGCTTCATATGCCACTAATGCAGCATCAGAAGCTATTTCTGTATCAATGCAAGTTATTGGATTATCTGGAAATTCTCCTGACCTTAGTGGTACTTTGTAAAAGATTCCATTTGTGTAACCAATCGAATTTAATCCAGAGGCATCAAATGCTAAAAATCTATACGTTCCAGAAAAAGTAGAATTTGTTCTATCTATTTCGTCTATGGTAATCTCTCCTAGCTCAGGATATACAGAGACACTTGGATCTGGTCTATTATTAGTTGAAAAAGTTGTCCCAAATCCATCAACATATTCTGCTTCTATAGTATTAACATCTCCTACAGTAAAAGTAGCAGTGGTTACTGAAGGCACTCTCAGGTTAACGGTTTCTATATTATTAGTTCCTGTAATGGTTAAAAATCCATTGGCTTCAATACTCGCAGAAAAAGCCTTGGCTCTCCAAAGTTCATTTGTACGATCACCTTGAAAAGCAGGTGTATTAAATTCCACTTCGTCGCCACAGCTAAATACTGTTAAAAAAACAAGGAATAAAAGAATAAGTTTTTTCATATTTAAAAAGGGTAATTTTTCTTTGGTTCAAATATAACGAAACAAGGGTATCAAAAGTATAATAATTTTTGATATTGCCTAACTGTTGAATTTTCTTTTAGTTAAAATGGAATTCTTTTAGTTAAACTGAACACAAAGTGTTGAGAATTAAAAAAATGTATTATCTTTGCGCCCTCATTAATAACAGAGGTCGAGAACCTCACTAATTAATTATATTATGCCTGTAAAAATTAGATTACAAAGACACGGTAAAAAAGGAAAACCTTACTACTGGATCGTAGCAGCGGATTCTCGCTCAAAAAGAGATGGTAAATACTTAGAGAAACTAGGTGCTTACAATCCAAACACAAATCCTGCAACTATAGAATTAGACGTTGACGGAGCTGTGCAATGGTTACAAAACGGTGCACAACCAACTGATACTGCAAAAGCAATTTTATCTTATAAAGGTGCTATGCTTAAAAATCATTTAGCTGGTGGTGTTAGAAAAGGAGCACTTACTGAAGAACAAGCGCAAGCGAAGTTCGATGCTTGGTTAGAAGAAAAAACTTCTAAAGTACAAGCAAAAGCAGATGGTTTATCTAAAGCAGATGCTGACGCTAAATCTAAAGCATTAGAAGCTGAAAAAGCAGTAAATGAAGCACGTATTGCTGCAGCTGCACCAGTTGTTGAAGAAGAAGTAGCAGAAGATGTTGCAACTGAAGAAACAACAGCTTCGAACGAAGAAGAATAAAAAAAATATTTTTATACTTTTAAACTCCGATATAATCTATCGGAGTTTTTTTATTTAACACTATCACATCGAGCGTTGTCGAGATGCTTACAAATTTAATTTTGATAACGTTCTCGACTAATTGCATTAACTAACTGCGTTCAAAATACATTTTGAGCTTGTTAATGCTCGAACCGACAGAAGCATTGAGAGATGAAAAAAGAAGATTGTTTTTATTTAGGGAAAATTGTAAAGAAGTATAGCTTCAAAGGAGAACTCCTTGCCAAGCTAGATACTGACGAGCCTGATCTATATGATAATTTAGATGCTATTTTTATAGATTTGAGAGGAAACCTAGTTCCTTTCTTTATCGAATCATCTCAGCTACATAAGTCTGATTTATTACGTATAAATTTTGAAGATGTTAATACTGAAGCTGATGCTGATGCTTTAATGAAAACGGAACTTTACTTGCCGTTAGATTTATTACCAAAGCTAGATGGAGATAAATTTTATTTTCACGAAGTTATAGGTTTCACAATTAAAGATCAGAATTATGGAGAAGTTGGTACCTTAAAAGGAATCAATGATTCTACTGCTCAATCTTTGTTTGAAATTGATAGAGATGGCATAGAAATTCTAATTCCAATGAATGATGAGTTTATTGTAAAAGTGGATAGAGCCAATAAAACTATAGAAGTAAATACTCCAGAAGGGTTAATTGATTTGTATCTTTCTTAAATGTATCATGTTGAAATCGAATATTCTACGAAGTTAATTTATTTGAGCATCTAACAAAATAAAAGATCCTGAAACAAGTTCAGGATGACAAACAATGAACAAACCGTTTCAATTCAAAGAATTCTCAGTTAATCAAGATAAATGTGCCATGAAAATTGGCACTGATAGTGTTATACTTGGTGCTTGGACTTCGATAGAGCATCATCCCTTTTCAGTTTTAGATATTGGAGCAGGAACTGGTGTTTTATCCTTAATGTTAGCACAAAGAAGTCATGCTGAAAATATTGAAGCTTTAGAAATTGATGCTGATGCGTATGAACAGTGCTCAGAGAATTTTGAAAGCTCACCTTGGGCAGACCGTCTTTTCTGTTATCATGCTTCACTACTCGAATTTGTAGAAGAAATTGAAGATAAATATAACCTCATCATTTGTAATCCACCTTTTTATTCCGAAGATTACAAAACGGATAACAAAGCAAGAGATATAGCACGATTTAATGACGCTATGCCTTTTGAGCATTTGTTATATGCTATTTCCCATTTACTTTCGGATGATGGTCTCTTTTCTGTTGTAATTCCATATAAAGAGGAAGACAATTTTATTGCACTGGCATTAAAAGTTGGGTTATATCTTAATCGTTCGCTACATGTTAAAGGTAATCCAGATTCGACCTTTAAAAGGAGCTTGCTCGAATTTTCATTCAATGAAGTTGAAATCGAAACTTCAGAATTAATTATTGAAACTACTCGTCATCAATACACCAAAGATTACATCAATCTCACCAAATATTTTTATCTGAAAATGTAGTATTGCTTTTGCTCTATGAAAACGTTTTCGTTACTTTTGTTTCAAACTTTGTAAACAAACAATATGGCTTGAGCGATAGCGACAGCATTTGATATTTGAGAAACAATAAAATCTAACAAATGAAACCAGATTTATTCGAAGCACCAGATTATTACAACCTAGATGAATTACTTACAGAAGAACACAAATTAGTACGTGATGCTGCAAGAGAATGGGTAAAACGTGATGTTTCACCTATTATTGAAGAATACGCTCAGAAAGCAGAATTCCCAACTCAAATCGTAAAAGGTTTAGCAGAGATTGGAGCTTTTGGACCATACATTCCTGAAGAATATGGAGGAGCGGGATTAGATCAAATTTCTTATGGTTTAATTATGCAAGAGATTGAACGCGGAGACTCAGGAGTAAGAAGTACTGCATCTGTACAGTCTTCTTTAGTAATGTATCCTATATGGAAATACGGTAACGAAGAACAACGTCAAAAATACTTACCAAAACTAGCTTCTGGAGAATGGATTGGATCTTTCGGATTAACAGAACCAGATCATGGAAGTAATCCTGGTGGCATGGTTACCAATTTTAAAGATATGGGAGATCATTATCTTTTAAATGGTGCTAAAATGTGGATTAGTAATTCACCCTTTTGTCAAGTTGCTGTGGTTTGGGCTAAAAATGAAGAAGGACGAATCCATGGTCTTATTGTAGAACGTGGTATGGAAGGATTCTCTACTCCAGAAACACACAATAAGTGGTCACTTAGAGCATCTGCAACTGGTGAGCTTATTTTTGATAATGTAAAAGTACCTAAAGAAAATTTATTACCTAACAAATCTGGATTAGGCGCACCTCTTGGTTGTTTAGATTCAGCGCGTTTTGGTATTGCTTGGGGAGCAATTGGTGCAGCTATGGATTGTTACGACACAGCTTTAAGATATAGTAAGGAACGTATGCAATTTGGGAAGCCTATTGGGCAGTTTCAATTACAACAAAAGAAATTAGCTGAAATGATTACAGAAATCACCAAAGCGCAACTTTTAGCTTGGAGACTTGGTGTTATGAGAGAAGCTGGCACTGCAACCTCAGCACAAATCTCTATGGCAAAGCGTAATAATGTAGATATGGCAATTAACATTGCTCGTGAAGCGAGACAAATGTTAGGAGGTATGGGAATATCTGGAGAATATAGCATTATGCGCCATTCAATGAATCTTGAAAGTGTAATCACTTACGAAGGTACTCACGATATTCATTTGTTGATTACTGGCTTAGATGTTACAGGTTTAAACGCTTTTAAATAGGTCGCTAAGCGACATTTGATTATTTCACTCTGACGGAATCGTTTTGAAATAATTATAATCATGATTTTATAAAATGCTTCTCATAACTGAGAGGCATTTTTTGTTTACATTTACTTTATGTCTTCAAAAACCAGATTAGATCGTGCTTATAAAAATGCCAAACGCATAAGCTTTGACGATTCTTCTAAGTTTATATTGTTTAGCGATTGCCACAGAGGAGACAATAGTTTTGCAGATGACTTTGCCAATAATCGGAATATTTATTTTCATGCTTTAAAACATTATTATTCTGAAGGATTTAGTTATTGTGAACTTGGCGATGGTGATGAATTGTGGGAAAACTTATCGTTTGAATCTATCTTGAATGCACATAAAAATGTATATATGCTCATGAAGTTATTTCATGAGCAAGATCGCTTGCACATGATTTGGGGAAACCACGATATGGTGTATCGCGATCCTAATTATGTCGAAAAACATTTATCTACCTATTTCGATCCAAAAACAGGTGAGGATGTAGAGTTGTTTTGCGACATTAAATATCATGAAGGGATTATTTTACAATATTCTAAAACTGAACAAGAATTATTCTTATGCCATGGCCATCAAGCCGATTGGTGGAATTACCTCTTTTGGAAATGGAGTCGCTTTATGGTTCGTGTACTTTGGAAACCTTTAAATGTTATGGGAATTGCAGATCCTACAAGTCCGGCAAAAAACTACAAAGGCCTTATTAAAATAGAACGACGAACAAAAAAATGGATTACCGATAATAATAATCTAATTACAGTCGTTGGTCATACTCACAGACCTCGTTTTCCAGAACCTGGAGACATTGCGTTTTTCAATGATGGTAGTTGTGTACACCCAAGAAGTATAACTGGTATTGAAATAGAAAACGGCTCGATTTCTTTGATTAAATGGCAGATTGTAACTACTGAAGATGGCACGCTGAAGATTGATCGCTTTTTGTTAGAAGGGCCAACCAAGTTGAGTTCTTATAAAACGGAATAACTAGAATAAATCAGTTATTGCACGGACGAAGGACGTGACAATCTTTAAAAATTAAACTAAGAAACGAACAGGTTTCCGCGCTGCGCTAGCAATGATGTTCCAATTAACTTTCAGGAGCTAACTCAACTTCTAAACCTTCCATTTCTGTCGTCATTTGTATTTGACAACCTAAACGCGAATTATCCTTTACATAAAACGCTTCCGAAAGCATAGCTTCCTCATCATCTTGCATTTCTGGTAATTCGGTTTCACTTAAAACATAACATTGACATGAGGCACACATAGCCATACCACCACAAACACCTATCGTTCCTTCTGGAGCAAGCTCGTAAGAACGAACTACTTCCATTAAATTCATAGCCATGTCTGTAGGTGCTTCAATTTTATGGATTACACCTTTTCTGTCTATTATTGTTATGTTTATATCTGGATTTTCCAATTAATCGATTGCTTTTACCACCGCTTTAGGTGCTTCTTTTCGTGTTCCATCAAAACCATCAATTCCACTAACGGTTGTATATTTTAAAACATAGCGCTTTCCTGGATTGATGATTTTATAGGCAGCTTGACACATTAATGTTGCTTCATGGAAACCACAAAGAATCAGCTTTAATTTCCCTGGATATGTGTTTACATCTCCAATAGCAAAAATACCTGGTATGTTAGTTTGGTAATCTAATGAATTATCAACCTTAATTGCATTCTTTTCTATCTCAAGTCCCCAATTTGCTATTGGTCCTAGCTTAGGAGATAAGCCAAATAATGGAATGAAATGATTTGTTTTAACTACGATTGGTTCTTCACCCTTCTTAGTTACCTCAACGCTTTCAACTTTCTCATTACCATTAATAGCTGTTATTTCGGCTGGAGTAATAAGAGTTATTTTTCCTTTATTCTTTAATTCTTGTACTTTTTCTACCGAATCTAAATGACCTCGGAATTCATTTCGTCTATGAATTAATGTTACATCACTTGCAACATCACTTAAAAAGATACTCCAATCTAAAGCCGAATCTCCTCCACCTGCAATAACTACCTTTTTATCTCTGTAGAATTCTGGATCTTTAATAATGTATTCTACTCCATTATCTTCGAACTCAGTGATGTTTTCTAATAATGGCTTTCTAGGCTCAAAACTTCCTAATCCTCCAGCAATAGCAACAACTGGCGCTTGATGCTTCGTTCCTTTATTCGTAGTAACGATAAAACTTCCGTCTTCTTGTTTTTCAATCGTTTCAGCACGTTCTCCAAGCGTAAAACCTGGTTCGAATTGCTTACACTGCTCCAGTAGTTTATCAGTTAAATCACCTGCTAAAATTTCTGGATACGCAGGAATATCGTAAATCGGTTTCTTTGGATAAATCTCAGAACATTGACCACCTGGTTGTGGTAAAGCATCAATTAAATGACACTTTAATTTTAATAAACCTGCTTCAAAAACAGTGAAAAGTCCTGTTGGACCTGCTCCAATTATAAGTATATCTGTTGTAATCATGAATGTAAAGTTGGAAACAAAACTACTAACGTATTTTAATTTAGAATGTGACAAATGTCACATTAATTATTCAACATTAATAACTCCTTCTATTTGTGGAGCATATTTCTTTATAGTCATCTCAACTCCAGATTTTAATGTCATTTGGTTAACACTACAAGACGTACAAGCACCCACAAGTTGTACTTTAACATATTTATCATCATCTATAGATAATAAATTAATGTCTCCTCCATCACTTTGTAGAAACGGACGAATCTCATCCAATGCTTTTTCTACGTTTAATTTAAGTTCTTCTGAGCTCATTTACTTTTTATTTACAGCAGAGCAACCTGCCATTGTTGTAATTTTTATTGCCTCTGTAGCTGGTATATCTTCATTTCTGTTTACCACTTGCTGAACAACTTCTCGAGTTATTGCTTCAAAAGCCTCTTCTATTGGAGTTGCTGTTTGTAATGCTGCTGGTCTTCCAATATCACCTGCTTCCCTTATACTTTGTACCAATGGGACTTCTCCTAAAAATGGTACTTTTAAATCTTCAGCTAAGTTTTTAGCTCCTTCTTTACCAAATATATGATATTTATTTTCTGGCAATTCTGCAGGAGTGAAATATGCCATATTTTCTATAATCCCCAAAACTGGAACATTAATACTCTCTTGTTTAAACATTGCAACACCTTTTTTAGCATCTGCTAAAGCCACATTTTGCGGAGTGCTCACTACAACTGCTCCTGTAATCGGTAACGCTTGCATAATACTTAAATGAATATCACCTGTTCCTGGAGGCAAATCGATCAATAAAAAATCTAATTCTCCCCAAGCTGCATCAAAAATCATCTGATTTAAGGCTTTAGAAGCCATTGGTCCTCTCCAAATAACCGCTTGATCTGGTTTTGTAAAAAATCCAATAGATAATACTTTAACTCCATAATTTTCAACAGGCTTCATTTTAGATTTCCCATCAATATTTACAGATAATGGTCGTTCTGAAGCTACATCAAACATGATAGGAATAGATGGCCCATAAATATCAGCATCTAAAACACCAACTTTAAAACCCATTTTAGCTAAGGTCACTGCTAAGTTAGCTGTAACTGTAGATTTACCTACTCCTCCTTTGCCAGAAGCTACAGCTACAATATTTTGTATACCAGGAATTGGTTTTCCTTTAATTTCATTTGTAGTTGGTTTAGCTGGTGCATCAACTTTAATATTAACTTTTATTTTTGCCTTTTCATAGACTTCTCTATGAATAGTTTGTAAAATATCAACTTCTGTTTTCTTTTTTGCCTGAAGACTTGGGTTTTTAATCGTAATATCTACGATAACCTCATCTGCAAATGTCATCACATTGGTTACTGCACCACTATCTACCATATTTTCTCCCTCACCAGGAGTTGTAATGGTTTTAAGAGCTTTTAATATATCTTGTTTATTTAATTTCATCTGCTACTATTACACTGTCTTTATTCAGATTAATTCTAAACACAAAGATACTGCTAAAAGTTTAAATTTTGAAGCGAATAAATTGAATTGAATAATGAAATGATTGGGTTTTCTAATCGTAAAAATCTACTCTAATTCTTTTGCTGGATCCCAATAGACAGATTCTAAATTTTGGATTTGATTATCTATGACTTCAATACCTTCACTTTCTAGAAGTTGTTGCATTAAATTAGTACCTTCAAAATGATGTTTCCCAGTGAGTAATCCTTTACGATTTACAACACGATGTGCTGGCACGTCTTTTCCTCCAGAACCATTCATTGCATAACCAACAATACGAGCACTTTTCGCAGCTCCTAAATATTTCGCGATTGCTCCATAACTCGTTACCTTTCCATAAGGAACTAGCCGAGCAATTTCATAGACTTTTTCAAAAAAACCTAGTGTTTCAACCTTCATTAGAGTTCTCTTAAAATATTAATAAAAGTTACTAATGCAACGATTCCTGTTATAATCCCAATACTATAGTTCATACTTTTTTGAGACGTGAATTTTCTATCTTTTATTTTATCGAAGAAAAAGATATAGAAATATAGCATTACAAATGTTCCCATAGAGGCACCTGTAACATAAGTAATAATATTGGTGCGTTCAAAATCCATCCAACCAAAAGATGCTAGAGTAATAGTCATGTATGCCTGATACGGAATAGGGAATACGTTTAATGCTGAAAGTAACATACCATGCAACAGACGTCCATGCTTACTTTTAATTTCAGTTTCAACCTTAGCTTCTTTTTGTTTTGATGCTAATACTAAAAAATAGATGGTAATCAGAACAAAAATAACAAAGGCAACACGTTGAAGAATTTCGACTATATCTGGTCGATTAGACAAATATCTTGCAAAAATAGCAGCAATATAAGTTTGAATAAAAACGACTATTGAAACTCCTGTTGAGAACATTATACCTCGTCCTGCTCCTTCTTTGAGGCTTATCCTTGCAGCTGTCATATTAAGTAATCCAGGCGGAACGACTCCAAGAAGCGCAACAAATAATCCAAGAAAGAAAACGACTGTAATACTCAAATTTTAGTTGATTTTGAATCTAATATACGTAATTGCTTTGTCTTTCTCTAAATACTGATTTTCGTAAAAGGTTTGAATTTCAGTCACTTCTTCAGGACTGCCCTCTAATTTATACACATTATGATTGGCATATAAAATCTCATGCCCCAACCCATGAAGCAATCCAAGAGTATAACCATGCATAAACTCACTATCGGTTTTTAAATGCATTAAGCCACTAGGTTTCAGCACTTTTTTATAACGTTCTAGAAATTGAAGATTAGTCATACGATGTTTTGTACGCTGATATTTTATTTGAGGGTCTGGGAATGTAATCCAGATTTCGTCAACTTCATTTTCTGCAAAAACATATTCTATAAGCTCAATTTGTGTTCTTATAAAAGCAGCATTGGGAATATTTTCTTCAAGAGCTGTCTTTGCTCCTCGCCAAAAACGAGCTCCTTTAATATCAATACCAATAAAGTTTTTATTTGGATAGCGTTTTGCTAAACCAACCGTATACTCTCCTTTCCCACAACCTAACTCTA
The DNA here is from genome assembly GCF_016744625.1 of Winogradskyella sp. Classification (GTDB taxonomy): domain Bacteria; phylum Bacteroidota; class Bacteroidia; order Flavobacteriales; family Flavobacteriaceae; genus Winogradskyella. The sequence goes on from NZ_JADGDZ010000003.1 coordinate 92,754, forward strand.
AAACTAATGGGTTATCGTTTTTAAAAATATCTTTCCTCCATTTTCTTTTCAAAGGAAACGTTCCATTAACCAGCTCATCTCTTGATGGTTGAAATACATTTTCAAAGGTTTCATTTTCCTTAAAGCGTTTGAGTTTATTTTTACTTCCCACTTTTTCTACAATTTCTTGACACTATTAATAATTCGGTAAAATTAAGGAAACATTTTTAGGTTTATCTTTGTTTCATTCAATCATCTCTAAAATAAAAAAATACTGAAACCTGTTCTACATAAGAAACGTATTTTAGTCGCACCTCTAAATTGGGGATTGGGACATGCTACTAGATGTATTCCTATTATAAATGCCTTAATAGATAATAATTTTGAACCTATAATTGCAAGTGACGGAACAGCTTTAGAGTTATTAAAAAAAGAATTTCCAAAACTTAAATCTATTGAACTTCCTTCTTACAATATTACATATGCAAAAAAAGCAAATAGCTTTAAACTAAAGCTGATAAAAGATTCGCCCTATCTATTAAAAACTATAAAAAAAGAAAAAAAACGTATTGAGTCTATCGTTAAAACTGAAAACATCTCTGGGATAATTTCAGACAATCGATTTGGTGTAAGACATAAAGATATCCCTTGCGTATTTATAACACATCAATTGCGCGTTTTAAGCGGAAGTACGACATGGTTAAGCTCTAAATTGCATCAAAAAATAATTTCGAAATTTAACGAATGTTGGGTTCCAGATCATATTGGCACTAAAAATTTAAGTGGATATTTAGGACATATTGAAGGCTATCAACATTCAGTGAAATATTTAGGGCCATTAACTCGATTTAAAAAACTAGATCTAAAAACAAAATACAATCTTCTAGTATTACTCTCTGGACCAGAACCTCAGCGAACTTATCTAGAAAACAAACTTTTAGGCGATTTAAAACACTATAAAGGGAATGTCCTTTTTATAAAGGGAATCATAGAGTCTGAGCAACAAAAAGAAATTCTTGAAAATATGGTTATTTATAATTTTATGACTAGCGCTGAACTCGAAGTTGCCATTAATGAAAGTAATCTTATTTTAAGTCGGTCGGGTTATACAACCATTATGGATTTAGCAAAACTCGAGAAAAAAGCTTTTTTTATACCTACACCAGGACAATTTGAACAAGAATATTTAGCTAAAAAACTAAATAAAGAAGGCATAGTTCCATCTGCAACTCAAGATGAATTTGATATAAAAATGTTATCTAATGTTGAAAATTACTCTGGTTTTCAATCTCAAGAATATATTGTTAACTACAGGAAGTTATTTCGTCTTTTCTAGCGTAAAAGAAAACTCGCTACCAACACCTAATTCACTTTCTACGTATATTTTCTCTTCGTGTGCTTCAATAATATGCTTCACTATAGACAAGCCTAGACCAGAACCACCTTCTTTTCTCGAACCACTTTTATCGACACGGTAAAAACGCTCAAAAAGGCGTGGTAAATTTTGTTTCGAAATACCCTCACCATTATCAGTAACTCTAATAATAGCTTTGTTTTTTATTAAGTTTTCTATACTAATTTCCGTAGTCCCTTTTGTTCTTCCGTATTTTATAGAATTAACTATTAAATTAGTTAAGACCTGTTGAATTCGTTCTTTATCTGCATAAACCATTATAGGTTCTAAATAGTCTATATCGAACGTTAATGTTATATTTTTCTTTGCTGCTTTCATTTCAAAAAGCTCAAATACATTTTGAACTAATTTCACAATATCAAACTCTTCTTTATTAAGACTAAGATCACCAACTTCTAATTTGGTAATCATATCTAAATCTTTAATGATATATGTTAACCGTTCTACACCTTTACTTGCTCGTGTAAGGTATTTTTTTCTAATTTTTTCATCCTCAATCTCACCATCTAAAAGTGTGTCTACATAACCTTGTACTGTAAACAAAGGCGTTTTTAATTCATGTGACACATTCCCAATAAACTCTTTACGATATTCTTCCCTAATCTTTAAAGTCTCAATCTCAATTTTCTTATCTCTAGCGTATTTGTCTATTTCTCGTTTAAGTGTCCCCATATCAGTAGTAATGGGTTGTTGTCTCAAATTTGTAGCTTCCAAAAGCTTAAGGTTATCATATATATTTTTTACACGTCTATATATAAAACGTTCTACTCTGTATTGTACTATTGCAAAACATAATGGGAAACAAATTAAAGGGAAGAAGATAACTTGCCAATTAAAGGTGTGATAGTAATATAAAAAAACACTCACAAGGAGTGTCGTAAACATCGTTACGTACAGCGATGTTCGTATTGCAAATTTATACGTTTTCTTAAAATTGCTTTTTTGCATTAGTCTACAAACTTGTAACCAACACCTTTGACTGTTTTAAAGGATTTGTCTCCTATTTTTTCGCGAAGTTTTCTAATATGTACATCTATAGTTCTCCCACCAACAACGACATCATTTCCCCAGACTTTATCTAAAATTTCTTCGCGCTTAAATACTTTACCAGGCTTGGTTGCTAACAAAGATAACAATTCAAACTCTTTTCTAGGTAATGTGATTTCTACTCCCTTATTGGTAATTTTATATTCTTCTTTATAAATAACTAAATCACCAGCTTTAACTATTGCATCTGCTGCATTTTCGGTACTCTTAAGTCTTCTTAATAAAGCTTTTACTTTACTCACTAAAACTTTAGGTTTAATGGGCTTTGCAATATAGTCATCTGCACCAGCATCAAAACCTGCTACTTGAGAATAATCTTCACCTCTTGCAGTTAAAAAAGTTATAATAGTGTCACTCAAATCAGATTGTTCTCTAATACGTTCGCAAGCTTCAATACCATCCATTTCTGGCATCATAACATCTAAAATAATTAAATGTGGTTTGTATTTTTTAGCCTTCTCAACGGCTTCAACTCCATTCTCACCAGTAATTACTTGGTAGCCTTCAGTTGATAAATTAAACCCAACAATTTCTAAAATATCTGGCTCATCATCTACCAATAATATTTTAATATCCTTCTTTTTCAATGTAAATACAATTTTAAGGTTTTGTAAATATAAAATATATCTACCTTAACTTAAGGTGAATTTTGAATTGGTAACAATTCGCTAACATTGCATTCGTAAGTTGCTGAAAACTAAAACCCTCTGACACTTACTATGTTAACTTATTGTAAAAAAGTGAATTATTGACAAACTCTTCTATAAATACTCGCTATTTGTTAGTATATTTATAGTCTAATTTTTTAAAAATCAATTATGAAAAAACTTTACTTTTTATTATTAACTCTTTTAATCTCTTCTGTCACATTTGGTCAAGGATCAATTGATTTTGATACTGAGGCTAATTGGAACACAACATCAGGTTCTTATGGTGATTGGGAATATGCTGATGCTGGGACGAATTTCCTAGCTGTAGGAATTTCTATATTGAGAAATGGAACTGCTGATCAAGACGGATTTCCGGGTGGTTTTGGACTTAATTCCGTTAGATTAAGAAATAATGCAACTTCATCTTTAACAATGACTATCTCATCTGGTGGTATTGGTGATTTTTCTTTTCAAGTAAGACGATGGGATGGAAATCCAGCTACAAACTTTTCTGTAGAAACTACTACTGATGGTACTAATTGGAGTCCATCATCTACAATTGATGCTACTGTAACTACAGATTCTGATTGGAAAACTGTAAATGGTACTATAAATAGTCCGAGCTCAAGTGTTGGAGTAAGAATAATATCTAATGGGACAACCGAAAGAATAATGGTTGATAATTTCACTTGGACTGGATTTTCAACTAGTTGTGGAGTAGCATTTGGAACTGCAAGTACAGTTTGTAACGCTAACACAGTTGGAGACAATAATGATTCTGTAACAATTAATATTCCTTATACAGGTTCTGATGCTGCTATTACAGATGTTACTACAACTTCTGGTGGTACAGTTGGAGGTGACGACCCTTCTTCAGTTGCAAATGGAACAATTACCATTACAGGTTTATTAGAGGGAGCTGCTTGGGATGTCGCTTTAGTTGGCGGAGATTGTGGAGCACTTTCTGCTTCTGGATCTGTTGCTGCTGCGTATTGTGATCCTATACCAAACACTTGTTTTGATTTAAGTACTGGTATGGAATTATTTGAAATAGTAACTGTAGCAGCTAATTCAGACATGGATGTTTGGACTGAATCTAGTGGAACTTATTCTATTAATGGATATTGTGGATCAGGATGTATGGAAGAATCTAACGGCTGGTTAGTTTTTGGCCCTTTAGATATGTCTGGAGTAACTGATTTAGGATTACTTTTTGATGCGGCTGAAGGTTTCGATGGCTCAACTTTAGATATACAATATACCTCTGATTATAGTGGTCTTTGTCCTGATGCAGCTACTTGGACATCTGTTCAAACAATTTCTGATGCAGGTTTAGGTTACAGTGTAGATTTATCTGCTGCAACAGGAACTAATGTATTTGTAGGTGTACAATATTTAGATTCTGATGGAACTTTTTCTTCTTGGACTTTATCTAATGTTAGTCTAGCTGCTTTTGGATCTTGCCCAACGTTAGGAGCAAGACCAACTTCAGATTGTGCTACATGTGACCTAACATTACAAACTGAAACTTATACTTGTGCTACTAATACAGATGGAGATAATAATGATAACGTAACAATTAACATTCCTTATTCTGGTTCTGAAAGCACAATTGGTACTGTAACAACAACTTCTGGAGGAATGGTTGTAGGAGATGATCCAGCTACTGTTGCGGATGGAACAATAATGATTACAGGATTATCTGAAGGTGATGCTTGGGATTTAACAATTAATGGTGGAGACTGTGATGGAACAACAATTTCTGGAACAGTACCAGCTGCACAATGTGATCCTGAAATATTAGTTATCAATGAAATTAATGCAGACCCAAGTAATGCTCCTGGAGAAGTAGGAGATGCCAATGGTGATGGTACAGCACACTTTAGTGATGATGAATTTGTTGAGATATACAATACTGGAGCTGTTGCAATAGATATGGAGAACTATACTTTAGAAGATGCTTCTCTTCGTCATACATTTCCAGCAGGTACAATATTACAACCAAACAGTTTTATTACTGTTTTTGGAGGTGGAGTTCCAACTGGTATTCCTGGTATTGCACAAATTGCGACTACAGGTAGTGTAGGCTTAAGCAATGGTGGTGATACTGTAACGTTAAAAGATGATAATGGAGTTGTATTAACGTCTTATACATATACAGGAGCAGGTAACAACCAATCTATTGGTCGTAACCCAGATTTTACTGGTCCTTTTGTACAACATGCTACAATTGATGGTAATGGAGCATTATTCTCACCTGGTATAGAAAATGATGACCCAACACTTTCTAATGAGCAATTCACTTCGACTGTATTTACGTTATATCCAAATCCAACTAATACAGGATTTGTAAACATCACTTCATCAAATAGTGATGCTATGAATGTACAAGTCTTTGATATTTTAGGAAAGCGAGTTAAAAATGAGACTCTAACAAATAGCACATTAGATGTTTCTAATTTAAACACTGGTCTTTACATTGTAAAGATTACACAGAATGACGCTTCAGTCACTAAAAAATTAGTGATTAAGTAAGCTTAATTCTTATTACATAATTAAAGCGTAGCACGAATTTTCGAGCTACGCTTTTCTATTTTCCATACTTTTGCAGGATGATATCTAAAGCCTCTATTTTTAATATAAAATCTAATGCAGAGTTCAATGCTCTAGCAATAGATATCTTTAGATTTCAGTTTAAAAATAATACTGTATATCGTTCATTTTGCGATCTCCTTTACAAACATCCATCGGATGTAAAAAGTATTACTGATATTCCTTTTTTGCCTATTCAATTTTTTAAATCACACCAAGTTTTAAGTTCTAATAATTCTATTGAAAAAACCTTTACCAGTTCTGGCACAACAGGAAACTTAACTAGTAAACATTTAGTGACTGATATTAATCTTTATGAAGAAAGTTATTTAGAAGGTTTTAAACACTTTTACGGAAACATTGCCAATTATGTTGTCTTGGCTTTATTACCTTCTTATTTAGAACGCGATGGTTCGTCGTTAATATATATGGCAAATGATTTAATCACTAAATCCAAACAATCAGAAAGTGGTTTCTATTTAAATAATCTTGAAGATCTAGCACAAACCTTGCAACAGCTTGAAGCTAGAGGTCAAAAAACACTACTCATTGGAGTCTCTTTCGCTTTATTAGATTTGATTGAACAGTTTCAATTTAATTTAAAACACACCATTGTTATGGAAACTGGTGGTATGAAAGGTAGACGAAAAGAAATAATTAGACAAGAACTCCATAATAGACTTCAATCTGGTTTTGGAGTCGAAAAAATTCATAGTGAATATGGAATGACCGAACTTTTGAGTCAGGCGTATTCTAAAGGCAATGGTGTTTTTGACTGTTCTCCATGGATGAAAGTCTTAACACGAGATACTGAAGATGCACTTACACTTCAACAACCTAATAAAACTGGAGGGATTAATGTTATTGACTTAGCGAATCTTAATTCTTGTTCTTTTATAGCCACACAAGATTTAGGAAAAGTTGATGAAAATGGTCTGTTTGAAATCATTGGAAGATTCGATAATTCAGATATTAGAGGCTGTAATTTAATGGCTTTGTAAGTCGACAGAGATTTTTCGACATAAGTAGTATAAAAAATACTATGAGATTCTTCATTCTTCTATATGTTATAACGATATCAACTGTCTTTTCGCAAAACAACTTAGATTACAATACTAAGAAAGGGTTTGCAGCTAAAGGTTATGATGTTGTTGCCTATTTTAATAATGGAGCGATTGAAGGCTCTAAAGTATATTCTACAACTTTTAACGGAGTAAAATATAAGTTCCACTCACAAAAGAATCTTGATACTTTTTTAAAGAATCCTAAAGCCTTTATACCACAATATGGTGGTTATTGTGCTTATGCAGTCGCAACAAATTCTAAGAAAATAGATATTGACCCTAAATCCTTTGAAATCAGGGACGGAAAGCTCTATTTATTCTATAATTCTTGGGGAAATAACACCTTAAAAAAATGGTTAGAAAAAGATGTGAAAGGTTTACAAAATAAAGCCGACTTAAATTGGGAGGCTATAAAGTTTAATTAATTCTATGAAAAAGAGAAATTAACTTAAATAGCTTCATGGTTGATAGATTGGTTAGATGTGCCCGAAAGAAATTTCGGGCATTTTTTTGTCACAAAAAAGACCTACTAGGTTTTTAAAAACTTAACAGGTCTAATTATATATATTTTCAAACGCTTAAATCACTTTTAAAATAAAATTTGTTTTCTTACCTCTACTGAGAATGATATACTTATCATTAATTAAATCTTCAGAAGATAATTTATAATCTTCCTTTACCTTTTCTTTATTAACAGCAATAGCGTTTTCCTTTAAAGCTCTACGTGCATCACCATTTGAATTTAAAAAATTTGTTTTCGCTGCTAAAGCAGCAATCATATCCATACCCTCTTCAAACTCTGATTGAGAAATTTCAGCTTGCTTAACTCCTTCAAAAACATCTAAAAAGGTTTTTTCATCTAAGGTTTTAATGTCTTCTTTAAAGGATTTACTAAATAGAATCTGAGAAGCTTTTACCGCATTTTCAAATTCTTCTTTAGAATGTACCATCGTTGTAATTTCTTCTGCTAAACGTTTTTGCAACAATCTTAAATGAGGCATTTCAGAATGTTCTGAAATTAATTTTTCAATAGCTTCTTGTGTTAAAAATGTAAAGATTTTAATATACTTTTCAGCATCTTCGTCACTAGAGTTTAACCAATACTGGTAGAACTTATAAGGTGATGTTCTATTAGCATCTAACCAAACATTTCCTCCTTCAGATTTACCAAATTTAGAACCATCACTTTTTGTAATTAAAGGACATGTGATTGCATAACCTTTTCCGCCTCCAACACGTCTAATTAATTCTGTTCCTGTAGTTATATTTCCCCATTGATCACTTCCGCCCATTTGAATGGAACAACTATTAGCTCTGAATAAATGTAAAAAATCATAGCCTTGCACCAACTGATATGTGAATTCCGTAAAACTCATACCATCATTAGATGATTCGCTAGAAATTCTATTCTTCACAGAATCTTTAGCCATCATATAATTTACAGTAATATGTTTACCTACATCTCTAATAAACTCAAGGAATGAAAATTCTTTCATCCAATCATAGTTATTAACTAATACTGCTGCATTGTCTGCGTTACTTTCAAAATCTAAAAAATGAGATAATTGATTTTTAATCGCTTCTTGGTTATGACGAAGCGTTTTTTCATTCAATAAATTACGTTCACTAGATTTACCAGATGGATCACCAATCATACCAGTTGCTCCACCAACTAATGCGACTGGTTTATGTCCACAGCGTTGATAATGTGCCAATAACATAATAGGAACAAGATTACCTATATGCAAAGAATCTGCTGTTGGATCAAAACCAACATAAGCACTGCGCATGGCTTCAGCCAAATGGCCTTCTACTCCTGGCATGCTATCATGCAACATTCCTCTCCAAGTCAATTCTTCTACAAAACGCTTTCCCATTATATTTTAATTCTAATTAGATTTCCGCAAAGATATGTTTCCGTATGTAATGACAAAAGACAATTCTAAAAAAGCGTAAATTTACCTCATGATATTAATCACAGGTGGAACAGGATTGGTTGGCTCACATTTACTTTTTAAATTGGTAAGTAATAATGAAAATGTACGCGCTACATACAGAAGAGAAAAAACATTAGAACGCGTTAAACATGTGTTTTCTTATTTTTCTGATGATGCAGATTCACTTTTCAACAGCATAGAATGGGTAGAAGCAGATCTCAATGATATCCCAAAACTTCAAGATGCTTTTAAAGATATAACTCATGTGTATCATTGTGCTGCTTTTGTGTCTTTTGAACCAGACAAATACAAAACGCTGCGAAAAATTAATATTAAAGGAACCGCTAACATTGTAAACCTATGCATAAGTAATAAGGTTAAAAAACTATGTTATGTCAGTTCTATTGCTACTATTGGTCATCATGCAGATTCAGAACAATTAATTGATGAAAACACTGCTTGGAACCCAGAAGATGATAATAATGTTTATGCCATTACAAAGTATGGAGCAGAACTCGAAGTTTGGAGAGCAACGCAAGAAGGTTTAGAAGCTGTAATTGTAAATCCAGGAATTATTTTAGGTGCAGGTTATTGGAATGGAGGAAGTAGTGGTAATTTATTTAAGAAAATCTACAAAGGGCTGCGTTACTATGTTAACGGAGTTACTGGCTATATCGATGTTTGGGATGTTGTAAATTCTATGCACCAACTTATGACAAGTACTATTAAAAACGAAAAATTTATTTTAGTATCTGAAAACTTAAGTTTTAAAACGTTTCAGACTAAAACTGCAAATGCGCTAAATGTTAAGCCACCAAACATAGAAGCTAAACCATGGTTATTGGGTATGGTCTGGAGATTAGATTGGTTAAAGTTTAAACTTTTGGGCAAACGACGAAACTTATCAAAACAAACTGCTAAATCTGCAGTTAGCATCACAAAATATGATAATTCGAAATTAAAAAAAATGCTGAATTTTGAATTTAAACCAATCGATAAAACTATAGATGAAGTCAGTAAATTATACCTTAAAGATTTAGATAAATCCTAGTTTATTACTGAAGCCTTAACAAGTTCTCTAAGGGAGTCTTTAGAAATTGTTTTTGCTTTTTTAATAGAATCTCGTTTGCGTTTTGCAGCCTGACCTTCAATTTTCTGAAGCTCTTCATACTCTTCTTTCTCTTTTTCTAATCTTATCTTCACTTTATCGACAATGGCTTTGTAAATATCAATATCGAATGCATAATACGTATTGCTATCCGCAAATTGTGTGCTATCTATGTTATACTTTGTCAAAACATATGTTTCTGGTATAAAACCATTTGTCTCTAACAGTTTTCTATTCACTCCTTTTGCAGCATTTACAATATATAAGTCGTATAATACCTCAGACATTTTATCCTTAGATATAAGGTTTTCTGGCTTCTTTGGTTTATCAGTCTCATTACAAGCTAAAACCAAAAGGCACAATACTATAACAACACTTATCTTCTTAACCATATTATCTATTAAAAGTTAATCGCTGTCCTGCTTTAACGTCCAAAACCTTAAAATTGTTATATGCTAACTGACCATTAACAAAAGTATGAGTTATTCTACTTTTAAACGTATTCCCTTCAAAAGGAGACCAACCACATTTATATAGAATATTGCTTTTATTTACGGTCCAAGGGTTATTTAAATCTGCAATAACCAAATCTGCATAATAGCCTTCTTTTATATAACCTCGTTTTTCTACATCGAATAATATTGCAGGATTATGACATGCTTTTTCTACAATTTTTTCAATCGAAATTTTCCCTTGATGATGCGCTTCTAACAAAGCGACCAATGCATGTTGAACCAATGGTCCTCCAGAAGGCGCACTTGTATAAGGATTGTTTTTTTCTTCAAGCGTATGAGGAGCATGATCTGTAGCAATAACATCAATTCGATCATCCAGTAAGGCTTTCCAAAGTAACTTTCTGTCTTTTGAAGTTTTAACCGCAGGATTCCATTTTATATGACTTCCTTTTCTAGCATAGTCTTCATCAGAAAACCATAGATGATGAACACAAACTTCTGCTGTTATCTTTTTATCTTTTAGTGGAATTTTGTTTGAAAATAACTTCGTTTCTTTTCCTGTTGATAAATGAAACACATGCAACCTTGCTCCAGTTTTCTTTGCTAACTCAATAGCTTTAGAAGATGACAAATAACAAGCCTCTTCACTTCGAATAATAGGATGCTTTTCCATAGGAATATCATCACCATATTCAGCTTTATATTTTTCTAAATTCCCCTTAATAGTGGCTTCATCTTCACAATGTACCGAAATCACCATATTGGTGCTAGAGAATATTTTTTCAATAACCTTTGGGTCATCAACCAACATATTTCCTGTAGAAGATCCTAAGAACAGTTTTAATCCTGCAACAGTTTTAGTATTAAGCTTTAAAATTTCATCCAAATTATCATTAGTACCACCAAACATAAATGAGTAATTAGCATAAGAGGACTCAGCAGCTATGCTAAATTTTTCCTCCAACTTCTCAACTGTTGTTGTTTGTGGATTTGTATTTGGCATTTCTATAAATGACGTAATTCCGCCAGCTAAAGCTGCTTTAGATTCCGTTTCAATATTAGCTTTATGTGTTAGACCTGGTTCCCTAAAATGTACTTGATCATCAATCATTCCTGGTAACACGTAATTTCCTTCGGCATCAATGACTATCATATCTGCTGATTTCACACTAATCGAAGTATCTATTTCTTTAATAATGTTACCTTCTATGAGAATATCGCCTTCAACAATTTTTCCTTCGTTGACGATTTTTGCGTTTTTTATGAGGGTATTTCTCTTCATTCTTCTTTCTACTTAGCAAATAAACTTTTTAGTTTTAAACTTATCACACCAAAAATAGCTTCAGAAATAATACTTCCACTCATTTTTGATTTTCCTTTGGTTCTATCTTTAAAGATAACAGGAATCTCAACAATTTTAAAGTCTTTTTTGTAGGCTTTAAATTTCATTTCAATTTGAAACGCATAACCAACAAACTCAATTTTAGTGAGATCAATAGCTTCTAAAACAGCTCTTTTATAACAAATAAATCCTGCTGTAGAATCTTTAACCTTCATTCGTGTTATCAATCTTACATATCGTGATGCACCATACGATAATATAATACGAGACATTGGCCAATTAACAACTGTTATCCCTTTTACATATCTTGAACCTACAGACACATCTGCATTATTAACGGCACATGCATTATATAGTTTTATTAAATCATCTGGATTATGTGAAAAATCGGCATCCATTTCAAAAATAAATTGGTAAGCCTTTTCTAAAGACCACTTAAACCCTGAAATGTAAGCCGAACCTAAACCGCTTTTTTCTTCTCGTTCAATTAAAAATAGTCGATCCGAAAATTCTTGTTGTAATACCTTAACTGTCTCAGCTGTTTTATCAGGTGAGTTATCATCTACAATTAAGACATGAAAACACTTCTCTTGCGCAAACACAGCTCTAATGATAGATTCTATATTTTCAATCTCATTATAGGTAGGAATTATTACAATTGCGTCAGACATTAACTAACTTTTAAACACGCTTTAAAGCGACTTTTAGAATTTTTACAAAAGTAAAGTTTTTAATGGATTATATGATGTAATTAACTTTTTTGATAATTTAGCGGTATGCGAAATTTTATTACTCACGAGTGGTTCACCATCTTTACAATTATAGGATTATTTGCTATTGTGGCTGCGAAATTTGTAAATACGTTGAGATTTAATGATTTCTTATATGTTATAGGTAATTCTAAATACTTAAAGATCTATACTAAGGATCAGAAATTCATTGATCAATTTGATAGTTTTCTATTTATTAACCTAGCCTTGTCCTTTAGTATATTCACATACTTTGCTTATTCTACGTTTATAACTCCATTGTCATTTGAGTTGATTTCATTTTTAAAACTACTTTTTGCTATTTCTACCATAATAATTATAAAGACGCTTTTAGAACGTTTAATTGGTAGTCTTTTTGAGATTGATAGTGTAATAGATAACTACTTGTTTCAGAAAACAACCTTCAAAAATTACTCTGGTATTGTCTTTTTGGTTGCGAACTTGCTTCTATTATACACAAATAAGTATGCAAATGTTGTAATAATAGCATCTTTTATCTTGATTTGCCTTATTAATCTTATAGGTTTTTTGACTTCATTTAAAAACTATCAAAAGTCAATAAATCCTAATTTTTTCTATTTTTTGTTGTATCTTTGCGCTCTCGAAATCTCTCCTTATGTTCTTTTATATAAGGTAATTAGGGAATATAACGCTTAAAACATTGGTTTACGTATGAAAGTGAAAACAATTTTAGTATCGCAACCAGAACCTAAAATAGAGAACTCGCCATACTTTGATTTGCAAGAAAAGCAAAAAGTAAAAGTGGACTTTAGACCCTTCATTCATGTTGAAGGTGTATCTTCAAAAGACATTAGACAACAAAAAATTGACCTTAGTAAATTTACGGCAATTATTCTTACAAGTAGAAATTCTGTAGACCACTTCTTTAGAGTAGCAGACGAATTGCGCTTTAAAGTACCAGATGCTATGAAATACTTCTGCCAGTCGGAAGCTGTTGCTTATTACCTTCAAAAATATGTTGTATATAGAAAACGTAAAATCTATGTTGGTAAACGTACGTTTGCAGAGTTGTCTCCTTTAATTAAAAAATATAAGGATGAAACCTTCTTATTACCAACAACAGACAAGGTAAAACCTATTATCCCAGAAGCCTTAGACAATTTAGG
>NZ_JADGDZ010000044.1 GCF_016744625.1 Winogradskyella sp.
TGCGGTATAAAATTGAGTTACTTTGTGTTTTTCTACAATTTCCCAAAAACGACCAAAATCTGGATAACTTGGAACTCCCTCAAACAAGACTGTTGTGGCGCCATTAACTAAGGGTCCGTAAACAATATAACTATGACCCGTGATCCAACCGATGTCGGCGGTACACCAATACACATCATTTTCTCTATATTGAAATACATTTTTAAAAGTATAAGCTGTATATACCATATAACCTCCTGTAGTATGCACCATTCCTTTTGGTTTCCCTGTAGAACCAGAAGTATATAAAATGAATAATGGATCTTCTGCATCCATTATTTCTGGTTCACATTCGTGATGTGCATTATCTAACAATGGTTGTAACCATTTATCTCTACCTTCTTGCATATTAATCTCAGTATTGATACGTTTAGCCACCAAAACCGTGTCAATACATTCACACTCTTCTAGAGCTTCATCTACGATTCCTTTTAAATCGATTGTTTTTGCACCACGATACGAACCGTCTGACGTAATAACCATTTTACAATCACTATCATTGATTCTGGTAGCCAAAGCAGTTGAAGAAAAGCCAGCAAACACCACAGAATGTATAGCGCCTATTCGTGCACATGCTAAAACAGATACTGCAAGTTCTGGGATCATTGGTAAATAAATACAAACTCTATCCCCTTTACCTACTCCATTTTCTTTAAGAACGTTTGCAAATCTGCACACACGCTCATGTAACTCTCTGTACGTTATATGGAGTGCTTTTTCATCTGGACCATTTGGTTCAAAAATAATAGCTGTTTTGTCACCTCTAGTGTATAAATGTCTATCGATACAGTTTTCTGTAATATTGAGTTTTGCACCTTCAAACCACTTAACTTCAGGTTTAGAAAAATCCCAACTCAATACCTTATCCCATTTTTTTCGCCACATAAAATGCTCTTCAGCAATTTCTTCCCAAAAATTTTCAGGATTTCTGACTGATTTACGATAAACTTGGTAGTACTCTTCTAAATGCTTTATGTGATAATTACTCATAATGTGTTGCTTTAATATTATTATACACTTCGACTATGCTCAGTGTGATAAATAGTTTTAGTTTTTATTAGTTATTTATGAATCCCAATATGATGGGCTTTATATACCGATTTTATTTCGTTTATAATGTTAACATCATCAATGGTTGATGGTATATTATAGTACTGTTCGTCTGCGATATTTCGTAACAATTTACGAAGAATTTTTCCACTTCTTGTTTTTGGTAATCGATTTACAACTAACACATCTCTAAAGGAAGCAACTGCTCCAATTTCGTGTCTTACATCTTGTATGATTTCTTTTTGAATTTGAGTTTCCTTAGAAGTTTCTCCAGATTTCAAAACGATTAAACCAAAAGGCTTTTGTCCCTTTAAGTCACAATGAACTCCAAAAACAGCACATTCTGCAACAGCTTTATGTGATGCTACAATTTCTTCCATTTCCGCAGTAGATAATCGATGTCCTGCAACGTTAATAATATCATCTACTCTACCAGTAATAAACACGTAGCCATCCTCGTCTTTATAACCTCCATCTCCTGAGAAATAATAACCAGGGAAACGGTCTAAATAACCAGACTTAAAACGCTCTGGGTTTCCCCAAAGATTACTTAAGGTTCCTGGTGGTAATGGTAATTTTACGGCTACGTAACCTTCTCCACTAGACTCGACCTCTTCTCCTTCTTCATTTAAAATTTGAATATCATAACCACACACAGGAAAACTTGCAGATCCAGGTTTTACATCTTGCAAGCCTACACCAACCATATTAGCTAACATTGGCCAACCACTTTCGGTTTGCCACCAATGGTCTATCACTGGAACATTTAGCTTTTCTTCAGTCCAATTTAATGTCGCTACATCGCAACGTTCACCTGCTAAAAACTGATATTTTAAACAAGACATATCATAACGCTTAAGCATGTGCCCTGTTGGATCTTCTTTTTTAATGGCTCTAATTGCAGTTGGCGCAGTAAACATCACTTTTACGTTATGCTCGCTAATTACACGCCAAAACGTTGATGCATCTGGTGTTTTAATTGGTTTGCCTTCAAACAGAATAGTTGTATTACGGTTTAACAATGGTCCATACACAATATAACTGTGTCCAACAACCCAACCAACATCACTTGCAGCCCAAAAAGTATCTCCTTCATCAACTCCATAAATGTATTTCATAGAAAATTTTAAAGCAGTAGCATAACCACCTGTGTCTCTAATAATTCCTTTTGGTGTTCCTGTGGTTCCAGAAGTATATAAAATATATGAAGGATGTATAGATGTCAAGGAAACTGCATCAATAGATGGTGATTCTTCTACCAAAGTTGTGTAATCTACATCATAGTTTTTCTTAGGAATATCAACACCTAATTGTCTATCGAAAACGATCACATGCTCTGGCTTGTTTTCCGCTTTAATGATTGCTTCATCTACAAATGGTTTATACGGAATAATTCGTTGTATCTCTACGCCATTAGATGCTGTAATTATGGACTTGGGTTTACAGTCATCTATACGAATAGCCAACTCATGAGGTGCAAAACCACCAAATACAACTGAGTGTATTACGCCAATTCTTACGCATGCCAACATTGCATATAATGCTTGTGGAATCATTGGCATATAAATAATACATGTATCACCTTTTTGAAGTCCTAAATTTTGCAAACCACCAGCTAGTTTTGAGACTTCGTGGTGCAATTGGTTAAAATTTATATGCTGTTTTGTATTAGTAACAGGTGAGTCATAAACTATTGCATTTTGATCTCCAAAACCATCCTTAATATGCTTGTCAATACACAAATAACTTAAGTTAAGTTGTCCATCTTCAAACCATTGATTGTAGTTATATTTATCATTAGACAATATAGTTTTTGGCGCTTTAAACCAATCTAATTGATTGGCTTGCGCTCTCCAAAACTCTTCGGGTTGGTCAATACTTTTTTGATAAAATTCTTGATACGACATGACTTAACCTTTTTTAGAATTAAGTAAGCCAAACCAATTGGGATTAAGCACTTTAAGTCTTACAAGTGCCCAAATAATAACCACAAAGCAAATACCCATAACTATTGATAGTCCAGGACCAACATCTGCATCATTTTCAAATTTAAATCTAAGGTATAGGGTAGCGACAACATAGATACAAATAATAATATCTGACGCTAAAGGATTGATATGAAATTTCATGTCTTTAAACTTTAATTAAACATAGTTTGTTTGCACACAAAACCAATATTTAATTTAGTAGTTCAAGAATTTCTGAAACTATTTTTTTTACTGAAAAAGGTTTGGTTAAATATTTATCTGCTCCAAGTTTTAAACCCTTTTCAATATCTGAAGCCTTATTTTTAGCAGTTAAAAACACAACTTTAGTATGCTTTAAACTATCTGTTTTTTTTATATGAGTCAACGTTTGGTATCCATCTACATTAGGCATCATAATGTCTAGTAAAATAACATCTGGCACCTGGTGTTTTAATATCTCTAAAGCCTCATTTCCATCCCTTGCTATATAAACTTCAAAGTCTTGTTTTTTGAAGGTATATTCTAACGACATTACAATATTAGGCTCATCGTCAACAATTAAAATCTTTCTATTCATATAATCGTTTACAATTTACTTAAAAGGTAGCGTAAAAACAAGCATTGCACCATTTTTTATGCCTTTTTTTGCCCAAATCTTTCCTTTATGTTTTTCAACTATTTGTTTTGTAATCGCTAGACCTAAACCACTACCTTGAGGTTTAATAGTATTTTGATGTTTAGATTGGTAAAATTTATCAAATACAAAATCATGATCTTCCTCTGGTATCCCCTTGCCATTATCAGTTACAGAGATTTCTACAAACTCATTTCCTAACTTATAATCTATTGTTATTACACCCACTTTTGGCTTGCAAAACTTTATCGCATTTGATAACAAATTAGTTAAAACCTGAAGGATACGATCTTCATCATAAGATAGCTTAAATCCATGTGGGTTTTTGTTAATGAGCTGTATTTGCTTTTTTGAAGCTATTTGCGAAATACTAGCTGTGGCTTTTTTAATAGCTTTCTGAATATCTTGGTATTGAACATCTAAGTTTAGTCGTCCAGTTTCCAATTTTTCAAAATCCAGAATATTATGTATAAGTCTACCTAAACGATCAGAATCTTGAAGAATATTTTTTAAGAATTGAGTCTTCATCTCTTTAGGCATATCATCCTCTTCATCCATAAGAAGTTCAGTTGCTGCACGAATACCAGTAATTGGTGTTTTTAACTCATGCGCGACGGTATCTAAAAACTCATCCTTTTGCTTATCTTTAGATATTAGCTCTTGGTTAACATCTTTTAATTTTGATGAGAGTTGAGAAAGCTCATTCGACTTTTCTGTTAGCGCTTTATTATGCACAATATTTTCTTTAGACTCTTCTAAAATCTTAAGCACTTCTACTAAACTAATTTGTTCTTCTTTAACTACACTTGCAATTAATATTTTAGCCGAAGCACTACCAATACTACCAGTCAATAACTTTTCGGAAAAATTTATAAGTCTTGCATCAGCCAATTGAGTATCTGGTGACAATTTATATTTGGTAAAGAATATTTTTAAAGCACGATTAGCTCTCTTTTCTCCCAAAAACCTAACAAGTACATTTTTAATATCTGCTACAAAAGCCTCTCCTTTCCATACCAAAGCACTATCCTGAAGGTTTTTAAAATTCTTACTATCAACAAACATTTCTGCATAGTTTCGTTCTCTATAATTTCCTTTAGATACTAGTGAAAAAACTAAATAGCATAATAGATTAACCGAAATACTCCAAAAGAATGCATGAGCAGGTGGACTTAAAAAATCTATACCAAGCAAAGCATGAGGTTTTAATACAGAAATTCCATTAAATCCATATTGTACAAAATCATCAGTTCCTGTATAGGCTTGTAATGTAAACGGAAGCACTAGAGTGTACAATACAATAACAAATCCAGATATCATTCCAATAATAGCTGCTTTTGAAGAGCCTCTATTCCAAAATAAGCCAATAAAAAAGGCAGGTGCTAATTGAGAAATAATTACAAATGAAATTAACCCAATTGCATACAATGATAATTCTTTTGAAAAGGAAATGTAAAAGAAATACGCAGTAATAATGATTGTGAAAATTGAAATCCTACGAATGTTCTTTATGTATTTAGCATTTCGTTCTGGCTGATTTTTAATGAATTTATCTAAAAACCCATATGGAATAATTAAGTTGTTACTCACCATAGTTGATAATGCGAGTGTTGATACTATAACCATAGAAATTACAGCTGAAAATCCACCAAGAAAAACAAGGGTTGCCAAAAAAGAATTTCCGTTTTCTAATGGCAGTAAGAGTGTATAGTATTCGGCATTCGCTGATGATCCAAACGTTAGTTTTCCTGCCCAAGCAATAAAAATGACAAACACATTGAATAACAATAAATACAATGGAAATAACCAAATAGCCTTCTTAAGGTGCTTCTCTCTATTATTCTCTAATACTGAAACTTGAAATTGTCTAGGCAATAAAAAGATTGCCATAAATGACAGAGCGATCATAAAAAACCAATTAAATCCATCTTCTACTCCACCAAATGTGGTAAGCGCTTTGAAATTTTCAATTGTCGAAATTTGATTGTATATGTCGGATGTGCCATTAAATAAATAGAACGTAATGTAAGTACCAATAATTAAAAAGAAAACAAGTTTTAAAACCGACTCAAAAGCTACTGATGCAATAATTCCTTTATGTTTTTCGGAAGCATCTGTATTTTGAGTTCCGAAGAAGGTTGCAAAGACAGCTAGTAATAAGGCTACATAAAATGTAGTATCGTCTAAAATAGTTGTTGAAATATAACTACTATCATCAGACATGATTTCGAACGTTTCTGAAACCGCTTTTAACTGTAACGAAATATATGGTAATGTTCCAAATAGACAAATCAAAGTAACTAAAGCTCCCACAAATCTGTTGTTTCCATAGCGAAGTGAAATAAAGTCAGCTATAGAAGAAATCTTGTGTTGTTTTGAAATTCTAATAATTTTTCGAAGTAAAATAATCCATAAAGGAGCAGCTATTACTGGTCCTAAATAGATAGGCAAAAAGTTGATGCCAGAATTTGCCGCTATACCAATACTACCATAATAAGTCCAAGCTGAACAGTATACAGCTAAAGACAAAGTATATACATACGGATTATTCACCCATTTACTTTGCTTCTTTTTTTCAGCAAGAAATGCAATGTAAAATAGCACCACTAAATAGATGACAATTATGATAACTAAAGTATAATTATTCATAATGACGTTTTAATACAATAAACGAGATGACAATGGAAAGTAACCAAATAGAAAACACTGAGAAAAAAAAGGTTGGAATACCAAATACAGCGCCTTCCAAATTAAATATTAAAATAAAAGGAATATTAAATAGCATAAATAATGCTATTGATAAAACGATAAGTTTTTGTTCGTGGCGTTTTTTCATTAGTTGGTTTATAACCTAAAAATAAGAAAAAAACAGTACTGTAATTAAACAGTACTGTTCTAACTAACAAATTAATTTGAGATTCTTGTGTGTTACAAGAATAACAACATCAATTAATGGTCTGAAGCTTCACCTGCTCCAGAAGGTATTCTTATACTTTCCACCATATCTTGTACATCTTGAGGCGGTGCTGGTGTCATTCTAGAAACTACCATAGAAATCACAATATTAACACACATTGCTATAGTACCAAATCCTTCTGGCGAAGTTCCAAACCACCAATCTTCACTTGTACCACCACCAAACATGTTAAGTTTAAACTTCATCATGTAGAATAACATTATTACGATACCGACTACCATTCCCGAAATTGCACCTTGACTATTCATTCGCTTATCAAAAATTCCTAAAATAATAGCAGGGAAAAATGATGCAGCTGCAAGCCCAAATGCGAGCGCGACGACGGCAGCGACAAATCCTGGCGGATTAATACCAAAATAACCAGCAATTAAAATAGCTACAAAAATTGCTATTCTTGCTGCTGTTAACTCACCTTTATCCGAAATGTCTGGTTTTAATTGTTTTTTAATTAAATCGTGAGAGATCGATGTAGAGATTACTAAAAGTAGTCCTGCAGCAGTCGATAATGCCGCTGCAAGTCCACCTGCCGCTACTAATGCAATAACCCAATTTGGAAGATTTGCAATCTCCGGGTTTGCTAATACCATAATATCTCTATCTACATATAATTCATTTTTCGCTTCACTTGCGTTAGAAATCATACGTTCACCATTAAGACCTCTTGCCTCTGTATATACAGGCTTCTTACCATCTAAGGAATTGCCAGCGACATACTGAATTTTGCCATCTCCATTCTTATCTGACCAAGCTATTAATCCTGTGTTTTCCCAGTTTTTAAACCATTCAGGAATTTGAGAATATTCTTTGTTACTAACAGTTTCAATTAAATTAGTTCTAGAGAATACAGCAATTGCTGGAGCAGTTGTATATAAAATTGCAATTAACAATAATGCATAACCAGCAGATTTACGAGCGTCTTTTACTTTAGGTACAGTAAAGAAACGTACAATTACGTGTGGTAAACCAGCTGTTCCTGTCATTAACGCTAATGTAATTGCAAATACATCCCAAGTCGTTTTTGTTCCACTTGTATATTCGTTAAACCCTAATTGCGTATGTAACTTATCGAGTTTATCCAATAAGAATTCACCACCTTCAACAGAACCTCCCATTCCTAATTGTGGAATGATATTTCCTGTCATTTGCATTGAAATGAAAAATGCAGGTACCATAAAAGCAAAGATTAACACACAGTATTGTGCTACTTGTGTATATGTAATTCCTTTCATGCCTCCTAATAAAGCGAAGGTTAGAACCACTGCCATACCAATAGCAACACCTAGGTTTATATCTACTTGCAAGAACTGAGAAAATACAATTCCTACTCCTCTCATCTGACCTGCTACATATGTAAATGATACGATTAATGCGCAAATTACTGCAACAGTTCTAGCTGTGTTTGAATAATATCTGTCACCAATAAAATCGGGAACAGTAAACTTACCAAACTTCCGCAAGTAAGGTGCTAGTAGTAATGCTAAAAGCACGTATCCACCAGTCCAACCCATAAGATAAACAGAGCCATCATATCCAGCAAAAGAAATAATTCCTGCCATACTAATAAAGGAGGCGGCACTCATCCAATCGGCTGCAGTTGCCATACCATTTGCTAAAGGAGAAACACCTCCACCAGCTACATAAAATTCTTTAGTTGAACCAGCTCTGGCCCAAATTGCTATTCCAAAATATAAGGCAAAAGTAATCCCTACTAATAACCAAGTCCAAGTTTGTACACTCATAATTTTTTTTGTTTTAATTTTAGTTAAGGGTTACTCGTCGAAACCGTATTTTTTATCTAGTTTATTCATTAATCTTACGTAAACGAAAATGAGAATTACGAATACATAGATTGAGCCTTGTTGTGCAAACCAGAATCCTAGTTTAAAACCACCAAGTCTTATTTCGTCTAAAGCTTCTCTGAATAATATTCCGCATCCATAAGACACTATAAACCAAATAGAAAGCAGTATTGCTAAATACTTTATGTTTTCTTTCCAGTACGCAGTTGCGTTTTTTTGTTTTTCACTCATAGTTATTAGTTTTTATAGGTAAATCATTGCTTGAAGTGATACTGTACCAGCATCAGAATTTCCAAATTTCTGATTTTTATACTCTAAAGTTAATTTTGAATTATGACCACTCATATATGCGTTAACACCAATGCCAAGTATGTTTCTGTTATCATCTACAGCATCATAACTATTAGTGCCATATGAGACGTAAGGCTGAAACCTTGTTTTTGCTTTGTCACCTGCAAAAACATATCCAACATGTGAATATATCATGCTTCCTGTTCCATAAGCGCTAAAAAAGTAATCTTTACCATAGTCATTAGACTGAAATGTTGCATACGCAGTAATTGCGCTACCATCATCTCCAAGAGGCGCATCATAAAAGGCATCTACAGCAAAGATTGAAACGTCTTCAGCAACTAGTTCTGTTCCATCTAAACTTACTGAGCCACTAGGATGTAAAAAGAACCCAGCACCAACATTAAACACTTTTTTACCACCTAAGTATGTTCCTACTTTAAAAGGCAAAAAATTAGACTCTTGGTCCAAAAAGTTATATTCAAAATATGCAGCATAAGCTTTACCAGCATCTTTAGAGCCAATTAAGCGCTTACCTCCATAAACAGCAGCTCCACCATCTTCTGGATCTCTTGCATCTAAGCCATTGGTTATCGCATCATTAATTGCAACTCTATATTGAAGCTTTCCAAACTTACCTTTTGCGAAAACACCAATATGTCTGGCAAATTGATCTGATAGCCCTATTGTAGACCATGATTGACGGTTATTATCTAAAGTCATTATATTTAATGTGCTCTGATTGTTTAACCTAGAAATTCCATTAAAATAATGCAAACCACCTCCAAGAGTATGATCTTTACCAAGTTTGTATTGCACCCAAACATCGTGCATAAACAGCTGTGCTCCATCGCCTTTTCCGACGGGATGCAGTGTATTACTATTTAAACTGTTTAGACCAAAATGTGTAAGAATTAAAAATTTATCATTAATCTGAGAGAACATAAGTACTCTTGCTCTTCTTAAATTAAAATTTAGTTTACTTGATGTATCAGGTACATCATCATTATAATTTGCCTGCATTTGAGCCCAAGAAATTACACGAAGATATTTAGTACCATCTTCATTGAATTTCATTTTAAGCCCACCTGTATAATCAGGTGAACCTTGAGCATTCATAAATTGAAAGGAAGCAAGGCATAATCCTATCAATAAAAGGGTTTGTTTTTTCATTGTTAAAAAAGATTAGTTAGTTATACATTGGTTTTATGTGCACTACTAAGCTCTTAAAAACAATCAGTTAACAAAAAAATAGTATATCTAATTGCTAAATTGATATACTAATCTTTAAAACGCTCCCATTTTATAAGCATAAATTTATCACCTAATTCAGTTACAAGTGCGCCTGCACCAGATAAGTTTTGTGCATTTGAAAAGAATTTAGACAGTTCTTCAGCATTCAAAATTTTATAAGTCGGGTGGTATTTTGAATTGTAAGGGCGCTTAATATTATATTTCTTCACCCAATTCATAACACTAACATGAGAAACACCTAAAATACGCTCTATTTCACGATACGTTAAACCTTCTAAATAAAGCTGCAACGCCTTATTAACATAATAATCATCTATCTTCTTACCAAGCTTATTAACAGTAAAGTTATAATGACATGACTTGCATTTATAACGTTGTCTATCGTTAATTACACCACTCTTAATATAGTCGTCGGAATTACAATTAGGACATAGATTAATTTTCATGTATATTAATTTAGCATAAATATATCAATTTAGCGTGAAATATGCAAATTGTAATATTTTTATTACAGAAAACTATAAGTATGTCAAACACTATATATAAGAGCTTTTATTGTTTTGCACTTTGTAAACTATACTATTTGATATAACTTTTTAGATCTCAAAAAGGAAATCATCTAAAGTCTTTTAAACGTAAATACTTACTTATTAAACTATTTCCTTTTGTTATTATTAACATTTAAATATATTAGCTTCAATACATAATTACCTATGATTAAAAACCTATTAACCGCAGTCTTTATTTTTACATTAATTTCTCAATCATTTGGTCAACGAAAAATTGAACCTGACGCTAATGATATAGCAAAGGCAAAAAAGCTAAAGGAAAAATTCGACCATAAAGATGATGAAGTCGCACTTGAAGAAAGCCTAGATTACATCACTTTTGATTTTGATAGTCGTGAGCAAAAAGTTATTGTTCATCATCAAATAAAAGAAAAGATGATTAATATGATATCTCGAGCTGATATTCAGAAATATTGTTTTTATGACGGTGAATCAGAGATTGAAGAATTTAAAATCTTATATAAGAACAATCGTTCTGCAGGTTTTTTTATTAAAGATGAAGCGTATAAAAGTGATGATTTATTTCATAATGATGCTAGAGTTAAATATACCAACGTAGATTTCCCATTACAAGGTTATCGTTATGGCACCGAAATTTTAAAGACCTATAACGACATTAAATATTTCACAAAGCTTTATTTCAATGATAATTATCCAGCTCTAAAAAAAGTGATTACAGTCGAAATTCCTGATTGGTTAAATATTGAATTAAAAGAACTTAACTTTGAAGGTTACGATATTGTGAAAACAACTAAGACTAATGCTAAAAATAAATCTATAATTCACACCTACACTCTAAAGGATGTACCTGCAATGCGTAACGCTTCTCATGCTCCAGGTCCGACATATGTTTATCCACATTTACTTGTTTTAGCAAAGTCTTATACAAAAAAAGGAGAAACTAAACCCATTTTCGACTCTACCCAAGATCTTTATAATTGGTATAAATCTTTGGTTAACAGTTTAAAAAATGATAACACATCTATTAAAGCTAAAGTTTCAGAATTAACAAACGATGCAAAGACAGATGAAGAGAAGATAAAGAACATATACTATTGGGTACAAGACAATATTAGATACATTGCTTTTGAAGATGGTATTGCAGGTTTTAAACCAGATGAAGCTGCGAATGTTTTTAATAAAAAGTATGGAGATTGTAAAGGTATGGCCAATCTCACCAAGCAAATGCTTATTGAAGCAGGTTTTGATGCCAGACTCACATGGATTGGTACCAAACATATTGCATACGATTATTCTACTCCAAATTTATCAGTAGATAATCATATGATTTGCTCGTTATTTAAAGATGGAGAAATTGTGTTTTTAGATGGTACAGAAAAATTTAATGCCTTTGGAGAATATGCTGACCGTATTCAAGGCAAGCAAGTGATGATTGAAGACAAAGATTCTTTTATATTAAAAATTGTACCTCAAAGTGGAGCTGAATTTAATAAGGAATTCTTTAATTATAACTTAAAATTAGATAACGAACTACTTACTGGTAGTGTTAAAAAAGTTTTTAATGGAGAAAGTAGATCTAGTTTATTATATTATTTCGATCAATTAAAAACGAACAAGAAAGACGAATTTTTAGAAGCTTATTTGAGTCGTGGAGATAGTAATAGAAAGGTTGCAAACATTACCACTTCAGATTTATCAAATAGAGAAACGAATGTGACACTTTCCCACGATATTACAGTTAAAAATGCGGTTTCAACTTTTGATGACTCCATATACATTGACCTCGACCTAGATGAAGAACTAGGAAATTATGAGTTTAAAGAACGTGATGTTGATTATATTTTTAACTCAAAAAAGTATTTAGAATCTACTACTACATTAGAAATCCCTACTGGTTATAAAGTATCTCAATTGCCAAAAAACATTCAAGTATCAAGTAAAAACTATGACATGTCTGTTAGTTTCAAATCAGAAAATAACACTCTTATTTATAAAAAATTATTTCAGATAAAAAATGCAAAAATTGAAACCAATGATTTCGAAGAATGGAATACTTTTATAAATCAACTTAATGCAACTTATCAAGAACAAATCATCCTTACCAAAAACTAAATCCATGACTATCAAAGGACTTACTATACTTTTTATTACGTTTTCAATATTTTCTTTTTCACAATCTAAAGAAGAACTTGCAGCTAAAGACTTCTTTTGGGGCAACTCAGACAACTATAAAAACGTCACAGACACACCAGAAAAATGGGCCAATGAATCTGCGGTGATTTTATATAAAAATGAAAATTATGACTTCCATAAGTTTGGGAAAAATGTGACTTATACGAGTTCGGTAAGAAAACGTATTAAACTGTTAGATAAAGCTGCTGTAGAAGAGTTTTCAGAATTTGCGTTTACAAAGCGTTTCAGATCCTCCAAAGGTCGTTATACTTGGAAAGAAAAAGGTAATAATTATGTTGGTGTAAAAATTGTAAAGCCAGGCGGAAGCGAGATTGAGATTGATGTAGAGAAGGAATCTGTTGAAGTAGATGGAGAAACTAAAGTAGCGATTGCAAATCTAGAAATTGGAGATATCATAGATTACTATTTTTACCGATTAGAGCCTTTTAAAACAACTTATGCTTTTGGTTTTGATCCTGTTGAAACCAATCTAGGTGAAGAATATCCTATTGTAGATTTTAAATTGTTTTTTGAAACTGAAAATGACTTTTTTATCAACTTCAATTCTTTCAATGGAGCTCCAAAATTAAAGGAAATTCCAACAGAGAAAAAGAACATGAGACGTTATGAACTTATAGCATCTGATATTAAAAAGAACGAGTATACACGTTGGTTTTATCCGCTATTAGAATTACCATCCTATAAATTTCAAGTTTATTTTGCGAGGTCAGGGAAATTTGAAGATAGAGCTCTTGCCTTTCTTCCAGAGAAAGAAAAAATCATTAAATCTTCAGTAGCAAAAGAAGAAGTCCTTGAACTTTATGACAATAGATTTAAGCCAGATGGAGATATTGGTGATGTTAGAAAATTCTTTAAAAAGAAAACCTTTAAAAATGATACAGAAAAAGTAACAGAGGCATACTATTTTATGCGCCATTATTACTTAACCCGTTTTGTCGAAGCCATCTTTGTCAAAGATGCCAACATTATGTACAATCCTTTTGTATATTATGGATATCCTGTCTTTATTGAAAATCAAAAGCAATTTGTTCGTCATTTTACAGAGTTTTTAAAACGAGAAAAAATAAAGTACGAAATTGTTGTTGCTAAAAAACGTTTTGATGGCTCTATCGATGACTTGCTAATTGAAAGAAATGTAAACGTACTTATCAAAGTAAACACCTCTACTCCTATCTACGCACAATTATTTAGTATTCATACCAATATCAATGAATTCTCACCTTTAATAGAAGATACTGAGGTCTATTTATTATCACCAACTCGAAATAAAATAGACATTATCAAAAAAGGTAAACTGGCAATATCTACTCATTTAGATAATGAAACAAAAAAAGAGATTACGCTTAGTTTGAATAATGACTTTTCAGGATTACGTATAAGCTCAATAAATAGTCATAAAGGGCACTCTAAGAAAGATGAACAATATAATCGCCTCATGTTTACAGATTATGTAAAAGAAGATTATACCAAGTACGAAACTAAGTCCTTCATTGAATTAATAAAAAGAAAAAAGGATAAAGCCAGATATAAAAAGGAATTAGAAGCCTTGATTGAAAAAATTAAAGGAAAGCAAAAAGAGAAGTTTGAAAATAGTGCCAAAGGAGAATATCGTGTTGACGAAGTTGAAGACTACACCTATGAAATTAACAATACAGGTCGTTATGGATTAGATACTTATTTTACGTTTACAGAAACGTTTAATGCCAAAAATTCTTTAATAAAAAAGGCAGGTCCAAATTATATTATTGAAATAGGTAAACTTATCGGAGGTCAGATAGACCTTGAAGAAAAAGAACGTAATCGTACAGCAAATATCTATGCTCAAAATGCAAGAAGCTTTAATTATAATATCACATTTAATATTCCCGAAGGTTTTACTATAGCTGGTTTAGATAAATTAAACAAGTCTGTTGACAATGAAACTGGTGCATTTATAAGTACTGCCGTAATTGAAGGTAACAAACTGATTATTAAAACATCTAAACAATACAAGCATAACTTTGAGCCTAATTCTAATTGGAACAAAATGATTGCCTTTATAGACGAAGCTAATCAGTTTACAAATGAAAAGATATTACTGAAGAAAAAATAGGAGTTTACATTATCTATTACTTTTATTATTGGCTAGTTTTAAACGCTTTAAATACGCTTTTAATTCTTTAACCACTCTTGGTGCTAAGATAATAGTTGCAATCATAGTAGGTATTGCCATTAACGCGAAGACACCATCAATAAGATTAATCATCATACTTAAGCTTGTTGTTGCACCAAGTAATATACTTAAGATATAAAAGTAATTGTAGTAGTGTTTTTTATCTGCCCCAAAGAGGAATGACATACATTTTGTGCCATAATACGAATACGAAAACAAGGAGCTCATACTAAACACAGCAATACAAACCAATAAGGCATATTTACCATAATTTGGCATTACATCTGCAAATGCAGAAGCTGTAAGGCTCACACCATTATCTGAAGTTGTCTCCCATACACCAGTTACTAAAATAGCCAAAGCAGTAAGTGTACAAACTATTAACGTATCTATTGCTGGACCTAACATAGCGACCAATCCTTCTCGTATTGGTTCATCAGTTTTAGCAGCTCCATGTGCCATTGGTGCTGTTCCTATACCTGCTTCATTAGAAAATGCTCCTCGTTTAATGCCATGCAATATTAATGCACCTAACACTCCTCCAATAAACGTATCATCTTTTGGATAATAATTTGCCGCAAAAGCATCTGTAAAAATGAGTTTTAAATAATGAAGTAAGACATCACTATGAGCAACCAAAATAATAATAACTAAAATAAAATAGAGCACAACCATACTTGGTACCAATCGTGATGCTACATTACCAATACGTTTTATACCTCCGAGAATTACTAGAGACGTTATACTAACTAAGGCAACACCAATAATTAGATTAGATGTTAAACCTACTTCTACTCCGTTTGGTATTAATAAAATATCATTTAAAGCTTGTGTTAACTGATTGACATTAAATACTGGCAAGGCTCCAATTAAACCACAAAAACTAAAAAATATAGCCAGAGGTTTCCAAGATTTACCTAAACCTTCAGTAATAAAGTACATTGGTCCGCCTTGCAGTTCACCAGCACTATCTTTTCCTCTATATAAAATTGCTAAGGTTGACGTAAAGAACTTGGTAGACATACCAATAACTGCGCTTATCCACATCCAGAATACAGCTCCAGGTCCACCTATAGAAATAGCAACAGCAACACCAGCAATGTTCCCCATACCAACAGTTGCAGACAAAGCAGTTGTTAAAGCTTGAAAATGCGAAATCTGACCAGGATCATCTGGATCATCATATTTTCCTCTAAGCACACTAATTGCATGTCCCAAATACCGAAATGGTAAAAACTGAGAACAAATGAGTAAATACAAGCCACCTCCAATTAATAAAATAAGTAATGGCAAACCCCAAGCTAAGGATGAGAAATCTTTGAATAGTTGGTTAAGAGACTCCATAAGTTATAAATGTAGTAAACCCTTTAAACTTATGACAAAATGTTTGCAACTAATTTAAAATTGAGGCTCTAAGCTATTGATTTTGAGTTTTTAAAAAACTAACTTCGTATACTTGGGCTGAACTTGTTTCAGTGTCGTCTGATATAAGTTATTGAAACAGACTCATATCATTAAAGTTGGCGTGCATTATAAAAAAACATAAATGGCAATATTTGAAATTGATAAAGGAAAGGCAAAACGAGTAAGACTTAGCGAGTTCAAACTTGAAAAGGACTTACAGAAATTGGTAGAAGAAAACTTGGAAACTATTTTTAATTGTCGATTTATTGCAACAGAATTTTCAACAGGAAACATTCATTCTGGACGGATTGATACATTAGCAATTTCAGAAGACAATAATCCAGTAATTATAGAATATAAAAAAGTTGCTTCATCTGACTTGATAAACCAAAGTCTTTATTACTTGCATTGGATTAAAGACCATAAAGGAGATTTTCAGATTGCAGCAAACAAATCATTAGGAAAAAACATTGGTGTGGATTGGTCGGACATTAGAGTAATTTGTCTAGCACCAGAATATAAAAAATATGACCTACATGCTGTT
The DNA here is from genome assembly GCF_016744625.1 of Winogradskyella sp. GTDB lineage: Bacteria > Bacteroidota > Bacteroidia > Flavobacteriales > Flavobacteriaceae > Winogradskyella. Next base: position 16,835 of record NZ_JADGDZ010000044.1, read on the forward strand.
CAGGTAATAGGAGCAAATATTGAACTTTGGCAATATAAGACTTATGAAAACGGAATTTTAAATATTGAAGAAGTCTATAAACGAACAGCTTCAACCTCGAATAAAAATACAGAAGAACTTGGTGGAAAAAATCCTATAATGGTTGAGGCAGGTAAAAAAGCAGCCTTGACAAGAAAAACAGCCACTTATACTTTAGAGGAACATTATGAAAATCTTGATAATCATGTATTGGAATTGTTTAATTTGGTTCGAGATTATATTGTAACTCTAGATAGTTCAATAGAAGAGGCGCCAAAGAAGAACTATATAGCATACAAGACTAGCCAAAATTTCACATGCTTGCAGACATATAAGAAAAAGTTAACTCTATATTTAAAACTCAATCCGGACGAAGTAAACCCAATGCCAAAACAATGTCGTGACGTTAGAGAAATTGGACATTTTGGAACTGGCGATTTTGAATTGACAATTAAAAATGCAGACGATTTTGAGGAAACAAAATATCTGATAAACGAAGCATATAAAAACATAGGCGGATAAAAATAACGACACGCCAACACCTTAGATATTTAATTGCTTGCTTCTAGCCTACTTGGAAATTCCTTCGGAATTTCCTCTGGTTCGTTCCATTTTTGCTAAATTAGTTGCTAAAACACGTAACTAACCATACACAATCACAATAAGCGCAACCACAAAAATCCTATTAATTCTCTAAATACTACCTTTGTTCTCCAACCAATCTCTAATTGAGCACAAACCGTCTTTATTTTATTGATGCCGTAAGAGCATTTGCCATCTTAATGATGTTGCAAGGGCATTTTATAGATACGTTACTAGATGTCTCATATAGAGATGAAAACAATCTTATTTTTAACTGTTGGAAATACTTTAGAGGTATCACAGCACCAACATTCTTTACCATTTCTGGTTTAATATTTTCTTATCTACTTATTAGAGCCAAACACAATGGTAGCGTAGAAAAACGAATGCGCAAAGGTTTAGTTAGAGGATTAATGTTAATTGGGATTGGCTACTTATTGCGTGTACCCATTTTTGAGTGGCTAATTGGTAAATTTAATGGCTACTTTTTAATTATAGATGTTTTGCAATGTATTGGCTTATCATTAATAATTATAGTTATTATTTATAGGCTGACTTGTAGAAAGACCTTAATATTTTCAATTTTAATGCTATTTCTAGGCTTACTAATCTTTATTACTGAACCACTTTACCGATTTATAGAAGTGTCTAATGTCCCAGAATTATTTTCAAATTACATAACCAAGGATAATGGCTCAGTCTTTACAATTTTGCCTTGGTTTGGTTATGTTGCTTTTGGTGCATTTATCGCTACGCTATTCTATCGTTATTTAGAGCGTCCTCGATTTAAACTCGCTACTGTCTCTAGTTTCTTTATCATTGGCTTAGCTTTAATTTATAAATCATCATGGTTATTCAATAAATTATATTACCTATTAGACATTAAGCTTTTTGAAGATGTTGCCTATTACAACTATCTATTTACAAGGTTAGGCAATGTGCTGATTCTATTTTCAATCTTTTACCTTGCTGAGAAATATATAAAACAACCTTTAATTTCAAAGATTGGACAAAAGACACTTTCCATTTATGTAATTCATTTTATAATTATTTATGGCAGTTTTACAGGATTAGGTTTACATCAACTTATTGGCAAAACGTTACTTCCTTGGCAAGCTGTAATCGGAGCTTTGCTCTTCTTAACTTCAGTTTGTTTTATGTCTTTCTATTACGGTAAGACCAACGCATTTGTTTACTCTGGGATACGACGGCTAATTGATAAGTTTAAAGCGTACACATCATAAAAATCAATCAGATTTAGCTACCTTTAGTTCTTCTTAATATTTCAATTTTCATGAAACAGAAACAGTTAATTGCTATTAGTATTATTTTCTTATTAATATCTTCTTGCAATAGAATTGCAAATAAGACCAAGGAAGGTATTAATAAAGGTGGAGAAGTTGTGGGAGAAACCGCTACAGAATTTTTTGAAGGTGTATCTGAAGGTGTAGACAAAACTTTAGAATGCGAGATACTTTTGTCAAAAAAACTAAAGAATAGTGGTTTAAATACTGGTGCTTATGATATTGAAAGTGTAAATAATGGAAACAACAATAAGTTGACACTTTATATTATTTTTAATAATGATTTTAATAAAACGGTAATGGCAAAGGCTTATAATAAGAATAAACTAGAAATTGGAAGAGCTAGAACAACCATTATAGGAAAAAAAGGTGATGCTGGCTATTTTAATTTTGAATTCGATAAACGTACTGATATAGGCTTTAGAAACAGAATTACAATAGAATAATATGGAAGGACTAATTGAAAAATTTTATAAAGCTTTTTCAAATTTAGATGCAAATGCTATGGAGTCTTGCTATCATAAGGATATTGTTTTCCAAGATCCTGCTTTTGGTGTTTTAAAAGGAGAAAGAGCTATAGCTATGTGGCAAATGCTTTGCGAATCTCAGAAAGGAAAAAACTTTAAAGTTGTAAGCTCTAATATTAATGCAAATGAAGCTAATGGCTCTGCACATTGGGAAGCCTTCTATAATTTTAGTAAAACTGGTAGAAAAGTGCATAATAAAATTGATGCAAAATTTCAATTTAAAGATGGTTTAATAATTAAACATACTGATCATTTTAGCCTTCATAAATGGGCTAGCCAAGCTATGGGTATAAAAGGGTTACTATTTGGTGGCATGGGCTTTTTTAAAGCAAAGTTACAGAAACAGACAAATTATCTTTTAAGTAAGTATATGGAAGAAAAAAAACCATCTTCTTAGCGGTAGATGGCTTTTTTTAATAGCAATGTTTCTTTTTAGGGACTCTATAAGTTTACTTTATGTTTCATTGCATTATATCTATTACAAATCTTATGCCAAATAGAATTCTTCTTAAATTTAAAAAATTGAAATGAGTTCAGGCTATTCTAAGACACCATTGGCGAAAAAATTAGGTTTAAAAGCAAATTTTAAAACTCGCCTCTATAAAGCACCAGATTATTACCATGATTTATTCGATGAACTACCTGATAGCCTAAAGTACACAACAGCCTTAGATGTATCAAATTTAGATTTTATACATGCTTTTTTTACTTCAAATGAAGAATTAACAAAGACAATTCATGATTTAAAAAAGGGATTGAAACAAAATGGAATTCTTTGGGTAAGTTGGCCAAAAGGCAAATCTAAAATTGAAACTGATATTAATAGAGAAATTGTAAGGTCTGTTGTTTTAGAAACTGGACTAGTAGATATTAAAGTTGCTGCTATTGATGAAGATTGGAGTGGACTAAAATTTATGTATAGACTGAAAGACCGAAAATAATTAGCTATATGCTTTTACCTTGCCTTCTACTCCTTTATAAAAGGCTTTCATAAATTTAAAGTCGGCTTCAATATCATCTGTTGGATAAAAAGGTTCAGAAATTTTGTTTTGCTTATTCTTAAAATCGAGCGTAAACATAATAATAGGCACATTTGCAGCCTTAGCAATATAATAGAATCCTGTTTTCCATTTTTCTACTTTTTTTCTTGTTCCTTCTGGTGCTAATGTTAATCTGAATTCGTCCTCATCATTAAATAATTTTGCAATGGCTTCGACTTTATTCTGCCCAGATGTTCTATCTAATGCTTTTCCTCCAACAGCTCTAAAATAGTATCCAAAAGGCCATGTAAAGAGTTCTTTTTTTCCAACGAAATTAGTTTTAACGTTCGCTACTTTTCTGAGAAGTATACCTAAATAGAAATCGTGCCAGCTCGTATGTGGCACAGCAATTATTACAGCCTTTTTAATGGTGTCTTTAGAAAAGTTAGTATTACCAACAACTTTCCAACCCATCAATTTAAAATAAATGAATTTTGCTAACCAGCGCATCTTACATCTTTTTGTAAAGCTCAAGTAATTTTTGACGTGTAATTACAGTCTTCCAATTCTTACCAATAGCATTTTCCCATAATGGCTCTAGACTTAATGCTACATCTATCATGGTATTAAATTGACGTTCTTCCAAATCTGTACAAATCCCTTGAGGCAATTGAATATTATGCTTAGCTTTCATTTTTTTAAATAAGGCTACACCTTCAGGATAATAGTCTTCTAGATGATCAAATACAATACAATTTCCGATGCCATGCTTCACTCCAAGTAAATAACCCAAACCATAACTCATAGCATGTGCAACACCAACCTGAGAATAAGCAATACTCATTCCTCCATGCCAAGAAGCCATCATAAGTTTATCTTGAGCATCTTCTTTACTCAACGTATCTTCTAGAAATATTTCTTGACACAACTCAAAAGCTTTCTCTCCATAACTTTGGCTAAACGCATTTAAATACGTGCCATTAAGTGATTCTACACAATGTACAAAACAATCCATACCTGTATAAAACCATTGGTCTTTTGGTACATCTTTAGTCAATTCTGGATCTAGTATCACTTGGTCAAAAGGTGTATAATCACTGTTAATACCAAGTTTACGCTCTGGACCAGTTAATATTGTAGTACGTGATACTTCTGCTCCTGTTCCAGAAATTGTCGGAATACCAACATGATATATCGCAGGATGCTTAATTAAATCCCAACCTTGATAGTCTTTAGATTCACCTTTATTAGTGAGCATTAATGCAACCGCTTTAGCAATATCCATTACTATACCACCACCAATACCTATGATACCAGATGGTAACTCGCTATACTCAAGAATAATATCCTCAACCAATTGGTCTATTTGTGAGGTTTTAGGTTCTTCTTTTGTAGGCACATAAATAATTCTATCCTTATAAGACAAAGTTATTCTTGAAGTTAACCAATGATTGCCTTTAAAAACATCATCTACATAAAATATAAATGGTGCATTACGTCCATTACGCTTTGGAGTGAGAATTTCATCTAGTTGATTGAAACTTCCACGTCCAAAAACAACTCTAGACACCATCGGATAATTTTTATATATCATTTACTCTATATCTTTAACAAAAATAAAAACAAACTTCATATTTACTAAGTATTTAAATAAAATTGAAATTTTTCTGCAAAAAGTCCAACATGATAACCATCAGCTAAAGCATGGTTAACGTTTATTGAAACATTCATCATCAGCTTACCATTTTGTTCTTCTGCTTTAGAAAAAGCTAATTCTGGTACTGATTCTACATTACCAGATGAAGGTTCTTTATGACCTGTAAACTTAAACCAAGGCAAAGCCGAGCAATGAATACAATCTAGCCCATTTACTGGTGGGTATAAATCATCTGAGTTTTGAATCCTTATTTTTTCTTTTTTAAAATTATTTATAAAAACATTTAAATCTTCATTGTATTCAATGAATGAAAACCCAAAGGTTTTATCTTCTCTTATTAGTGTTGCTGAAGCATGTATAACATTATACTCAACAACTTTACCCTCTATTATTCTGTAACGTAAATTATCTACTGTATTAATCGCTTTCATACAATCGTGTAAATACTTTACAAAAAAGCTTATCTTATTTTCTTTGGCAAAATGATATGCTTTTGTAACATCAAACGGAATTACAACACCAAAATATGGATCTTTTAGTTGTGCAAAATGTTTGTAAAGTTTCTTACGATTCCAAGTTTCTAAATTTAGAACCTTCATTTTAAAAATGTTATAATTTCAGTTAAACTATTTACCGTTTTGTAATCTGCTCCGTTAGTTTCTTTTTTTGTCACTTTTTCATGTTCCCAAGTTGTATGAAATGGAACATGTATAGCTTCTGCACCAATATTTACTAATGGCAAAATATCTGACTTTAATGAATTCCCTATCATTAAAAATTCTGAAGGCTTTATATCTAAATGCTTTAAAAGCTTTTTATAATTTTCGTCTTGCTTTTCACTGAGCACTTCAATATGATGAAAATAATCTATCAAACCAGATTTTTCTAACTTTCGTTCTTGATCTAATAAATCTCCTTTTGTTGCGACAATTAGTCTATAATCTTTAGATAAAGCTTTAAGTACATCTTCTACTCCATCAAGCAATTCTATAGGCTTATGAATCATATCCTTTCCAATATTAAGCATTTTGGATATAACTTCATTAGAAACCGTACCATTAGATAATTCTACCGCAAGTTCTATCATAGATAACACAAAACCCTTTACTCCGTAACCATAGGTTGGAAGATTTTTTATTTCCATTTTAAAAAGCTCCTGATCTATCTTATTAGGTGTTTCATAACGCGATAACAATCTGCCTGCTTCCTCTTCTGCCGCTCTAAAATAAGTTTCATTAACCCAAAGCGTATCATCAGCATCGAAACCTATTACTTTTATGTTTTTATAATCTATTTCCACAAACGCTTTGCTCTTTCTAAATCTTCTGGTGTATCTATTTCTACTCCTTGTACTTCTGTTTCAACCATTTTTATACGCTTTCCGTATTCTAAATACCGAATACATTCTATCTTCTCTGAAGCTTCTATAAACTGCATTGGTAAAACAGCAAAATCTAATATTGCATCTTTTCTAAAGGCGTAAATACCTTTATGCTTAAAATAGCGAGTCCCAACACTTTTATCTCTTGGAAATGGAATTGGGCTACGAGAAAAATATAAAGCGAAGTTATTCTGGTCTACAATAACTTTGACCGTATTTGGATTATTAATTTCATCCCAATCCGTAATTTCTACCATAAGAGATGCCAAATCAATTTCTTTATCGACATCATCTCTAAACACTTCTAAAACTTTATGTAAACTCTCTCGCTCTGTAAACGGCTCGTCTCCTTGCACATTCACTACAATATCGCAATCTACATCAGCAACGGCTTCAGCGATTCTATCGCTTCCTGATTCATGCTCCTTTTTGCTCATAATGGCTTTACCACCATTATTCACAATCTCATCATAGATAATATCACTATCAGTTACTACATAAACTTCACTAAAAAGTTTTGTAGCTACAGTAGCTTCATACGTTCTTAAGATCACAGATTTTCCTGCTAAATTTTGCATCAATTTACCTGGAAATCGAGACGCACTATAACGTGCAGGAATCATGGAAATTATCTTCATCTATGTGTGGTTAGAGAATTCAAAAATACGGTTTTAGGATGATTTCGACTTATTTGGTTTTAACTTTTTATAGAGTTTGAAAACAATATAAAAGATGAATATAACCAAAATAATAGCCACTATTGGCAAAAAAATAGAAACAATAGACATGACAATAGACGTACCAGTCTCAACTGTAGACACCAAAGGATTCCCTAAACCTGCTGTAGAAACTGTTGAACCCAATCGTGTTGCGCTCGCTGAACTCTTTACAGCCACAGCAGTACCTCCTCCTGCAATTATAGCTAAAGCCCATGTGATTACAGGACTTAAATCTGCAACGGTTGACACCATAACTGCTGTGCCTGCAATGGTCGCTAAAGGAATAGCAATGGTATCTAAAAGATTATCCACAACTGGCATATAATAAGCTACAATCTCTACTAAAGTCGCAATACCCAAAGTGATTACAGCGGTTGTACTACCAATCCATAACCAAGACTCATTAAGTTCCCAAACATTAAAATATGCTGCTAAACTTAAAGCAAACAAAGGTAAAAAGACTCTAAAACCAACTGAGGCTGCTAGTCCTATTCCTAAAAATATACTTAAGATTGTTTCCATTGTCATACTTCTAATTTAAATCATTTTCAGTAAACATGTCATCTTTAAATCCAATTAAATAAAGTTTCTCTTTTGCACGTGTTATGGCTGTATATAACCAACGAATGTAATCTCTATTCATCCCTTCTGGCAAATAAGGCTGTTCTACAAATATTGTATTCCATTGACCACCTTGAGACTTATGACAAGTTATAGCGTAAGAAAACTTTACCTGTAAAGCATTAAAGAATTTGTTGTTTTTTACTCCTAAAAAGCGTTTATAATTACTTTCGTTTTCATAGTCTTTAGAAACTTCTTGATATAATCTATTAGATTCATCGTAACTCAAAGATGCACTTTCTACATCTATCGTATCAAGAAGTAAAACAGTTTCGAATGGTCGCATCTTTGGATAATCTACCATTTTCACTTTAACTTCTGCAAATCTAAAACCATACAATTCTTTAATGCTGAAAATTTCGAGTACTTCAATAATATCACCATTGGCTATAAAACCAGCTTCAGTTGTTGGTTTAATCCAGAAGTAATTATTCTTAACCACCATTAAATAGTCTCCAGCAGATAATTCGCTTTCATTAAATAATATACGCTGACGAATTTGTTGGTTGTAGGCATTGGCACGTTTGTTACTTCTAACTATTATGGCAGTTTCTTCGTAACCTTCGTCACTATAAGCATCATTAATAGCATCCATAATTTCATAACCATCAATTAGCCTTACTATATCTTTAAATGGATTGACATTAAACTTAAAACTTTCATATATAGTGGTTTCTAAAACCGATCTTAGTTCTGTGGCATTTTCTAAAATACCTGAATCTTGTTCTTGCCTCACAACTTCATCTAACTCAATACCAATGACATCTTTATTATAATTAAGGCTTAATTTGTTTTCATTTAAAGCTGGACTTAAATCAGATTTCACAGGTGGCAACTGTGCTTTATCTCCTATAAGAAGTAGTTTACATTGATGACCAGAATAGACGTATGTCATTAAATCGTCTAATAAAGAATTACTTTCAAAAGATTTAGAATCTGAAGGAGTATCTGGTATCATTGACGCTTCATCAACTATGAAGATGGTGTTTCTATGTTTATTTGGTTGCATAACAAATTTTACACCTCCACCTTTTTCTTTCTTCGGGAAATATATTTTCTTATGAATCGTAAAAGCTTCTTTCTTAGAATAATTAGAAATCACTTTTGCTGCTCTACCAGTTGGTGCTAATAAAACGGCACTCTTTTTTGCTTCCCATAGATTTGAAACTATTGTTCCTATAATACTTGTCTTACCAGTACCAGCATATCCTTTGAGCAAGTAAATTGAATTCTTATTTGTATCAAAAATGAATTGAGACAATTGCATTAACACCATATCTTGTTTAGAAGTTGGTGCGAATGGAAACTTAGATTTTAATAAGGAATAGAATGCAGAAGCATTAGAAATCATAAGAACTCAATTTTAAGTTTTCTATTTCCTAAAAAATGATTCAAACTCATTTATATTACACTACTTTTCTTACTCGCAACTCGATATGACTTTCAAAAAATAACTCATATAAACAAATTTCACCTCATTTTCGGTTAAACACAAAAACTTTAAATGAGTTCAGAAATAAATATGAAGCAATATAGCATTATTCTATATTTTAAAACGACGCATATCAATCAAGTTGTTTATTTTGAATGATTTTCATTTAGATAGTTTTAACGAACAAAAAAAAATTGTAGATTTGCGTAAGACCTAATTAATAAAATAAAATATGTTAAGCGTAATTATTGCAATTGTAGTCATTATATTATTAACCATTGGTATTGTTTGGTTAATTGACAAATTTGTGCCAAAAAAATTAAAGCCAATCATTAATATTGCGCTTTGGGCATTAATTATATTCTTAGGTTATATGACCTTTAATTCTGTTTACCAAGAAATTAAATTTAACCAACTTAAAGTAGAGCGCTATAAAGTTGTTATAGATCGTCTAATAGACGTTAGAGACTCACAATTAGCATACAAAGAGGTAAATGGTGAATTTGCTGGTAGTTTTGATAAACTAATAGATTTTGTTGATAAGGGAGAAGTGCCAATTACACAAAGACGTGATACTTTAGTATTAGACGAAGAAAGAACGCGTGCATTTGGTGGTGTAGAGACGATGAAAACAATAACATTAATTGATACCTTAAGTTTCTACTCTGTAAAGGATTCTCTATTTAAAGGAAGTGATCGTTATAAAAGTATGATGAATGTTGGTATTGGAAAAGAAGGAGCTAAGTTCACTTTAAAAGCAGGAAAATTAGATGACATCTCAGTATTTGAAGCTAGCGTCGATAAAGCTTTAGTTTTAGATGGTCAAGAAAAATATTTAATAGAAAAAGAAAAACAAGCTTTCTCTGTTGCAGGTGTAAAAGGACCTTCTGTAAAAATTGGGTCTATGGAAGAAGTTAACACCAATGGAAATTGGGGTAAAGACCTTTCTAATAAACAGTAATTTTGACTAAAAATAGTATTAAAGAGTTGTCCATTCAAATTCATTTGAATGGGCTTTCTTTTTGCATTCTAAATAGAACTTCTAATACCATTGAATTTCTAAAAACAGTTAACTTTGAGCAAAAGTTAACTCCATTTGATGTACTTAACCGTTTAAAAGCAGAACTAAGCAGTAATACTGTGTTTTCTGAAGATTTTGATGCTGTGTTAGTTATACATCAAAACGAGCTAGCTACATTGGTTCCTAAAACTTTATACAACGAAAACCACAAAGCGGATTACTTAAAATTTAATTCTAAAATTCTGAGGACAGATTTTATAACTCAAGATGATATCGCAATAAATGATAGTATCAATGTTTATGTCCCTTATGTGAATATCAACAATTATATTTTTGAAACCTTTGGGGAATTTGTTTATAAACATTCATCGAGCATATTAATCGATACCGTTTTACAAAAAACTGAAGCCAAAGAATCACCTATAATTTATATAAATATTAATAGCTCAACTATAGAG
>NZ_JADGDZ010000139.1 GCF_016744625.1 Winogradskyella sp.
AGACAGCTACTATATATAGTATAACTGCTTTTTTTTATCTTGCTAAAAAAAATTACTACAATGAAACGCATTTTGTTTATCCTGCTTTCACTTTCAATAAGTATAATAAATGCTCAGATATATTTTGCTGACGAGGCAAGTAATATAGGTTTAACAGAGCACACAGGAGGATCACCAAATGGATCTGGTTTAAGCTTTGCTGATTATGATGGTGATGGATATGATGATATAACATTAGCTTCGGGTGATGGTGTGCCATTACGATTTTATAAGAATTTTGTAGGCTTGTTTTTTGAAGAGACATTAATCAGTCCGCCAATAACATATAGAACTAGAGCTGTAAATTGGGTAGATTTTGATAATGATGGTGACAAAGACCTCTTTGTAACAAGTGACACTAATGGTAACCGATTATATGAAAAAACAGTTACAGGTTTAATAAATGTAACTGCTTCTGCCGGTTTCCCTTTAATAAATGAGTTTACCTTTGGCGCTTCTTGGGGAGATGTAAATAACGATGGATGTCTAGATGTTTATATATCTAACCGGATTATAAATCCTGGACCTGATGAAATAACCAATCGTTTTTATTTAAATAACTGTGATGGTACATTTACTGATGCAACAGATAGTTCTGGATTAACAAATACGCCAGCTCTAACATTTTGCTCTGGTTTTTTTGACCTTAACAACGATGGTTTTCAAGACCTTTATGTTTCTAATGATAAGTTTGAACCTAATTTTCTTTATTTAAATACTGGAGATGGCACGTTTGAAGATATCAGTACTTATTCTGGGACTGGAGTAACAATGGATGCTATGTGTGTTACCATAGACGATTTTAACTCAGATGGTTTTATGGATATTTATTTAACTAATTCTGCTTCTAATGTTAGTGAGAGTACAATCGGAAATATATTTTATAAAAATAACGGAGATAAAACATTTACAGACATAGCTTTATCATCTGGTACTTTCCTAGAATGTTTAGCTTGGGGAAGTGTCTTTTTTGATGCTGAGAATGATGGAGATTTAGATTTGTATGTAAATTGTACTTATGATGGTTCTGTTGACGGTTCAGTTTTATCAGTATTCTATGATAATATGTCTGATGAAACATTTACACAACCCCAAAACATTGGTTTTGCTGATAGTGACGAAAGAAGCTATGGGAATGTTGTTGGTGATTTAAATAATGATGGTAAACCAGATATTGTTGTAATGAATAATTATGGTGTGGCTCCTTTTGTGTGGAATAATCAAACAAGTACAACGAATAATTACCTTACGATAGATTTAGAAGGTGTTACAAGTAATAAAGATGGTATCGGTTCTGTGATTGAAATATCAATAAATGGTAATAAACAGTATAGACACATTATGTGTGGTGAAAGCTATTTAGGGCAAAACTCCTTAAGAGAAATTTTTGGTTTAGGCAGTAGTAGTAGTGTTGATTATGTAAAAGTTAAGTGGCTAAGTGGTACAGAAGATATTTTTTATAACGTAGCATCAAATCAAATTTTAGAAATTGTAGAGGGTTCTACCTTATCTATTGAAGAATTTGAAAACGCAGATAAAATACAAGTTTATATAAAGCCTAAAGATAATACGGTTAATGTTAGCTCTGAAGAGGTGATCCGTAAAATTGAATTATTTAATTTATTAGGGCAGAAAATTAATGAGTATAAAGTAAATTCAAATAGCTTCGAATTTAATACTGGCGCTTTGACGAGTGGTATATATATATTAAATGTATATACTGATCGATTTAATTTAAGTGGTCATAAAATAATAAGACCATAAAACTCTACTCTCATTTATACAACTGAAGACTTTTCATTGTCATTTATATCCCTTATAATAGAAATTAGAAACTATTTTATTCCTAAAGTATAAATAATTATAAATAAGTGGTTTATCGGTAAATTTGGTTGTTTATCGATTTGCTTAACTCTTGTATTGTAATTGTAATTAAATGGCATATTTTTAAAAGATTACTAACTTAAAACACATTTTTCATATGAAAAAAATTACATTACTAATTTTATGCTTGGCATTGACCACTTTTGGTTTTTCGCAAGTAAATCAAAATTTTGGAACCTCTGGGCTAGATTCAGCGCCTACGGTTTTAACTATTAACGATACCGATATTACTGTAAATGGAGCAGATCCAATTACGGCAATATCATTAGGTACTTTTACAAGTCATTATAATACTGCTACTGGTAGTACTGCACAATGTGGTAACTGGTACGATTTTATTTTAGCTGTAACAGGTGGTGTAGCTGATGGTACTAGTATTCAAGGTTGTGATGCAGATTTTACAGGTTTAGATGTAACTGGGTTTACCTCAATGACAATAACGTCTAACGATTTAGATGGTGCAGATACTATTTTCTTTGATATAGATTTAAGTGTTACATTTACACTGTCTAGCCCACCAGATTGTGATGCAAATCTAGACGTAACTACAGATGTTGATCCTGCGGGAGATATTTCTTGGAATGCGGCAACAGGAGCAGCAGATAACTACGATGTAATTGTAGGAACTGCTTCGGGTTTATCAGATGTATATTCAGCGACTCTAGCTAATGTTTTAACAACTAATGTTGGGGCATTAACTGATGGTACTACATATTATGTTACGATAACGCCTTCTAATTCAGTTGGTCCTGCAACAGGCTGTGTAGAACAAACATTTACAACTTGGATGGTACCTGCAAATGATGATTGTTCGGGTGCAGAAGCAATTTCTTGTGGTGGTCAATATACTGGTAATACAACTCCTGCAAGTGCAGAATCTCCAGATCCAGGAACTTGTACTACAACAGCAGGCACTGGAGGAGCAGTATGGTATTCATTTACTGGTGCTAATTCAAATGATGGAGCAGCAGCTATGGGTAGCACAGGAGATGATGTAACTTTAGATTTAAGCGCATCTACGTTTGATACAAAAATTAGAGTCTTTGAAGGATCTTGTGCAGCGCTTGTATGTGTAGCTGGTGATGATGATGGGGGAACAGGAACAACATCTTTACTTACTTTTACAACTACAGTTGGTACAGATTATTATGTGTTAGTACATGGTTACTTAGCAAATGCAGGAGCATATACAATGGATGTAAGTTGTGTCGCACCACCTACTTGTATAGAGCCAACGGCACTTATTGCAGATACTATTCTTGATACTGAAGCTACTGTTTCTTGGACAAATGATGTTGGAGCTACTCTAGGAGTTGAATTTGAATTTGGTGCATCTGGTTTTACACCAGGTACAGCAACTTCTATTGCTTCTGGAAGCGGTGTTGTTTCATCTGCTAATTCAGGAGTTACACTTACTGCTGGTACAGATTACGATTTTTATGTACGTTCTAATTGTGATGCAAATGGATTTAGTACATGGGCTGGTCCACTTTCATTTACAACTCTAACAGGACCAGGTTCTGGTTGTGGTTTGCCTATAGCAGCAACAGTAGAAACAGATTGTTCAACTGCTACTCCAATTACAATAGATTTTGCTACCGCTCCTAATATTGGAGGTACAGGTACATGTGATGCTACGGGAGATAATCGAGGTCTTTGGTATGAGTTTACGGCACCAGCTTCTGGTGGAGTAACAATTAGTAATTCAGGAGCTAGTAACGAATATGTAGTTTTAGATGCTTGTGGGGGAACTGAATTAGTTTGTGCTGCTATGGGAGCTTCAAATGACTTAATAGGTTTAACACCAGGTTCAGTATATAAGTTAGCGATCTGGAAAGATAGTTTCCAAACATTAACAACTGATAATTTTTGTATACAAGAATTAAGTTGTTTACCAGCAAGTAATTTATCTGTTTCGGTGATTTCTGCAACAGAAGCTGATATCTCTTGGGATGAAAATAACACACCAGCTGCAACAGCTTGGGAATATGTTGTACAAGCTCCAGGAACTGGCGCGCCAGCTGCAGCAGGTACTGCTACTGCAAGTAATCCAACGTCACTTACTGGTTTAACAGATGGTGATTCTTATGAGTTTTATGTAAGAACTGATTGTGGTGGTTCATTTAGTACTTGGGCCGGACCATTTGAGTGGTTACAGATGTTACCTCCTTCAAATGATGATTGTTCTGGTGCCATTGCGTTAACACCTGGAGGTGTATATGCAGATAACCCAGTTGATGGTACAGTAACTGCTGCCACTGCTGATGCAGAACCAAATGGTTGTGGGTTAAATGGAGCTGGAGTATGGTACTCAATTGTAGTGCCTGCTAGTGGTGATATAACAATAGAAACTGGTCCAGATGCTGGAACAGGAGATACAGGTTTTGATTCATTAATTGAAGCTTTTAGTGGAACTTGTGGTTCGCTTACTTCTATTGAATGTGATGATGATGATTCAACTGGTTTGTTTTCTATTTTATCATTAACTGGTCTTACACCTGCTTCTACGATTTATGTTAGAGTTTGGGAATCTGGAGGAGATGATTTTGAGCCTTTCTCAATTTCTGCATATAGCGCAACATTAGGTTTAGATACTGTAGATAACGAAGCAGCATTTACATACTATCCTAACCCGGTTAAGAATACGTTAACATTAAATGCTCAAAATACTATTGAGAATGTAACAATGTATAACATGCTAGGTCAAGAAGTATTAAGAGCTACTCCTAATACTGTTGATAGTGATTTAGACATGTCTAACTTACAAGTTGGTACTTACTTTGTTAAAGTAACTATTGCTAACATTACTAAAACAATCCGAGTGATTAAGCAATAAGGTTTTAATTAATCTTTATATAGTAAAAAGCCACCAATTGGGTGGCTTTTTTTATGTTTATTTAAGGTTATAACTTATAATATAAAGAAATCTAGTATAACAAATAATATTACTATGAGCAGTTCTTAATATGTGATTTTTTAATGATTTAATTACGTTTTTTATACCTTAACCATATAATCTACTCAGATTTAGAAATATGATGTCTATAATTGACGCAGTTGTGCTTTGCTTCTGTGGAAAGGAACGAAGGCATATACACATATAAATAAAGAAACCGATGTTATGCTTCGGTTTTTTGCATAAAGTAATGTTATTGAAGGCATCTTCATTAAACATATGTTAGTTGTTAGGTACTAAACCATAGACGAAATACTATAAAACATGACAAGATTTGAGGATAAATATTAAAACTTCATATTAAAACGGACAATAAAATTAAAAAATCTTAAAAATTTAATAATTTATTAGGTATGTTCTTAAATAGCATTAACCGCTTAGCGATGTTTTCT
>NZ_JADGDZ010000140.1 GCF_016744625.1 Winogradskyella sp.
GTCTAATGCTTCACCGTGTATACTAATCTTATTTCTCTCTTTTGTTCTTTCTTTTTATTAGTTAAATGCAATCAATGACAAACTTAAGAAATGTATAGCGAATGAGGCGCAATTATGGCTATCCGTGAGGCGCGCCTCACTACGCCATACACAGTGGACGTTGTATGCAATAACCAGAAACACCCGAACTACCAGTTATGAGCAATGAAGAAATAACTTATTTAGTTTCAAAAAAAGTATTAGAAGGAGAAATAACTAAATCAGAAGGAATTAATCAACTTTATTCAAAAATCAATATGAATAAAGGTTCTGCAAGTATTATAATTGGACAAGTTTATCCAAAATTATTCAATGGAGTTTTATTTAAAAGAACAGTTTCTGTAGCATACTTTTCTTGTTTTTTAGAATGTATTAAAAGAGATTATGGAAACAAACAATTATCAATCTCATTATCTGGATTAAAAAAACATATTGACTACATTCTTACAACGGGAGATTCTAAAATAACGCTTAGAAAAATCTATGGAAAGTATTTAGAATTATCTAGAATTCAATTAACCAACAACCAACAAGACGAGATTGAACAAACTGAAATCATAGATTTATTCAAAGAAAAATCAAAAAATGACTTAAAGGCTGAATTAGACAATCTACCTGAATTAGAAACGGAAGAAGTCTACGTAAATCAAAAAAAATATAAACGAGATAATAAAGCTATTGCATTAATAAAATTATTGAGAAATAATGAATGCCAAATTTGCGGAAAACATATCAAGAAAAAAGACGGAACTAAATATATAGAAGCTGCACATATAAAAGCAAAAAGTGAAGGAGGAAATGAAACTCTTGAGAATATTTTATTATTGTGCCCAAATCACCATAAAGAATTTGATTTAGGAGATTTAAAGATTCTCAATCATTCTAATGAAACAATTAAATTTACTTTGAACAAAAGTAATTATGAAATTTCACTATTAATAAGTGAATAAAATTACTGCATACAACACCGTATATAAAAAATTGCTTATTTTAGGCTAAACTAAAGGTCGTTGCACGTTTGCTACGTCTGAATTTCCTTCGGAAATTCCTCGCACGCAAACCCGCAACTTTCCATATACAAGACCGTTGGCATGTAATTGCCTGCGTGTAATTTCCTGAAATAAGGCTACATAATTTTAAACATTATGTATAGAAATGACAAAGTAATTAGACGTTACAGTGAACCTTTTAAATTAAAAATTTTAGCCGAACTTACAGTCGGAAAACACACAAAGAGTGAACTTTGTAAACTCTACTCTATTGCACCTACAACAGTAAATGTGTGGATTAAAAAGTATAATCGTAAAGACTTAATGAACACCAGAGTAAAAGTGGAAACTAAAGACGAAATATCTAGAATTAAGGCACTTCAAAAAGAGATTGAACAGCTTAAAAAACTACTACTTAAAAAGGATCTCGATGCTATGGTAGAAGAATCCTATTTAGAAGTAGCTGCTGAAGATTTAGGTTATAAATCTATTGCCGAACTAAAAAAAAAGTTAAGTATAAAGCCTTAATCAAAGCTAAAGAGAAATCTAAGGGATTTGCTTCTCTAACGACTATAACTTATTGTTTTGGACTTAAACGTGATGCGTATTATAAATACAAATCTAGAGCTGATATGCGTTTAAAACTAGAACAACAGATTTTAAACATTGTTAGAAAAAGACGCAAATCCCTTCCTAGAGAAGGTGTGCGAAAACTTGTAAAATCATTAGATATAGATTTTACTAAAGCTAACATTAAAGTGGGTAGAGATACTTTATTTAATCTGCTTAGAAAACACAGAATGCTAACACTTAGAAGAAAAACCAGTACAAGAACAACCAATTCGTATCATCGTTTTTATAAATACAATAACATTATAAAAGACATAGAAGTTACTAGAGCTAACCAAGTTTGAGTTAGTGACATAACTTATATTAGAACCGTTAAAGGCTTTTGTTACTTGGCTTTAATTACAGATATGCATTCTAGGAAAATAGTTGGTTATGATATTAGTGATAGCTTAGAATTGAAAGGTTGTGTAAGAGCACTTAATAAGGCAATATATCAAGCTAAAAACATTAAACAACTTATTCATCATTCAGACAGAGGAATTCAATATTGTAGCAATGTATACACACAAATACTCAAAAGAAAAAAGATAGATATTAGTATGACCGAAGAAAATCATTGTTATGAAAATGCAATGGCTGAACGTGTAAACGGCATCTTGAAAGATGAATTTTATTTAGACCAAACCTTTGATAACGTGAGTCACGCAAAGAGAGCTGCAAAAAATGCAATTAATTTATACAATGAAGTAAGGTTACATTTATCTTTAGATTATAAAACACCAAATATGGTATATAAAGTATCAGCTTAATTCAATTTTAACCTGTAGCCATATTTCAGGACAAGACACACTCAAAGCACTTTGGCTTATATTCTCCCTCAGAGATTAAGATTTTAAACATGCTAAAATCTAGAGACTTTGATAAAATTATCATCCATAAAAACAATGACAACCAAATAACTATCGAGAGTAGTTCCAATGAACAGGTATTGGGACAAGCTGCAGTAGATTTAAGAAAAGTATTAGGCCTCAAGGAATATCAACGTGCTGAGGTTATATACAGAAACAATAAACATTTAGTGGTTAACAATACCATAAAACAAAAAGTAGACCTAGGAAACCCCTAGCTCATAATCCTCCAAAAGTTATATAACAAGTATTGAAAGCTTCTTATAGGCACTATTGGAAAACATGAATTTTAATGATGCAAAATGTATTTTAAACAAAAAAAATAAAAGTCCTTATACGGACATAGAAATTAAAGAAATTATGAGTCTTTTAGAGGTTATATCAGACATGATGTGCCACAATTTAACCCATTTAAACAGTTAAGCTATGAAGAATGTTGTTTTATACGTAAGAGTATCTACTGATGAGCAAGCAGATAAAGGGTTCTCTCTAAGAGATCAAGAACAAAAACTTTTAAACTATTGTAAACTAAACAATCTTAATGTATTTGAACTGTTTAAAGAAGATCATTCAGCAAAAACTTTTAAACGTCCCGAATTTAAAAAGCTAATTACTTACTGCAAGAAGAACACAAAATTAATCGATAAGTTATTGTTTATTAAATGGGACCGTTTTTCCAGAAATACGATGGAGTCTTATAATATGATCAACTCCTTTAGAGATTTAGGAATTATGGTAAACGCCATAGAACAGCCCTTGGATTTATCTGTCCCAGAACAAGGACTGATGCTAGCTGTTTATTTGTCTATGCCAGAGGTTGAAAATCACAGACGGTCTTTAAACGTAAAAGCAGGTATGAGACGTGCTTTCAAAGAAGGGCGTTATGTAGTTTCGCCTCCAAAAGGGTATAGTATGGGTAGAGATGATAGTAAAAAGCCTATTCTAATACCTAATCAGGATGCTGTGTTCATCCAAGAGGCCTTTGAATTAATGGCTTCTGGCATATACTCACAAAAGGAAGTATTGGGACAATTGCTCAAAAAAGGATTCAAGACAAGTAAATCAGCTTTTGCACGTATTTTAAGGAATCCGATTTATTGTGGGGATATTTATATTAGCGCCTATGAAGATGAAAAAGAGATGGTCGTTAATGGTATTCATGAGCCTTTAATAACCAAAGCAATATATAAAAAAGTTAAAAGTATCATTGATGGCAAAAAGACCCAATATGGTAGAACTCATAAAAAGATAAACGATAAATCCCCCTTAAAAGATTTTGTGCTCTGTCCAAAATGTAACAATCCATTATTAGCTAGTGCCTCTAAAGGACGTTCAAAATATTATTCTTACTATCACTGTTCAAAACCTTGTAATACGAGATATAAAGCAGAAGATGTAGAAAAATGGTTCCAAAGTTTTTTAGGCAGTATCTCATTGAACCAAAACGCACAGCAATTATTATTTGCAATGATTAAAGAGCGCATAACTAATCAAACGAAACTAAACCGTTTAAGTCCCAAACATTACAACACAGTTAAAAACCTAGAGGATAAGATTATCAAGCTTCAAGATCTATATATCGATGGGGATATTGATAGGGACGGCTATTTTAAGGCAAAGGATCGCTATGAAAATATTTTCGCAGAATTAAAAGAAAAGGAAACACAGCAAAATAAAACCAAGGATATTATAAACACTTACAAAGAAGGCTTAAAAAAGCTCAATGGGATTGATTCTCTGTTTATTTCATCAGAGATAGACAACAAAAGAAAACTCTTGGGTTCAATCTTCCCTGAAAAGTTCCAATTTAAGAATCAAGAGATTCGAACCGAAGACATCAATCCGATACTTTTAAAAATTTCTAGTATTAACAAGGGTTTGAAAAGGAATAAAAAAAGGGACAAATCAAATAATTCTGATTTGTCCCATGAAGTACTGAAGACGGGACTTGAACCCGTACGTCCTAATGGACATTGGATTTTAAGTCCAACGTGTCTACCAATTCCACCACTTCAGCATCTTGATTACATTGACGTAATCAAATTGGTATATATTAATGAATAGAGCGAAAGATGGGATTTGAACCCACGACCTCCACCTTGGCAAGGTGATGCTCTACCCCTGAGCTACTTTCGCAGTTTTTAAAAGAACTATTTCGCTTTTAAAGCGGATGCAAATTTAAAATATTTCTTATAAAAGCAAAGCCTTTTTTATAAATAAATAAAAAAACTTTTAGGCTTGCTTTTTCTTTACCAACATTCGTTTGATTTCATTGAGTTTCATCAAGGCTTCAACTGGTGTTAGTGTATCAATATCAGTCTGCAAAATTTCGTCTTTTATTTCTATTAATAAAGGGTCATCTAAATTAAAAAAGCTTAGTTGCAAATCATCTTTCAGTGTTTTCACTTTATCAGTCAACTCCTCACTAGAATGTGATTTCTCTAATTTAGAGAGGATTTTATTAGCTCTTCTAATCACTTGTTGTGGCATACCTGCCATTTTTGCCACATGAATACCAAAACTATGTTCACTTCCACCTTCAACCAGCTTTCTTACAAAAAGCACATTATCTTTTAGTTCTTTTACAGCGACATTAAAATTTTTAACTCTACTAAAAGTTTCAGTCATTTCATTAAGCTCGTGATAATGTGTCGCAAATAACGTCTTTGGTTTTGCAGGATGCTCATGCAAATATTCACTAATCGCCCAAGCAATAGAAATACCATCATAAGTACTAGTTCCTCTTCCTATTTCATCTAA
>NZ_JADGDZ010000141.1 GCF_016744625.1 Winogradskyella sp.
TAACACCATAACCACCCATCACAACTAGGTTGTCGTTATTCTGACCATAAAGCGCATAAAATTTAGCAACTAAAGGTTTTGTTTTAAGTTTTAAGTATTGCAAATCTATTATCTGGTTTGAAATATTGATTTGACTTAAATCAAAAAATAAAAAATTCACTCTTAATTATGATTTTGACATAGGTCAAAAAAAAAAATCTTGAATCGCATTTAGATTTGTCCCATAAATTATTCAAATGAAAAAAGCTTTTTTATTAATGTTCTTAATGCTTGCTTTTTCTTGTGTTAAAAAGAACAATCCAATTATAGGTACTTGGGAAGTAGATAGCAAGTTTTATAAAGCTACTTGCAATATTATTGAAGAAGATAATAGTATTAAAGGACAAGTACTCTATTATAATGATGATACAACGGTTTATAAATATGAAGAAGGAAAACCTAAAAATTATTTTTTTAATAACCTTAAAGAAAAAAAAGGCGTCTTTGTTGATGCTGTTTCAGGAGCCACAAAAAAGAATGAGTCTAAAGAGATGGTAACTCTTAATTTATTAAGTAAAGACACGTTAGAAGTGACCACATTTATAATGCATCAACCCTTAAAAGAACTATGGATAAGAATTCAAAATTAAATAGAAACATGATTAAAAAAACAACATATTTTTTAAGCGCATTGGTAGTGTTTTTTATGCTGCAAAATTGCAATACAGACGATATTAGAAATATAGCTGGACCTACAGGAGGAACAAATCCTAACCCTCCTTTATCAACAGAAGTAAATCCTATTGATATTAATGTAGATGGTTTTGATTTTTTAGATAAAATGCAAGGGCATTGGGTTGGTAGAAACAGAGTTATCGCAGATGATTACGATTTTTTTGCATTTGATTATCGAGCAAATTCGCCATCACAGATTCATGGCATTTTTGAAGGTGGTTCTATGGGGAATTTATTTACTTCATTTTTTGTAACAGATTTTAAAGGGAAACGAACTATTATGGCGAGAAATGGTGGAGTGTTAAGTGGTATCTATAGAACGAGTTATTTTGTTATGGATAAAATCGAGGATAACAACAATGGAAAATATTTTCGATTTGTAGATTCTAGAGGTGGTGCTAACACCATGTTTATGGAATTAAGATTTAAACAAGATAGTCTCTATTTTAATGCTTATACAAGTCGATTAGGAGTGCAAGCTCCTGCGTCAAGACATATGACTTTTAAAGGCAAGAAAAGTAATTTGGATTTAGCACAAACAGCAGCACAAGAAGTTGGATTTCCGCAAAATACACCAGCATGGGATTTCTCTGAAGGGTTTGTAGAAGAAAATTTATATGTTAATCCAGGCGATGCAGAAGCTCAATCGGCAACATTTTTAGCTCAATCAGCTCAAAATGATGTGTTTGATTTAGCTTATGAATCTGGCGATCCTTGGAGAATAGATCAACATCCATATTTAGCGCTTTTACAGATAGATATAGAAATTAATCCAGAAATAGAGGGTAAGTCACTTACGGTGTTTCTGTCAAAGGCTCCTTTAACAGATGAGTATGGTTATTTTGTCTCAGATGAATCGGCATTCAATTCAATATTACTGTTTTCAGAATTAACAGCTGGTGAATCTCAATTCTTAATCACCTATTTACATCCAGGCCAATATAATGTGAATATTACGGCAGATATTAATGAAGACGGCTATATCTCGGAAGGCGATATTACGCACGCCAACCAAACCATCACCATTACTCCAGAAGGCCAGCACCAATTAACGATTAATAACATAACTGTAGAAAATTGAGACTTATGAAATACAAAATTAGTAATAGCATACTTGCAGTAACTACACTTTTATTAATGCAAAATTGTACAACAGCAATTATCGATCAAGGTGATGTTTCTTTGTTGCCACCCTTAATGAGAACAGTTTCTTATCAATCTGATGTAGATGGAATTATGTATAATAATTGCATTACATGCCATGGAGGAAATTCTCCAAGTGATGGTTTAGATTTATCGAATTACCAAAACACAAAAACGGCAGCTGAACAAAGAAATTTAATTCAAAGAATGAATAATCTATCAAATCCAATGCCATCACAAGGCGTGTTATCTCTAGAGATACGTCAGATTATGGATAAATGGATAACTGATGGTCTTTTAGAACAATAAAGTATAAATTATGAAAAACATAATATTAGTATCTATTTTAATTTTGTCATTAAGTGCTTCTGCACAAAAATATTTTACTAAAACAGGTTTAACCGAATTTAAAGCTTCCGTAGAAGCTTTTGAGTCTGTTGAAGCTAAAAATGAAAGCACCACAGCAATACTAAATACTAAAACAGGTGATATAGCAGCTTTACTTTTTGTTAAGGCTTTTCATTTTGAAATTGCTTTAATGGAAGAGCATTTTAATGAAAATTATATGGATTCTGATAAATTTCCTAAAGCCACATTTATAGGTAAGATAGAAAGTTATTCAATGGATAAACTTTCTGATATGGAAAAAGAATTTACCCTAAATGGAACATTAACAGTAAGAGGAAAAGCTAAGCTTATTAAAGCTGCAATTCTGGTGAAAAAAGTGAATAATAAAATTGTTTTGACTTCAGAATTTAATGTGTCTCCACAAGATTTTGATATAGATATTCCAAATATTGTTAGAAAAAAAATAGCAAAATCTATTAATTTAAAATTGTGTTATGAGCTTGTCGAAAAAAAGTAACATCGCATTATTAGTTATTGGATTAATTGTTATTGGAGGTCTCTCAGCATATAAATATGCTTATAAACCTCATAAATCGATTGAAGAGTTAGAAGTTAAATTTTCAGGATCATCAAAAGTTTTTTTAGAAAAGGTAAAAACTGATGTTACTAAATGGCAAGGTGTTGTTATAGAGTTAACAGGAACAATTACTTCTATAGATGAAAAAGGAATTACAATAGATAATAGTATTTATTGCCAATTAGATACAAAAACTGCAATAGTAAGCATTCAAGAAAAACAAACGATTACTATTAAAGCAAGGATGATAGGATACGATGACCTATTAGAAGAAATAAAACTAGACAAAACTATTATTAAATAACAAATTGATGAAAAATTATTTACTAGCCATTTCTATTATATTTTTTAGTTTTGACTCTTTAATTGCTCAAGACGACTTATTAAACGAATTAGAAGAGGACACTAAAGAAGAATCTTATGAGCAACCTGCTTTTAAAGCAATGAAAATTGGAAATTTGCAATCCACAAAAGTAGCTTCAAAAGGTGATATGTATATGTATGTATCGCATAGGTTTGGTACATTAAAAGATGGCCTAACTACTTTTTTTGGTTTTGATAATGCAAATACTAAAATTCAATTGGTTTATGGTATATATAATGGAATACAAATTGGATTAGCAAGAGAGTCTATTCGAAAAACTTACTCAACGCATATTAAAGCAAAAATAAAAGGACAGACTAAAGAGTTTCCTGTGAATATAACAGGTTATGCTACAGCTAATATTAGAACAGATTTGCGTAAAGAACAATATCCTTTTTTAAAATTTGGTGATAGGATGAGTTATGCAACTCAGTTATTAATTTCTAGACGTTTTAGCAATAAATTTTCTTTTGAGCTAGCACCAACATTCGTAAGACAGAATTTAGTGTTAGAGCCTTTTCAAAAACATAATCAAATTGCATTAGGTGCTGGTGGTCGTATGAAAATAAGTAAACGCATGTCAATTAATATAGATTATGTTTATAATTTTAGCAGACATGAAGACTCTGTTTATAATGATCCATTAACCTTTGGTTTAGACATAGAAACTGGAGGTCATGTTTTCCAGTTATTGTTCTCAAATGCTCAATCAACTAATGAACCAGGATTTATTAGTAATGCAGAAGGAAAATGGTTTGAAGATGTGTTTTTTGGATTTAATATCGTTAGAGTATTTTAAAGGCAGTTTAAATCATTTTATATAAAGAAAGCTTGCATTATTATAGCAAGCTTTCTATTTTCCTCTAATTCTACTTAATGTTTCTTGGGAGATGCCTAACATTGAAGCTATGTGTCCTAGATTAGCACGTTGTGTTATTGATGGAAATGCAGTAGTTAATAAAGTATACTTTTCTTTAGCTGATAAAAAATAATAACCTTTAAAAAAGTCATCAATTAAAGCCATTTGCTCTTCTAAAATAAGTCTTCCAAAACGTTCTAGCTTTGGATGTTTTAAATAGAGCTCTTGCCATTGATTATATGATATTGAAATTAAAATAGAATCTTCTGTAGTTTCAATATATTCAGATGATGGTTTTCTAAGAATATAACTATGCCAAGATGTAATCATTGAATTTTCTGGATAAATCCAATAGGTGATATCTTTTCCGTTTTGATAATGATAGGTTCTAACAGTTCCTTTTAAAATATAATAAAGGCGTTCACATGTTTTCCCTTCTTTAAGTAAGTTGTACCCTTTTGGAACTTCTTCTGTCAAAATTAAGTTAGTAATTTCGTTTTCAGCATCCTGAGAAAGGTTGATATATTTTTTTATAAAATTGATAAACTCATTCATATAATTAAAAAAATAAAAACTGAACTATATAATAGCTTTTCTTTCAATAAAACTATTAAGATAATTAAAGTGCGCACGAGAAGACTCGAACTTCCACGGACTAATGTCCACCAACCCCTCAAGCTGGCGCGTCTACCAATTCCGCCACGTGCGCATTAAAGATAAGTAAATATAAAAAAAAAGTTAAGCTTTTTACAGCTTAACTTTTTGTGACCAGTCAGGGGCTCGAACCCTGGACCCTCTCCTTAAAAGGGAGATGCTCTACCAACTGAGCTAACTGGTCATGATGTTTTTCTCTAACGAGGGTGCAAATATAAAATGTTTAATTAATAAAACAATACTTTTTTTATTTAAATTTTCGTTTTTTTGTTGTCGTTATGTGTAGATATTTAATAATCAATTTGTAAGCGTTATGATTGTTGTTTTAATGGGATATATGGGATCGGGAAAATCTACTATAGGTAGGGAATTAGCTACAGTGCTAAATTACAGTTTCTTAGATTTAGATGATTATATTGTTGATAAAGAAAAAGCCTCTGTTTCTAATATATTTAAAACTAAAGGCGAAATATATTTTAGAAAAAAAGAAACTGAATATTTAAAAGAACTTACTGATTCTTCTCAGCACTTAGTTCTTGCATTAGGTGGTGGAACTCCTTGTTATGGTAAAAACATAGATATATTAACGACTAATTC
>NZ_JADGDZ010000045.1 GCF_016744625.1 Winogradskyella sp.
CTTTTGTTCTTTCTTTTTATTAGTTAAATGTAATCAATGACAAACTTAAGACGTGTATAGTGAAGGAGGGGTAATTATGGCTATCTATCATAATTTTCTTAACTCTTGGGTGCAACGGCACATAAACTTTCTTCGAAGTTTTCTTCTGTTTAAACTCAATAACTTCTCTATCGCTAAACATTTTAATTTGCTCTGCATCACGAATTATTTTTTCTAATAAACTTTTTAGAACCTTTCTGTTTTGTTTTTCCACTTCGGTCAAATTAGAAACTTGATCGGTAAAGTCAGAAGAATACCTCAATAAATCATTATTTACTGTTTCTCTATTCTTAAGTGTTGAAACAGCTCTTATTCTTTGGTTAGATTTATCCCAATTTTTTGGAGCAACTTTATATCCTGTAGCAAATTTTAGACGATTATTTCTTCCAAAACTATAATCTAGGATTATAGAAGTTTCTGCTTTAGCATTGACATCTTTTTAATCTATATTTAATCGTTCCAGAAGTGGAATGAATAGCTCTACTCATAAATTACAACAAATTAATAAAGGGACAACACACCCTTTATATATAGTTATATCAAAAGTAGATAAATTATTCAATAAACCTTATGAAATCAATTATAATAAGGTTTACAAATAGTTTCAGTTAAAACAAGGTAACATGTTATAAAATGAAAAGTGGTACTAGAGGCACCACCATCAAAAAACCGATTCAGATGAATCGGGTTTTTTGGTTTTTAATGCTATTCCTGCTACAATTAGTAACACTACTAATACTTAGTATTTCAACTTTTGTTAAAATAACTTCCTATAATATTCTTTTTCGATAGCTTTTTTATGCAAAAAATTAACACACTTGAACATCATAATTTATTTTAATTTAAAAAATTGAATATCAGTTATTTAAGCAAATGACAGTGTCATTGGATTTAGATTGCTACATGGAATAGAAATCTTTAAACATAGCATAACAAGTAATTTAGATTTAGCAAATCATTTTTGCCACAATAAAACTATGGATGAATTAAACAAATACAGTAAAACAGTAACACAAGATCCAACGCAACCAGCTGCTCAAGCCATGTTGCATGCCATTGGATTAACCAAAGAAGATTTTTTTAAACCTATAGTCGGAATTGCAAGTACAGGTTACGAAGGTAATCCATGTAACATGCACCTTAATGACTTAGCAAAACTGGTCAAAGAAGGTACGAAGAATGAAGATATTATCGGATTGATTTTCAATACCATTGGAGTAAGTGACGGCATTTCTATGGGAACACCAGGAATGCGTTATTCTTTACCATCTCGTGATATTATTGCAGATTCAATGGAAACTGTAGTACAAGCCATGAGTTATGATGGATTAGTAACTGTTGTTGGATGTGATAAAAATATGCCTGGAGCATTAATGGCTATGATCCGTTTAGATAGACCATCGATTTTAGTTTATGGAGGAACCATTGATTCTGGCTGTCATAATGGGCAAAAACTAGATGTTGTTTCTGCTTTTGAAGCATGGGGAGGCAAAGTTGCTGGCACTATGACCGAAAACGAATATCAGAATATCGTTGAAAAAGCATGTCCAGGAGCAGGTGCATGTGGAGGTATGTATACAGCAAACACAATGGCTTCTGCTATTGAAGCTTTAGGAATGGCATTACCTTTTAATTCTTCAAATCCTGCATTAAGTGATGCAAAGAAAGAAGAGTCGGTCAGAGCTGGTGAAGCGTTAAGAAATTTACTCGAAAAAGATATAAAACCTTCAGATATAATCACTAGAAAATCACTAGAAAATGCTGTGAGATTAGTAACTATATTAGGTGGCTCTACAAATGCAGTATTGCACTTTTTAGCTATTGCTAGAGCTGCTCAAATTGATTTTACATTAAAAGATTTTCAAGATATAAGTGACAACACACCTTTCTTGGCCGATTTAAAGCCGAGTGGACAATATTTAATGGAAGATGTTCACGCTGTTGGCGGAATTCCAGCAGTATTAAAATACCTTCTTAAAAAAGGACTTATTCATGGAGATTGCTTAACCGTAACAGGAAAAACAATTGCCGAAAACTTATTAGATGTTACTGATTTAAAAGAAGGACAAGACGTTATCAAACCAATAGAAGAACCCATCAAAATTTCCGGGCACCTAAGAATGCTATATGGCAATTTAGCAACCGAAGGAAGTGTTGCTAAAATTACCGGAAAAGAAGGCCTTAGCTTTAAAGGAAAAGCTAAAGTATTTGAAGGTGAATATGCTGCAAATGATGGTATAAGAGATGGAAAAGTTGAAAAAGGAGATGTTGTAGTCATTCGTTATGAAGGTCCAAAAGGAGGCCCAGGAATGCCAGAAATGTTAAAGCCAACTGCAGCCATAATGGGAGCTGGACTTGGTAAAGATGTCGCCTTAATTACAGATGGAAGATTCTCAGGTGGAACTCATGGATTTGTTGTTGGACATATAACACCAGAAGCTCAAGAAGGCGGAACATTAGCCTTTGTAGAAGATGGAGATATCATCACAATTGATGCAGAAACCAACACAATTTCAGTTGAAGTCTCTGAGGAAAAATTACAAAAAAGAAGACAAAATTGGAAAGCACCAGAGCTAAAGTTTGAACGTGGTGTACTTTATAAATATGCAAAAACAGTATCATCAGCGTCTAAAGGCTGTGTAACTGATGAATTTTAATAGAAAGCAGAGATGAAAGAAACTCAAACGATAGAAAATCAAACTAAAACTTCAGAAACTACAGAACGAATTTCTGGTAGCGAAGCTGTTATAAAATGCCTACTCGCTGAAGGTATTGATATCCTTTATGGATATCCAGGAGGCGCAATTATGCCTGTTTATGATGAATTATATAAATACCAAGATAAAATTCATCATGTCTTATCTCGTCATGAACAAGGAGCTGCTCATGCTGCTCAAGGTTATGCTCGTATTTCTGGTAAAGTCGGTGTTGCCATGGCAACTTCAGGACCAGGAGCTACCAATCTAATTACTGGTATTGCTGATGCTCAAATAGATTCTACTCCCTTGGTTTGTATCACTGGTCAAGTAGGTTCCCATTTGTTAGGAAGTGATGCTTTTCAGGAAACTGATATTGTAGGCATTTCAACACCTGTAACTAAATGGAATCACCAAATCACAAAAGCATCAGAAATTCCTGAGGTTTTCGCAAAAGCATTTTACATCGCCAAAAGCGGAAGACCTGGACCTGTTTTAATTGATATTACAAAAGATGCTCAGTTTGAAGAATTCGATTTTAAATACGAAAAATGTAAAGGAGTAAGAAGTTACAAACCTGTTCCAAATACAGACGAGAATTCACTGAAAGCTGCTGCAAAACTCATTAATAATGCAAAGAAACCATTAATAATTTGGGGACAGGGTGTTATTTTAGGTAAAGCTGAAGAAGAATTTAAGGCTGTTATTGAAAAAGCAGGAATTCCTTCTGCTTGGACTATTTTAGGAGCTTCTGCTATTAAAACCTCACATCCATTAAATGTTGGTATGGTTGGTATGCATGGCAACTATGCACCAAACGTTTTAACCAACGAGTGTGATGTCCTAATCGCAATTGGAATGCGTTTCGATGATCGTGTAACAGGAAATTTAGCAACCTATGCTAAACAAGCCAAAATTGTTCATTTTGAAATTGATCCTGCTGAAGTTGATAAAAACGTGAAAACCGATGTCGCTGTGCTTGGAGATGCCAGAGCAAGTTTAAAAGATTTATTGCCATTACTAAATGCAAACTCGCATAATGATTGGCATCAAAAATTTAAAGATTTATATAAAATAGAATACGATAAAGTCATTAAAAATGATTTACACCCTACAAAAGAAGGTTTAACCATGGGAGAAGTATTGAAAGAAATCAATATTCAAACTAAAGGAGAAGCAGCTATTGTTAGTGATGTTGGTCAACACCAAATGATAGCATGTCGTTATGCAGAATTTAATAAAACGAAAAGTAATATTACGTCTGGTGGTTTAGGAACCATGGGATTTGCATTACCAGCAGCAATTGGAGCAAAGATGGCAGCACCTAATCGTGAAGTCGTTATGATTGCTGGAGATGGTGGCTACCAAATGAATATACAAGAATTGGGTACTATTTTTCAGCAAAAAGTACCAGTGAAAATTGTGGTATTAAATAATGAATTCCTTGGCATGGTACGTCAATGGCAACAATTATTTTTTGATAAGCGCTATGCCTCAACAGAAATGGTAAATCCAGATTTTGTAGCTATTGCAAAAGGATATCACATTGATGCTAAAAAAGTGTCTGAAAGAAAAGATTTAAAAGCTGCTGTAAAAGAAATGATCGATTGCGAAGGTCCTTATTTTTTAGAAGTAAGAGTTGAAAAGGAAGGCAATGTCTTTCCAATGATTCCTACTGGTGCAAGTGTTTCAGATATAAGATTAGAGTAATTATGAAAAACGAAAACAAACAATTTACCGTTTCAATTTATACGGAAAACAATATAGGATTGTTGAATAGAATTTCGGCAATTTTCCAAAGAAGACATATGAATGTTGAGAGCTTAAACACATCTCCTTCAGAAATTGAAGGTGTATCAAGGTTTACGTTAGTGGTCAATATTACAGAGTCTCAGATGAAAAAGGTCATTGGTCAGATTGAAAAGCAAGTTGAAGTGATTAAAGCTTACTATCATACTGAAGACGAAATCATTTATCAAGAATCATGTTTATTTAAAATAAAGTCAGAATTACTATTTGATGAACGTCAAATTCAGAATATAATCAAAGAAAGTAATGCTAGAATTGTAACCGTAAACAAAGATTTTTTTGCTATTGAAAAATCTGGTAGAAAAGAAGAAATAGATTTATTATATAGAGAATTAAATGTCTTCGGTATTATGCAGTTCACACGTTCAGGACGTGTTGCTGTTACTAAAGAAGAAATGAGAATATCAACGATGCTAAAAGCATTTCAACATTAAATTAAAATAGAAAGTAAGATGTCAAATTATTTTAACACATTACCATTAAGAGAACAATTAGAGCAATTAGGAAAGTGTCGTTTTATGGATGCTTCAGAATTTGCAAATGGTGTAAACGCATTAAAAGGAAAGAAAATTGTAATCGTTGGTTGTGGAGCACAAGGTCTAAACCAAGGGTTAAACATGAGAGATTCTGGGTTAGACATTTCTTATACATTAAGACAAGCGGCAATTGATGAGCAACGTGATTCATACAAAAACGCAACATCTAATGGTTTTACTGTTGGAACTTATGACGAATTAATACCGACTGCTGATTTAGTTTTAAATCTTACTCCAGACAAGCAACATACAAATGCTGTGAAAGCTGTAATGCCATTAATGAAAAAGGGAGCAACATTAAGTTATTCTCATGGTTTTAATATTGTTGAAGAAGGTATGAAAATCCGTGAGGATTTAACTGTAATAATGGTAGCACCAAAATCACCAGGTAGTGAGGTTCGTGAAGAATACAAACGTGGATTTGGAGTACCAACATTAACTGCTGTACACCCAGAAAATGATCCAGAAGGAAAAGGTTGGGCACAAGCAAAAGCTTATGCTGTAGCCACTGGTGGAGATAAAGCAGGTGTTTTAGAATCTTCTTTTATCGCCGAAGTAAAATCAGATTTAATGGGAGAACAAACCATTTTATGTGGTTTACTTCAAACAGGAGCTATTTTATCATTTGACAAAATGGTTGAAGAAGGTATCGAGCCAGGTTATGCTGCAAAATTAATTCAGTTTGGTTGGGAAACTATTACGGAAGCTTTAAAACATGGAGGAATTACCAACATGATGGATCGTTTATCTAATCCTTCAAAAATCAAAGCATACGAATTATCTGAAGAGTTAAAAGATATTATGCGTCCATTATTTAATAAGCATATGGATGATATTATCTCTGGACATTTCTCAAAAACTATGATGGAAGACTGGGCAAATGATGATGTTAATTTATTAGCATGGAGAGCTGCAACAGGAGAAACTGCTTTTGAAAAAACAGCTTTAACTTCAAATCATATTTCTGAACAAGAATATTTTGATAACGGAGTTTTATTAGTTGCATTTGTAAAATCTGGTGTTGAATTAGCATTCGAATCTATGATTAGTGCTGGTATCATTGAAGATTCTGCTTATTACGAATCGTTACACGAATTACCATTAATAGCAAATACAATCGCAAGAAAGAAATTATTTGAAATGAACCGAGTGATTTCTGACACTGCTGAATATGGTTGCTATTTATTTGATCATGCTTGTAAGCCATTGTTAACGGATTTCATGAAAACGGTTGACACCAATATCATCGGAAAAACATATTCAGACGTAAATGCTGTGGACAACATAGAATTAATCGCAATAAACGATGCGATTAGAAATCATCCTATTGAAGCTGTTGGTCAACGTTTACGTGCTGCAATGACAGCAATGAAAGTGATTGAAACTTCGACTACTGAAAGTGCAGTTTTAGCTTAAATGAACGTTTATCCTGTCAGGTTTCAAAAACCTGGCAGGTATTTAATATAGAACAAAAGAGATACCCACGTTCATGGGTAATGAACATGAAAGACACAACAACAACAGTATATAGACCCACAATTAAAGCTATTGAAGCCGCTGCCGAAAAACTCAAAGGTATTGCTTCAGTGACACCTCTAATTAAAAACGCTCGATATTCTAAGCATTTTGGAGCAAATATTTTTCTTAAAAGAGAAGACTTACAAGAAGTCCGTTCTTATAAGATTAGAGGAGCTTATAATAAAATTTCATCTTTAAATAGATCTCAAATTGAAAATGGAGTTGTGTGTGCGAGTGCTGGAAATCATGCACAAGGTGTTGCTATTTCATGTAAACTTTTAAAAATAAAAGGCACTATTTTCATGCCTTCTCCAACACCTGGTCAAAAAATTGAACAGGTCAAAATGTTTGGCGAAGATTATATAGATGTTGTTTTGGTTGGTGACACTTTTGATGATGCTTACCATGCCGCAAAACAACAAAGCGAAGACAATAACAAAATTTTTGTTCACCCTTTTAATGATGAAAAAGTTATTGAAGGCCAAGCAACTGTTGGTTTAGAAATTATTGATCAGGCTGAAGCACATCCAATTCATTATGTATTTGTTCCTGTCGGTGGTGGCGGACTTGCAGCTGGATTATCATCCGTTTTTAAAATTTTATCGCCTCAAACAAAAATTATTAGCGTAGAACCAAAAGGTGCGGCAGCTATGCTCACTTCTATAAGAGCAAATAAAAATATTGAACTAAAATCAATAGATAGTTTTGTAGATGGTGCTGCTGTAAAACGTGTTGGTGATTTAAATTTTGCAATTTGTAAAGAAACCTTGCATCGCGTTGTTACTGTTGATGAAGGTAAAGTTTGTCAAACTATACTAGAATTATACAATAAAGATGCTATTGTTGCCGAACCAGCAGGAGTGCTAAGTCTTTCAGCTTTAGAGCAATTTAGAGATGAAATAAAAGGTAAAAATGTAGTTTGCGTAATAAGTGGAAGCAATAATGACATTACACGTACTGCTGAAATTAAAGAACGTGCTCTACTCTATGCAAATCTAAAACATTATTTCATTATAAAATTTCCACAACGTGCTGGAGCTTTGCGAGATTTTGTCGTAGACATTCTTGGACCAACAGATGACATCACACATTTTGAATATACGAAAAAAGCCAATCGGGAAAATGATGTTGCTGTAGTTGGCCTGCAGCTAAAGTCACCTGATGATTTAGAACCATTAATTACCAAAATGAAACTTCAAAATTTTTATGGAGATTACCTTAACGACAAACCTGATTTATTTCAATTTTTAGTGTAATTTTTCTTTTTTTTGAATTAAAACAATTGCATTGTTATTTGTCTAAAACGTTTTAGTGATGAGTAATAATTATTCATTGGATTAAATAATTAAGAATTCAGTAATTCTTTTATTTATAATTGGTTCGATGGATTTATTGTATGAAATTAGCCTTATAATTTTAACTAATATTTTCACAAATGAGAACCTCATTTTCAGAAATTCAAGAGCCTTTTAAGATAACATCTTTAGTAAATCAAAATAGTTATTTAGTAGGAGGCGAATTAAAAACTTGGAGAGGCGAAACATCCAATGTTTATTCTACTATATCTTCAACTGAAGATTATAAGCCAACATTCTTAGGCACCATTCCAACTTTAGGTAAAAAAGAAGCGCTTTCTGCACTTGACGCTGCAGTTTCAGCTTACAATAAAGGACAAGGATTATGGCCAACAATGAAAGTTGTAGATCGTATTACTTGTATGGAAAAGTTTGTAGAACAAATGAAAACCAAACGAGAGGAAGTTGTAAAATTATTGATGTGGGAAATTGGTAAAAACTTACCAGACTCAGAAAAAGAATTTGACAGAACTGTAGAATACATTTACGATACCATTGAAGACTACAAGCAAATGGATCGAGATAGCGCTAAATTTGAAAAAAGCTCTGGTGTAAATGCTCACATTCGAAGAGGACCTTTAGGAGTTGTACTTTGTTTAGGACCCTATAATTATCCTTTAAATGAAACCTTTGCGCTGTTAATTCCTGCATTAATAATGGGGAATACAACCATTTTCAAACCTGCTAAGATTGGTGTTTTATTATTATCACCTTTATTAGAAGCTTTTCAAAATAGTTTTCCAGAAGGTGTGGTTAATATTATTTACGGAAGAGGACGTACAGTTGCTACACCAATTATGAGAGATGGACGTGTTGATGTTCTAGCTTTAATTGGAAATAGTAAATCTGCAAATGCGCTACAAAACGAGCACCCAAAAAGTAACCGTTTGCGTATGGTTTTAGGTTTAGAAGCTAAGAATCCTGCCATAGTATTAAAAGATGCCGATTTAGATTTAGCAATAGACGAATGTATTGCAGGAACAACCTCTTTTAATGGTCAACGTTGTACAGCATTGAAAGTACTGTACGTTCATGAAGACATTATTGAAGAATTCAATAAACGCTTTTCTGAAAAAGTCGATGATTTAAAATTTGGTAACCCATGGGAAGATGGCGTAAAATTAACACCATTACCAGAACCAGATAAACCAGCATATATTCAAGAATTAATAGATGACGCATTTAATAAAGGTGCTAAAATCATTAATAGTAAAGGTGGCGAGACAACAGAAAATTATATTTTTCCAGCCGTTTTATATCCTGTAACCAGAGATATGCGTGTTTATGAAGAGGAGCAATTTGGACCTGTAATTCCTATAATTCCATTTTCAGATATTGAAGAACCTTTAGATGATATGGCAGCTTCTAACTATGGGCAGCAAGTAAGTTTATTTGGAAAAGATGTAAAGACATTAGCACCTTTAATTGATACTTTAGTGAACTTAGTATGCCGTGTTAATCTTAATAGCTCTTGTCAGCGTGGACCAGATGTGTATCCTTTTACAGGCAGAAAAGATTCAGCAGTTGCAACTTTGAGTGTGCATGATGCTTTACGCTCCTTCTCAATAAGAACTTTTGTTGCTTCAAAAGACAATGAGTATAACAATGCTATTTTAAAAGATTTAATGGATTCTAGAGCCTCAAACTTTGTGAGTACAGATTATATTCTTTAAATAAACAGCTTATAGGTGAGATATTTATATTATGAAAGTCAATTAATTCGAAATTCATAAAATTAGTACGAAACAGGAATTTATCACTTGGTATTAGAAATTTAATATGTAGATTAGCTTTATGTTTACACAAAGACACAATAATAGAGCTCCCAGACCCATGGCAAAACGCCGTCACTAATACTTCAATTTAGCAACAAACTCTATATTCATTTTTTATTATTTTATTGTGTACAATTCAAATTTCAAATATCAGTTTCAATCTTTAATTATCTCTTCAGATAATCATGGTTTTGTACACCGCTTTTTTCCACGTCGCCCTTAGGGTGTATGTCTATGTATTGAACTTAGGTGAGTCCAGTTCAGCTTTCAAAAAACAAAACACATTTTTTAATTAAAACTCAATTTCAATGAAAATTGTTATTGCTGATAAATCACATACAGTTTATGCAGACATTATCTGCAAAACTATCGAAGACGCTGCGCAAGTCAGAGGAACTGGTATCGCAAAACGAAAACCGGAATACATTTTTACAAAAATGGAAAACGGTAATGCTGTAATTGCCTTAGATGGTGATCAATTTGCAGGCTTTTGTTATATCGAATCTTGGGGACACGGAAAATTTGTTGCCAATTCTGGATTAATTGTACACCCAAATTTTAGAAACCAAGGTCTAGCAAAGAAAATCAAAAAGGTAATTTTCGAACATTCGAGAATGAAGTTTCCAAATTCTAAAGTTTTTAGTATTACTACAGGTTTAGCTGTTATGAAAATGAATAGCGATTTAGGCTATAAACCTGTTACATTTTCAGAATTAACAGATGATCAATCCTTCTGGAAAGGCTGTCAGACCTGTAAGAATTTCGACGTATTAACTAGAACAGAGCAAAAAATGTGTTTGTGTACTGGTATGCTTTACGATCCTAATAAAAAGGAAGACGAAAAACCAGAAGAAAAAAATATTGATAAAAAAGTATGGACAAGATTGAAAAACATTAAACAATCTATGTTTCTAAAAAAAGATAAAAAATGAGCAAATTAGTAATTGCATATAGTGGTGGATTAGACACATCTTATTGCGCTGTGAGTTTGAGTAAAGCTGGTTATGATGTTCATGCAGTAAGCGTGAATACAGGCGGTTTTACTTCAGAAGAAATCAAAAACATTGAGAGTAACGCCTACAAAATGGGTGTTTCAACATATAAAAATATTAATGCTATTGCGTCGTATTATGATAAAGTGATTAAGTACTTAATCTTCGGAAATGTGCTTAAAAACAACACCTATCCCTTGTCTGTAAGTGCAGAGCGAATTATTCAAGCGATTGAAATTGTTGAATATGCAAAAAGCATTGGAGCCAAATACATTGCGCATGGAAGTACTGGAGCTGGAAACGATCAAGTACGTTTCGATATGATATTCCAAACCTTAGCACCAGACATTAAAATTATTACACCAATTAGAGATGGAAAATTAACGAGACAACAAGAAATCGATTACCTAGTAGAAAACGGAATTGACATGTCATGGAACAAAGCCAAATACTCTGTCAATAAAGGGCTTTGGGGAACAAGTGTTGGTGGAGAAGAAACGTTGACCTCAGAAAAACCTTTACCAGAATCGGCTTATCCCTCACAATTAGAAAAAGATGGTGAACAGAAAGTAACCTTAACCTTTGAAAAAGGTGAACTTATTGCTTTAAACGGAAAAACCGATTCTGCAGATAAAAACATAGAATTATTAAATGATTTAGCTTCAGCATTTGCTATTGGTAGAAATATCCATGTTGGTGACACCATTGTTGGTATTAAAGGTCGTGTTGGATTTGAAGCTGCTGCTGCTTTAATCATTATCAAAGCGCATCATTTATTAGAGAAACACACTTTAACTAAATGGCAATTACAACATAAAGATTACTTGTCTAATTTCTACGGAATGCATTTGCATGAAGGTCAATATTTAGATCCAGTAATGAGAGATATGGAAGCTTTTCTTCAAAATAGCCAAGCTAAAGTTTCTGGTGATGTTATCGTGACTTTAAAACCTTATCATTTCTCATTAGACGGTATATCATCTCAGCACGATTTAATGAATGCAAAATTTGGAAGTTACGGTGAAGAAAATAAAGGTTGGTCTGCAGATGAAGCGAAAGGTTTTATTAAAATATTAGGGAATCAAAATAAAATCTATCAACAAGTAAATTCAGAATTATGATTACAACAGGAATTATAGGAGGTGCTGGTTATACAGCAGGCGAATTGATTAGAATGTTACTCAATCACGAACAAGTAATTATCGATTTTGTATTCAGTACATCTAATGCCGGTAACAAAATTTATAAGATACATCAAGATTTAGTCGGTTCTACCGAAATGGAATTCACAAGTCATATTAATGCTAATGTAGATGTGCTATTTCTATGTTTAGGTCATGGTAATTCAACAGTGTTTTTAGAACAACACACCTTTTCTGATAACACTAAAATTATTGATTTAAGTAACGATTTTAGGCTTGAAGCTGATAAGACTTTTAATGGAAAGAACTTTGCATATGGTTTACCTGAATTACAAAAAGAAGCTATTAAAGAAGCTAATTACATCGCAAATCCTGGTTGTTTTGCAACAGCGATTCAATTGGCAATATTGCCATTAGCTGAAGCCAACTTAATCAAAGAAGACATACATATTAATGCAGTAACTGGTGCAACTGGTGCTGGAACATCATTATCTAAAACCACTCATTTTACATGGAGAGATAATAATTTTTCGCATTACAAGGCATTTACGCATCAGCATTTAGGTGAAATCAACCAAACCGTGAAGCAATTACAAAGTGGCTTTGATTCTGATATAAACTTTATGCCAAATCGCGGCAACTTCTCAAGAGGAATTTTCGCAACTGCTTACACAACTTTTGAAGGTTCAATCGAAGATGCTAAATCACTCTATAAAAAATATTATAAAGATGCTGCCTTTACATTTGTTTCAGATGAAGATATTCATTTAAAGCAAGTGGTGAATACTAATAAATGTATTCTTCATTTACATAAACATGAAGGCAAATTATTGGTAACAAGTATCATTGACAATTTATTAAAAGGTGCTTCAGGACAAGCCATTCATAACATGAATTTAATGTATGGGTTTGAAGAAACGGAAGGATTAAAACTTAAAGCTAATTTCTTTTAAAACGTATTAAAAAATGAAAATCGCAATCATAGGAACAGGAAATCTAGGGAAATCAATCGCAAAAGGATTGATCACTAACAATGCTATAACAACATTATATCTTACCAAACGAAACTTGAATGACATTCAAGAATTTGAAGGTTATAAAAATGTGCTATTAACAACAGATAATATTGAAGCTGTAAAACATTCCGATATTCTAATATTTGCTATTCAACCTAGACATTTTGAACAGATTTTAAATGATGTTAAACCGCATTTAAATGAAAACCATGTGTTAATTTCAACAATTACAGGCTATGTAATTCCAAAGATTGAAACACAAATTGGGAGTGATCAGTTTATCATAAGAGCGATGCCAAATACTGCAATTGCAGTTGGTAAATCGATGACGTGTTTATGTAGTAATGAAAAAGGTAAAAAGCGAATTCAAATTGCAGAAGCTATTTTTAATAGATTAGGTCATACGTTGGCAATACCAGAATCTCAGATGCAAGCTGCAACAGTAGTATGCGCTAGTGGTATTGCATTTTGGATGCGATTAATTCGTGCAACGACACAAGCCGCAATTCAACTTGGTTTTGATGCTAAAGAAGCGCAAGAACTTGCAATGTATACGAGTGAAGGTGCTGCTAATTTATTAATTACAAATGGTGATCATCCAGAAGAAGAAATTGATCGTGTAACAACACCAAAAGGTTGTACGATTACAGGTCTAAATCACATGGAACACAAAGGCTTGAGTTCTTCATTGATACAAGGTATGGTTGCTTCATTCGATAAAATTAACAACATTAAAAAGGAACAGACATGAGTTTATTCAACGTTTACCCTTTATATAATGTTACACCTGTAAAGGCAAAGGATGTTTATGTTTACGATGATAAAGATGTTGAGTATCTCGATCTTTATGGTGGACATGCTGTAATTTCTATTGGACATTCGCACCCAAAATATGTAAGTGCAATTTCTAACCAAGTTGAAAAACTAGGTTTTTATAGTAATGCAATTCAAAATCCATTGCAAGTTGAATTAGCAGATAAATTAGAAGAACTTTCTGGATGTAAAGACTATCAATTATTTTTATGCAATTCTGGTGCTGAAGCGAACGAAAATGCATTGAAGCTAGCCTCTTTTCATAATGGTAAGCATAAAATATTAGCGTTTAAAAATTCGTTTCATGGACGAACTTCAGCTGCTGTTGTAGCAACTGATAACCCTAAGGTAGTTGCACCAATAAATGCACAACAAGAAGTCGATTTTGTAGACCTAGGTGATTTAGTATCTGTTGAGACCGTCCTTAAAGCAAACAAAACTTGCGCTGTAATCATAGAATGTATTCAAGGTGTGGGTGGATTAGATCAATCTACTACAGAATTTTATCAAGGTTTGGATCAACTTTGTAAACAATACAACACTGCATTAATTGCTGATGAAGTACAATCTGGTTTTGGAAGAACTGGTGACTTTTTCGCTTTTCAAAAGCATAACATCGCACCAGATATTATTTCAATTGCCAAAGGTATGGGCAATGGTTTTCCAGTTGGAGGTATTTTGATTCATCCATCAATAAAAGCTTCATTCGGCTTATTAGGCACTACATTTGGTGGCAACCACTTGGCTTGTGCTGCAACACTTTCTGTTTTGGATGTTATTCAAGACCAAAACCTCATGCAAAATGCATTTAATATTTCAGACTACTTTATTAAAAAAGCAAAAGACTTACCAAATCTAAAAGCGATAAAAGGAAGAGGATTAATGCTCGGTTTAGAGTTTGATTTCCCAATTTTGGAATTGAGAAAAACACTCATATTTAAGCATCATATATTTACAGGAGGTGCTAAAAACCCTAATCTAATTAGGATTCTTCCTCCTTTAACTATAAAGAAAAAACACATTGATCTCTTTTTTGATGCCTTACATAAAGAACTAAATTAAGATGAAAAATTATACAACTTTAAAAGACATATCGAACATTTCAGAACTTATAAAGGAAGGTATTTTATTAAAAATGAACCCTTTTGAATTTAAAGATTTAGGGAAGCACAAAACCTTGGTCATGCTATTTTTTAATTCGAGTTTAAGAACACGATTAAGTACAGAAAAAGCGGCAAAGAATTTGGGTATGGACGTGATGATTTTAAACGTGAATGACGCATGGAATTTAGAGTTTGAAGATGGAACAATTATGAATATGGACAAATCTGAACACATCAAAGAAGCAGCTCAGGTGATTTCACAATATGCAGATATTATTGCTGTTAGAGCCTTCCCTACATTGAAAGACAAAGCAAAAGATGAATCAGAATTTGTGATCAACAACTTTAAAAAATACGCGACCGTTCCTATCGTTAACATGGAATCTTCAACAGCGCATCCTTTGCAAGCCTTGGCAGATGCGATTACCATTTCTGAATTAACTGAAAAAGCAAAACCGAAAGTAGTTTTGTCATGGGCACCTCATCCAAAAGCGTTACCACAAGCAGTTGCAAATTCGTTTGTAGAAATGATGCAAGACTTGGATGTAGATTTAACTATTACACATCCTCAAGGCTATGAATTGAGTGAAAAAATTACAAAAAGCACAACCATTAATTACAACCAAGAAGACGCTTTAAAAGATGCCGATTTTGTATATGTAAAGAATTGGAGTAACTATAATGATTACGGGAAAATTCTTAATAATGATGAAAATTGGATGATGACTAAAGCTAAATTGGGTAAAGCAAAATTTATGCATTGCCTGCCTGTGCGACGTAATGTTGTAGTGGAAGATTCGGTTTTAGATAGCGATCAGTCTGTTGTAATTAAGCAAGCAAATAATAGAACTTTTGCTGTGCAAGTGGTATTAAAGCAACTATTAGAAAATTTATAAATGCTGTCTGGTCGAGCGCAGTCGAGACCTCATTAACCTCTCGACTGCGCTCGAGGAGACAAAAGATTAAATATGAATACATTAAAAATCATAAAAATAGGAGGAAACATAATTGACAACAGTGAAGCATTAGAACTATTCCTGAGTCAATTTGCAAAGCTTAAAGGCCCAAAACTATTAGTTCATGGTGGAGGAAAATTAGCAACGAAACTTGCTAAAAAAATGAGTGTTCCTGTGAAAATGAATGAAGGTCGACGCATTACAGACAGTGACACTTTAGACATCATAACTATGGTTTATGCAGGGAAAATTAATAAAAATATAGTAGCACTACTGCAAGCAAACAATTGCAATGCTATTGGGTTTTCTGGAGCTGATGGAAACACTATAGTTTCAGAAAAAAGACCAGCTACAACTATCGATTATGGCTTTGTAGGAGATGTGAAAAAAGTAAACACGAATACATTAAAAGTTCTATTAGAGAACCATATTATTCCTGCTTTTTGTGCAATTACGCATAATAAAAGTGGTCAATTACTAAATACCAACGCAGATACAATAGCATCTGAATTAGCGATTGGATTTGCTTCAATTTATAATACAGAGCTTTACTATTGTTTTGAGAAAAATGGTGTTCTCGAAGACATAGAAAACGATGATTCTGTTATTGAAAACATCAACACTGAAAGTTATAAAACATTAAAAGATAACAATATCATATTTGAAGGTATGCTACCAAAATTAGACAACTGCTTTCATGCTATACAGCATAGCGTACAAAAAGTTTGTATTGGAAAATCAGACATGCTTTTCAATAAGAATACTAAACACACAACCATAACAAAATGATTGAACAACTGACAACAGAAGCCATTGCTTTATTAAAGCAGCTTATAGAAACACAGTCATTTTCTTCGGAAGAAGACCATACTGCTTTATTGATTGAAGGTTGGTTTCGATCTCACGACATTCCCTTCAAAAGAGATAACCATAACATTTGGGCAACCAACAAATATTTTGATGAAAGCAAACCAACACTATTATTAAACTCACATCACGATACCGTAAAACCAAATAATGGTTACACCAAAAACCCTTTAAAAGCTATTGTTGAAGACGGCAAATTATATGGTTTAGGAAGTAATGATGCTGGTGGTTGTTTAGTATCCTTAATCGCAACATTCACCTATTTCTACAAAAAGAAAAACTTGAATTA
Source organism: Winogradskyella sp. (assembly GCF_016744625.1). Taxonomy (GTDB): domain Bacteria; phylum Bacteroidota; class Bacteroidia; order Flavobacteriales; family Flavobacteriaceae; genus Winogradskyella. Next base: position 16,907 of record NZ_JADGDZ010000045.1, read on the forward strand.
CAATATGGTCATTGTGGCTTCTGCTGAAGAAGAAAGCAGTGGACCAAATGGCTTAAATAGTATGTTATCCATAATTCCAAAAATTGATGTGGCTATTGTTGGAGAGCCAACATTAATGAATTTAGCGATTGCAGAAAAAGGACTTGTGGTTTTTGATGCAAAAGTAAAAGGAACAGCTAGCCACGCAGCACATCCAAATACAGATAACTCAATATATAATACCATTGATGTTTTAATATGGTTTCAAGATTATAAGTTCGAAAAGAAATCACCTGTACTTGGTGATGTAAAAATGACAGTAACTCAAATTAATGCTGGCAAACAGCATAATGCTGTTCCATCTGAAGTTGAATTGGTTGTTGATGTTAGAGTCAATGATAAATATACTAATCAAGAAATTGCTGATATTTTAAAAACAAAATCACCATGTTCAACAATTGAAGCACGTAGTTTACGATTGAATTCATCTTCTATTCCTATTCATCACGATTTGGTAAAAGCTGGTATTTCCTTAGGAAGAGAGACTTATGGTTCGCCAACGTTATCAGATCAATCTGTTTTAACCTGTCCATCATTAAAACTAGGACCAGGTGATAGCATACGGTCACACACAGCAGATGAGTTTATTTATTTGACTGAAATTGAAGAAGGGATTGATTTATATATAAAATTGTTAGAAAACGTATTATAAAGATTGTCTGGTCGAGCGCAGTCGAGACCTATTAAAATTAAAGACCTCTCGACTGCGCTCGAGGAGACAGCAACAAAAATCAAGAAATATGAAACTCTGGGACAAAGGCTATTCAATAGATAAAAAAATAGAACAATTTACTGTTGGTAACGACAGAGAAATTGATATGCATATTACTAAATATGATGTGCAAGCCTCATTAGCACATGCCATAATGTTAGAATCCATTGGAATTATCACGTCGGATGAATTACTACAACTAAAATCAGGATTAAAAGTTTTAAGTGAATCTATAGCATCCGGAACATTTGTAATTGAAGATACATTTGAAGATGTCCACTCTAAAATTGAACATGAGTTGACTAAAACCTTAGGTGACGTCGGAAAAAAAATCCACACAGCGCGTTCTAGAAATGATCAGGTTTTGGTTGCGCTTCAACTCTACTATAAACAGAATTTGCAAATCATAAATGATAAAACAGAAACGTTTTTCGATACGCTTTTAAGTTTAGCTGAAACTCATAAAACGCAATTACTACCAGGTTACACGCATTTACAAGTTGCCATGCCGTCTTCTTTTGGCTTATGGTTTTCTGCCTATGCCGAATTATTAATTGATGATGTCTATGTCTTAAATGCAGTGTCAAAAATTGTAGATCAAAATCCTTTAGGCTCTGCAGCGGGCTATGGCAGTTCTTTTCCTATTGATAGAGATATCACCACTGCAGCATTAGGCTTTTCAACCTTAAAGTATAATGTAGTAGCCGCACAATTAAGTAGAGGAAAAAGTGAACGAGCGATTGCCAGCGCTTTAGGTGGATTATGTAATACGATGTCGCGTTTTGCTATGGATATCTGTTTGTATATGAGTCAGAATTTTGGCTTTATCTCGTTTCCAGATGAATTAACTACAGGAAGTAGTATTATGCCACATAAAAAGAATCCTGATGTATTTGAACTTATCAGAGGGAAGTGTAATAAAATTCAGGCTTTACATACCGAAATGCTCTTAATCACTAATAATTTACCAAGCGGTTATCATAGAGATTTTCAATTGTTGAAAGAAAATATTATCAACGCTTTTGAAGATGTCAAAGACATTTTAGACATCTTTAATTATGCGATTCAACAAATCATAGTCAAAGATATAGACCTCAGCGATGACAAATACAAATACTTATTTACAGTGGATAGTATTAATAATTTAGTAGTTGAAGGCATGTCTTTTAGAGAAGCGTATCAGAAAATTGGTAGTGAAGTTCAAAACGATACGTATCAACCAGATTTAGGAAAAGAACACTCTCATATTGGAAGTATTCATAATTTGTGTTTGGAAGATATTCGGGCTAAGTTTCCAAAGTGATTTGAGTTTTGATTTACATCATTTTAATAGATTTTAAAATTGATAACCCGTTGGTAAACTTTTGAAAAATTAAACATGAATTAGTTCAAACGAATAATTATAATCTATTAATCCTTTACTTTTCTCATTGTCAATCCACGCTTTTTCTTCGTGGCTTAATTCTCTTATTTCTTTCGCATTGTACTTTTCGAATTTTGAAACAATTTTATCTAAAATATCTATTTCAGCTTTATCAAATAATGTACTCTCAAATATTTTTGATGGGATTTTAATAAACTCTTCACCAACTAAACCATTTGGATATTGAACCGAAATTAAATCTACAATCTGTTGGTCTGAAAGGTAATCGAATAGGGTTCGAAATTTCTTCGGTACCGGACCATGCGTATGTGCAAAATAACGAGTTCCACTTATTGAAATACCAGTTAATTTATAATATAAAAAATCTGAATAAAACAATAGTTTGTTCATTTTGGTAGGTGTTACTTGCACCTTTTCAGTAAAATACACTACCATCTCAACTAGTTTGTCAAAATTTGGTTTTTTGTATCCTGAAAAATTATCAGGTAAAAAATTGTAATCAAAAACATAGTCAATCAATTCTTGCTTTCTCTTATTTAGTTCTTCTTCCTTTCTAACTTTGGCAATATTTCTTAAAAACTTCTCCCTTTGAGGTTCAGAAATTTCATTATTACTTTTTATCAACCCTTTTAATGTTCCTTCACTATTAATTACTGCTTTCAATAAGGCAGCATTAGCCAAACTAGGAACTTCCCCTTTTTCATAATTGCTGTAACTATTAACACCCAAACCTAATACTTTGGTTAGATCTGCGTAACTAAAAGAGTATTTTTCTCTAAATTCTCTTATTTCTTCTGCAAATGGAACATTATGATTATCTCTGTATTGATTATAAACTTGATTTAAATTAAATTCATCTAACTCTGTGGTTGTAAATGATTCACCACTATCTTCACAAAAATAACTCTTGTGATTATACTCAAATTCTTCTTTTCGAAAAACCAAAATACTCTTCTCAATTTTTAAGGTCATTTCCTTACCTGTGATTGGACTTTTCATAATTGTTTGTTTTTTAGTTTAATTTCTTAAGAGGAAATTCCATTGGATAATCCGCCTTATGAAAAGAGATGCAAACTGCTCCTCCAGTCATTTTTGAAATAGTCAATTTAATATAGACTTGTTGACCTTTAATAACCTTTCCGAAAACCCACATTTCAGTTCCACCTTGCTGAGTTTCTTCTAAAGGGCCTTCACTGTAATCCTCTACTTCTAAATTTAAAATTATTTCTTCACGCATTTTAGCGGAAATACTTAAATCTGCAAGATTCTGAATACTATTTTTAGGGCGATTGGAGAAGATTATGCCTATAGACTTTATAATCGCCTTAAGTTCTTGCAAAAAAGATTTTATAACTGATTTTTCCGCCATATTAACGCGTTAAATTCACCGCAAATATAAACATAAACTTAAATAAAACAACTTTAAAGTGAAATTATAAACATTTTATTAACATATATCAACTTTAAAATGAATGAAATTGTAAAATTATTTATAAATGACGTTTCTGATTTAAAATATCTAATTGGTATTGTATGTAGCTTTAGTTTTACTTATAGGTATTTTTACTTTGGAGCTAAAACCACTGAAAAAGTATAAACCAAAAAAGCATCCATTTCCAGATGCTTTTATAGTTGCTTTAGAGCAAAATCTTACAAACTTACCAAATCACCATCAGCATTTTTAGTCGCTAAATCAGATTTACCCATTAAGTAAATATCAACTTGACGTGCTGCTTCTCTACCTTCTGAAATTGCCCAAACAATCAACGATTGCCCTCTTCGCATATCTCCAGCGGCAAATATATTTGGAATATTTGTTTGATATTTCCCATAGCTTGCTTTGTAGTTAGAACGCACATCTCTGTCTAATCCTAATTTGTCTGCAATTGTGCTTTCTGGACCTGTAAAACCAAGTGCTAATAAAGCTAAATCACAATCCCATGTTTTTTCTGTACCTGCAATTTCAATTAATTTAGGACGTTCACCAGGAATCATTTCCCATTCTACATTCACCGTTTTTAAAGCCGTTAACTGACCTTTCTTATTCGTTACAAATTCTTTAGTATTTATAAGCCAGTTACGCTCCACACCTTCTTTATGAGAAGAAGACGTCTTCAATTGCAACGGCCAATATGGCCAAGGTGTTGCTGGTGAACGATGTCCTGGTGGCTTAGGCATAATCTCAAAATTAACTACCGATTTTGCACCTTGTCGATTAGATGTACCTATACAATCACTTCCTGTATCTCCACCTCCAATTACAATAACGTTCTTATCCGTTGCTAATATTTGATCTTTTATCTCTTGCCCGAAAACAACTTTAGTTTGTTGCGTTAAAAAATCCATAGCTTGAACTACTCCATCAGCATCAATACCTGGTGTTGGCAGACTTCGTCTTTCTGTTGCTCCTCCACAGAGTACAACAGCATCAAAAGCCTTTAGGTCTTCAACGTCATAATTCACTCCAACATTCACATTGGTTTTAAAAACAATACCTTCAGCTTCAAGAATCGCTAAACGACGATCTATGATGCCTTTTTCCATTTTAAAATTTGGAATTCCGTAACGCAATAAACCTCCAATAGCATCATCGCGTTCAAAAACAGTAACAGTATGACCTGCTCTATTTAGTTGCTGTGCTGCTGCTAAACCTGCTGGACCGGAACCTACAACTGCAATCGTTTTTTGGGTTCTTATTTTTGGTGGTTGTGGCTTAATCCAACCTTCTTTAAAAGCACGTTCAACTATATTTTTTTCAATATTTTCTATTGAAACTGGATCTTCAATAATACCTAATACACAAGCTTGTTCGCATGGAGCAGGACATAAACGCCCTGTGAATTCAGGAAAGTTATTTGTTGAATGTAGAATCCAAGAGGCTTTTTGCCATTCTCCTTGGTGTACCATATGGTTAAAATCTGGAATTAGATTACCAAGTGGACAACCACTATGGCAAAATGGAATTCCACAATCCATACAACGCGACCCTTGTTCGGTCATGTCCTTATCATTAAGCGGCACAGTAAATTCTTTGTAATGTTTTACACGATCCTTTACGGGCTTGTATGACTCATCTTTTCTTTCGAATTCTTTAAAACCTGTTACTTTTCCCATTTTATTCCTGCGAAAGCAGGAATCTCATCCTAACTTTCTAAATTTAATTTCTTTTACTTTAACTCTTCAAAACGATTTGATATTACGTGATCTCTAGCGCTTCAACCATTTGTTCCTCTGTCTCTAAACGTTTTAAAGCACGTTTGTATTCCGTTGGCATTACTCTCACAAAACTGCTCAAACTCGTTTCCCAATTTGCCAATAATTCTGCACCTCTTTGACTATTTGTATATTTTACATGGGTTGCAATTAATGACTTTAAATCATTTCCATCTTCTTCGGTAATAGCTTCAAATTCTATAGTTTCGGTATTACACAAACCGTTTACAAATTTGTTTTCTGGATCGTATACATAAGCTATACCTCCACTCATACCAGCTGCAAAGTTTCTACCTGTTTTACCAAGTACAACTACTTTTCCACCAGTCATATATTCACAGCAATGATCTCCAACACCTTCTACAACTGCTGTTGCACCAGAATTTCTTACTGCAAAACGTTCACCAGCAATTCCATTGATATAAGCTTGACCATCTACTGCTCCGAATAAGCAAACATTTCCAATAATGATATTATTTTCGGCTACGAAATCTGCTTTTGCAGGTTTCTTTACAATGAGTTTAGCTCCAGATAAACCTTTTCCTAAATAATCATTTGTATTTCCTTCTAACTTGAATGTTAATCCATGAGCTCCAAAAGCACCGAAACTTTGTCCTGCAGAACCTTCAAAATTGATATTCAAAGTATCTTCAGGTAAACCTAAATGACCATATATTTTTGAAATCTCGTTACTAACAATAGCTCCAACAGTACGATTTGTATTCTTAATCGGATATGCCAATGTCATTTGTTCTTTACGATATAAAGCACGATGTGAATCTTTTAGAATTTTAAAATCTAAAACATTATCTAAATTGTGCTCTTGCTTCTCGGTATTCTTTACTGGCATTTGGCTGTATTCTACTGGTCTATACAAAATTGAAGATAAATCTAAGCCTTTTGCCTTGTAATGCTTAATCGCTTTATTGGCATTAATCTTATGGGTTTGACCGACCATTTCTGCCATAGTTCTAAACCCAAGTTCTGCCATTATACTTCTCAATTCTTCAGCGATGTAGTAGAAGAAATTGATAACATGCTCTGGTGTACCTTTAAAGTTTTTACGCAATTCTTTATCTTGTGTTGCAATCCCAACAGGACATGTATTTAAATGACATTTTCGCATCATAATACAACCTGAAGCCACTAAAGGTGCTGTTGCAAATCCGAATTCTTCAGCTCCTAATAATGCTGCAATCGCAACATCTCTTCCTGTTTTTAATTGACCATCACATTCAACAACAATTCTACTTCTTAAGTTGTTAAGTACTAATGTTTGTTGTGCTTCAGCTAAACCAAGTTCCCATGGTAAACCAGCATGTTTCAGCGATGTTAAAGGTGAAGCTCCTGTTCCACCATCATAACCAGCTATTAATACAACATCTGCCTTTGCTTTTGCGACACCTGCTGCAATGGTTCCAACACCAACTTCTGAAACTAATTTTACATTAATTCTTGCTTCGCGATTCGCGTTTTTTAAATCGTAAATTAATTGTGCTAAATCTTCAATAGAATATATATCGTGATGTGGTGGTGGTGAAATTAAACCTACAAATGGTGTTGAATTTCTTGCTGCTGCAATCCATGGCAATACTTTTTCTCCAGGTAATTGACCACCTTCGCCAGGTTTTGCGCCTTGTGCCATTTTAATTTGAATCTCCTTCGCATTAGTTAAATAATGAGATGTGACTCCAAAACGACCAGAAGCCACTTGCTTTATTGCTGAATTTCTACTGTCTCCATTAACATCTGGTTGAAAACGCTTTCTGTCTTCTCCTCCTTCACCAGAATTGGATTTTCCTCCAATTCTATTCATTGCAATGGCTAAATTCTCATGTGCTTCTCGAGAAATTGAACCATAAGACATCGCTCCTGTTTTGAAACGTTTTACGATTTCTGTCCAAGGCTCGACCTCGTCTAATGGAATAGGATCGATATTATTAAATTCAAATAACCCTCGAATGGTCATTAAGTTTTCTGATTGCTCATTAATGGTTTTTGCATAAACATCATAACTCGCTTGGTCACTCAATCGCACCGCTTGCTGTAATTTCGCAACCGTAGTTGGGTTAAATAAATGCTTTTCTCCATTACGTCTCCATCTGTAATCTCCACCTATATTTAAGCCTAAACGTTTGTCGAGCACATTACTTGGATAAGCGTGTTGGTAACGTTTATCAATTTCTTTTTCAATTTCATATAGTCCAATACCTTCTATTCTCGAAGCTGTATAAGGGAAATATTTTTCGACAAATTGTGAATTGAAACCAACGATTTCAAATATTTGAGAACCTCTATATGAGCGTAATGTTGAAATTCCAATTTTGTTCATCACTTTTAGAATTCCTTTTCCGATCGCCTTGTTGAAATTATCAACCGCTTTTTGCTCATCCATATCAGTAATGAAGCCATCAGTAACTTGCATTCTGATAATTTCATTTACCATATAAGGATTTACTGCACTTGCTCCATAACCAAATAAAGTCGCAAAATGGTGTGGCTCACGTGGTTCTGCTGATTCTATTATAATATCGAAATAGGATCGCTTACGTAAACGATTCATCTGATGACTCACATAAGAACAGGCTAATAAAGCAGGAATTGGCGCAAACTCTTTATTCACTCCTCTATCAGATAAAATGATAATATTTGTTTTGCGTTCTAGTGCTTTTTCAATTTGTACAATAATGTTATCTAAAGCATCTTCAAGTCCATTAAGACCTTTATCTTTTTGATATAATAATTCAATGGTTTCAGCTTTAAAACCTTCAACAGAAATGTTTCTTATTTTATCTAAATCGTTATTCGAAATTACAGGATTCTGAATTTTCAGTTTTCTACATTGTCTTTCTGTGATGCTAAAAATATTTCTATCCTTTCCTAGAGACAGGCTAATATCTGTTACAATTTCTTCTCTAATGCCATCCAGAGGTGGATTTGTCACCTGAGCAAACAACTGCTTAAAGTAGTTTGAAATTAACTGTGGCTTATTCGACAAAACAGCTAAAGGCGTATCAATTCCCATAGAACCCAAAGCTTCTTTAGCCTTCTGTGCCATTGGTGTAATCACCTCCTGAATATCTTCGTATGTGTAATTAAATAAACGTTGTCTCGTTTTAATATCTAAAGTTTCAATAGGACAGGTTTCACCTGTATAAGGAATATCTTTTAAATGCAATCTTGTTTTATCTAACCAGTCTTGATATGGTCTTTCTCTAACAATTTTGCTTTTAATTTCTTCGTCGTTTATAATTCGACCTTGATTCATGTCTACTAAAAACATTTTACCAGGTTCTAAACGCCCATGACTTTCTACATCTTCTGGTGCAATTTCTACAACACCAATTTCTGAAGACATAATCAATTTACCACTTTTAGTGACCGTATATCTTGACGGTCTTAACCCGTTTCTATCTAATAAAGCTCCGATATAATTTCCATCTGTAAAAGGTACCGAAGCAGGTCCATCCCAAGGTTCCATAATGCAAGCATTGTACTCATAAAATGCTTTACGCTCTGGCGACATGGTTGCATGTTTTTCCCAAGCTTCAGGGATCATCATCATCATTACTTCTGGTAATGAACGACCAGTATGCGTTAACAATTCTACAACCATATCCATAGACGCAGAATCTGACTTTCCTGGTAATATAATTGGAAATAACTTATCTATTTGCGGACCAAAGACCTCACTTTTCATGATTTCTTCTCGTACTCGCATACGACTCACATTACCACGAAGTGTATTAATTTCCCCATTCTGACACATAAATCGGAATGGTTGCGCCAATTCCCAAGTTGGCATTGTATTGGTTGAAAAACGTTGGTGCACTAAAGCCAAGCGTGTTACTAAATCATCTTCTTGTAAATCTTTATAATATGGACCTATATCTTCAGGCATGATAATACCTTTATATATTAAAGTCGTTGTTGATAAACTAGACACATAGAAATAAGAGCTTTGCGACATCTTAGATTTCCTAATTGTATGCTCTGTTATTTTTCGTGCAGCATATAATTTTGCCTTAAAATCTGCTTCTGAGACTTCATTAGATTTTCCAACGAAGAGTTGTTCTATATTAGGTTCTGATGCTAAAGCTATTTCTCCTAGTTGTGTTGAATCTACAGGCACCTCTCTCCATCCTATTACAGACAATCCTTGTGCAATAATTTCTTTTTCGAAAGTGTCCTTGCAAAACTTGTATTGGTTTCTGTTTTTAGGCAAGAATACCATTCCAACAGCATACTTCCCTTTTACAGGAACTTTAAATCCGCAAACACGTTTGAAATATGCATGAGGAATATCTATTAACAAACCTGCACCATCACCAGTCTTACCATCAGAACTAACCCCACCTCGATGCTCTAATCTTACAAGAATTTCTAATGCATCGTGTATAATTTGATTCGTTTTTTCTCCTTTTAGATTACAGATAAATCCTGCACCACAATTTTCATGTTCAAATTCTGGTAAATAGAGTCCTTGTTTCTTCAGCATAATTCGGAAAATTTAAAGGGTTTTACGCCTTATTATCTCTCTAATATATACTGCAAAACTCGATTAAAAAAAAAGTCAGAACACTTTTCTCATATCAATAATTAAGAGCTTTCTAAATGAAAAATCCATAATTATAGTAAGATATATTACTAAATAGGTAATGAAAAAATCTTCAGCAAAACATCACTTTTATTGCGAAAACGATTGCGAAAACAACCAAGTATTAAAAATTATTTACCCAATTAGCAATTTCGATATGATTATTCAAAAATTATATTGTTCATATCTTAAA
>NZ_JADGDZ010000046.1 GCF_016744625.1 Winogradskyella sp.
GTACAATGGCAATATGATGCCAACAAGTGATTACTGGTTTACAGTAACTTATGACGAACCTCTGAATGATACCAGAAAAGAATTTAAAGCCCATTTTACTTTAAAAAGATAATCTATAATTTTATAAAAACAGAAAAGCCTAAACATTATGTTTAGGCTTTTCTTATTGGGTATAATAATGGGGCTTAAATCCTAAAAGCCATGGTTAAAATAACATCTGTAAACTTTGATTGTATTAATGCTGAATCTGTTAAGCCTACAGAATACAGTTGATATTTAATATCACGTTCCGATTGACTAAATGCTAAGTCCAAATTAAAATCACCAAAACTGTAGCCTAAACCAAGAGAATATCCGTTTAGATTACCATAAAAATTATCATCTTTATAGGGACTTTCTTCAAAACGATAACCACCTCTAAAGCTAAGTTTTTTGTATCGATACTCACCACCAAGCCTATAAGAAGTTGCAGAGTCTAAAGTGTTATTTACGGCATTATTTAATTCAGAGAAAAAAACATCATTGGTAGGTCTGAATTTTGCACTAGCGTAATCCTTTATTGAATAGTCAAAACTCAACAAGCCTTTTTTTCCAAACACATAAGCTAAGCTTCCTGTAATTTTTCCAGGCGTTTGCAATTTATATTCTGGGAATATATTTAATACATTAGGATTTACTATTTGATTAATATTAGAACCATTTTCGATTCTTGTAGTCGCTAAGTATTGTGATGTCTCATCAGAAATGCGAAACCATGTTGGGGAGTTATACGCTAATCCAACTCTAAATTCTTCAGTTAGCTTTGCAATACCTCCAAGTTGAAACGAAAAACCGCTTCCGGTAGTGAGTAAATTGTTTTCGAAATCAACATTTGTAACTGTCGAGCTTGAATTTGAATTTGCTTCGCTCAAGAATGTGATTCGCTCATAATTGATGAAGTGTGAGTTCAAATTTATTCCAAAAAAGAATTTATCGTCATAACTTGTTGCAAAATTAAACGCTAACTTTCCGTTGTAACCTCTGCTCGCATAAGTATATTCTTGATTAAAGTTTGTGCCATTTATATTTTGAATATATTCAGTGTTTTCATTTGTATCATTAATAGGGTCAATTATAAATCCTTCAAATCCTAAAAAGGCTTGTTGATTTCCGAATCCATAAAATGAACCTATTTCGTTATAAGCTTCAGATAATGTTTCACCTGGAAGAGCAGAAATTTCATCTAAGCGTTGACCATCTGCATATGCATGAAAATACTCAACAATACTTGTATTAGGATTGATTCCATTTGCTACCCAATCATCATCAAAATCTGCAGAGCGATCATAAGCAACACTCAATGAGAACTTTTTCCATCGAGAGTCAACATTTGTATTTCTAAACACAAAAGCAGCTCCTAGTTGATTCAAATCAATATTAGAATCTGAAGATGAATTGGTATTATTAAAATAGCTAATGTCACTATTAGTATTAAATATACCTAATGATAATGATGCATGGCTATTATTAAATATTGCTGAACCAGCAGGATTAATGTTAACACTAGATATATCACCACCTAAGGCACCAAAAGCACCACTCATAGATCTAAAGCGAGCTGTGCCTTGAATTTCATCCATAGAATATCTTACAGCATCTGCAATGTCTTGTGCTAAAATATAAGATGTACTCATTAAGCCTATGCTAAGCATAAGTAATTTTTTCATAATTAATTTTTTTTAAATTGGAATTCAATTAATGTTTATCCTCTACCACGTCTACTACTAGATGATCTTGTGCCAGATGATCTAGAAGAACTAGAGCTTCTTGAAGATCTTGTGCTACTTGATGATCTTGAACTGCTAGTAGATCTCACTGAACCAGATGATCTTGTAGATCTAGTTGGTGAACTTACTCTCGTAGATCTCGTAGAAGGTCTTGTTACGCGAGTATTAGAGTTTACTCTTGTAGTTGACGTAGAACTTCTAACTGTTCTTGTAGGTCTAGTTGTGCGCACGTTTCTTACCGTTCTTGTTGAAGGATTTGTAGACCTTATTACTCCTGTGTTTCTAGTTCTGGTTGAATTAGCAGCACTAGATAATCTTCGTGTAGAATAGTTACGTCTTGATGATAGCGCAGAATTACTTCTACGACGACGACTTAAGTTATTGTTATTAAGTAATGAGCCTCTTCTTCCACTAGCGTATGCATATCTGTTAGAATTTCTATAATATCCATTGTTATAGCCCCAGTTATTATATCCTGGAGGGCACCAGGAATTCCATCCCCATCCTGCGTTCCATGCCCAAGAATTATTCCATCCCCAACCATAATTATATCCCCAGCGATTCCAACTCCAAGGTCGTCCCCAACCATAAGAATAACCAAAACCTCCATTCCATAACCATGGGTCATTAAATCCGTACCATCCATTATCAATAATATTAATGGTAACAGTACTATTTTGTCCCCAACCTCCATAAGCAGGTCTTTGTTCTAAGGTGTCTTGTGCTTGTTCAATATAATTACCTTCATAAGAATCGATGTCTGTAAAAATTTCACTTTCTTCCTTTATAGCATCAACTTCAGCCGCATTTTCAGCAAAGTAGTTTTTGTAGTAATTAGAATCGTCAGTTGAAGTAGTGACAACTTCTCGTTCAACTTCAGAATCATTTTCATCAGTAGTATAAATACCATCGTTGTCGTATCCTGCATATTGAAAGGAACCACAAGACGTTAACACGGCCATTAAACCGAGTACAACATAAAATGGCAATTTTTGGTTTGTAATAGTTTTAAATTGCATATCTCTTTGTATTTTATTGTTGAACATAGCAAAAATAGTTAGTTTTGCTGAACTATTTTTTTATTTAACATAAGCACAATATCTGTGCCAAAACACTGAAAATGAGCAAAAATCTTACTAGTAGAGCTGAAGATTATTCAAAATGGTACAATGAATTGGTTGTAAAGGCTGATTTAGCTGAAAATTCCGCGGTTAGAGGTTGTATGGTTATTAAACCTTATGGTTATGCGATATGGGAGAAAATGCAAGCTGAATTAGATAGAATGTTTAAGGAAACAGGACATCAGAATGCCTATTTTCCATTATTTGTTCCAAAAAGTTTGTTTGAAGCTGAAGAGAAGAATGCTGAAGGTTTTGCTAAGGAGTGTGCTGTTGTTACACATTATAGATTGCAAAATGATCCAGATAATGAAGGAAAACTTAGAGTTGATCCTGAAGCTAAATTAGAAGAGGAGCTTGTCGTAAGACCAACAAGTGAAGCTATTATTTGGAATACTTATAAAGGTTGGATTCAAAGTTATAGAGATTTACCAATCTTAATTAATCAATGGGCTAATGTTGTACGTTGGGAAATGCGTACACGTTTGTTTTTACGTACTGCAGAGTTTTTGTGGCAAGAAGGACATACGGCTCATGCGACGAAAGGAGAAGCGATACAAGAGGCTGAACTTATGAATAATGTTTATGCTGAGTTTGCTGAAAACTTTATGGGGATACCTGTTATTAAAGGTGTAAAAACAGAAAGTGAACGTTTTGCAGGTGCTGTTGAAACCTATTGTATTGAAGCATTAATGCAAGATGGAAAAGCATTGCAAGCTGGAACGTCTCACTTTTTGGGACAAAATTTCGCTAAAGCTTTTGATGTAAAGTTTACAAATAATGAAGGGAAACAAGATCTTGTTTGGGCAACATCTTGGGGAGTTTCTACGCGGTTAATGGGTGCTCTGATTATGACCCATAGTGATGATAAAGGATTGGTATTACCCCCAAATCTAGCACCATCTCAAGTGGTTATCGTTCCAATTTATAAGAATGATAAACAATTCGATGCTATTTCTGAAAAAGCAGAGTCTATTATTAAAGAGTTAAAAGAATTAGGAATTAGTTGCAAATTTGATAAAAGAACAACACATCGACCAGGAGCTAAATTTGCACAGCATGAATTACAAGGTGTACCTTTAAGAATTGCAATCGGTCCTAAGGATTTAGAAAATAAAACTGTAGAATTAGCAAGACGAGATACGCTTACAAAATCTATTGTTGAAATTTCTAGTGTTTCGAGTAATATCAAAGATTTGTTAACTCAAATTCAAGATGAATTATTTACTAAAGCTTTAAATTATAGAGATACTCATATCACAAAGGTTGAAAATTTTGAAGAATTTAAAACAGTTTTAGAAACTAAGACAGGCTTTATTTCTGCACATTGGGATGGAACAGCGGAAACTGAGCAAAAGATTAAAGAATTGACTAAAGCTACTATAAGATGTATACCAATGGATAATAAATTAGAAGATGGTAAATGTGTTTATAGTGGTCAAGACTCAAGTCAACGCGTCCTTTTTGCTAAAGCTTATTAAAAAAAAAATCAAAAAAAATATGTTAGTAGTTGCAACATTTAAAAATAGTTGTATTTTTGCATCCGCAATGGAAACATTGTAGGTTCATTTAAATAGTAAAATAACCAAATGGCCCGTTCGTCTATCGGCTAGGACGCATGGTTTTCATCCATGTAAGAGGGGTTCGATTCCCCTACGGGCTACAATTTTAATAAGAAAGAATATAATGGCAAATCATAAGTCAGCTTTAAAGAGAATAAGAAGTAACGAAAAAAGACGTGTACTTAACAGATATCAGCATAAGACAACTCGTAATGCTATCAAAAAGTTACGTGAAATAACTGATGCTAAAGAAGCACAAAAGATGTTACCATCTGTTATCAGTATGATTGATAAGTTAGCTAAGAAGAATGTTATACATTCTAATAAAGCAGGTAACTTAAAATCTCAATTGACTAAATATGTAGCTGCAATATAATTGTAGATACTTACTAAGATATTTAAAGTCTTTCCTTTTGGAAGGACTTTTTTTGTTTCAATACTAAGTCATAGAACATAAAAAAACCTTGAATAATTAATTCAAGGTTCTTTGTTTTATATTATTTGATGAAATTTACCCATTCATAGAGATAAGGAATTCTTCATTATTTCTAGTTTGTTTGAAACGATCATTAATGAATTCCATAGCTTCAACAGGATTCATGTCTGCAAGATACTTACGCATCACCCACATTCTTTGAATTGTATTAGCATCTAATAAGATATCATCACGTCTTGTACTTGATGATGTTAAATCAATTGCAGGGAATATACGGCGATTAGAAATCTTACGATCTAACTGAAGTTCCATATTACCAGTTCCTTTGAATTCTTCAAAAATTACTTCATCCATCTTAGAACCAGTTTCTGTAAGTGCAGTTGCAATGATAGTTAAAGAACCACCATTTTCAATATTACGAGCAGCTCCGAAGAAACGTTTTGGCTTGTGCAATGCATTAGCATCAACACCACCAGAAAGTATCTTTCCTGATGCTGGTTGTACTGAGTTATAAGCTCTTGCTAAACGTGTAATTGAATCTAAAAGGATTACTACATCGTGCCCACATTCTACAAGACGTTTAGCTTTCTCTAAAACGATATTAGCAATCTTAACGTGCTCATGTGCTTCCTTATCAAAAGTAGAAGCGATAACTTCACCACGTACGTTACGTTGCATATCTGTTACCTCTTCTGGACGTTCATCAATTAATAAAATCATTTGATAAACCTCAGGATGATTAGCAGCAATTGCATTTGCAACATCCTTAAGTAACATTGTTTTACCAGTTTTTGGTTGAGATACAATCATACCACGTTGTCCTTTTCCGATTGGAGAGAACAAATCCATAATACGTGTAGATATAGTTGCTTGTTTTTCAGCTAGATTAAATTTCTCTTGTGGAAATAAAGGAGTTAAGTGTTCAAAAGCAACTCTGTCTCTTACTACTTGTGGACTTTGACCGTTAATTTTACTTACCTTGATTAATGGAAAATATTTTTCGCCTTCTTTTGGTGGGCGCACATTTCCAAAAACAGTATCACCAACTTTTAATCCAAATAATCTAATTTGTGATTGTGATACATAAATATCATCAGGAGATGTTAAGTAATTATAATCCGAAGATCTTAAGAACCCATAACCGTCTTGCATAATATCTAAGACACCTTCACTTTCAATAATAGCATCAAATTCGAAGTCTGGCTCTCTGTAACGATTTCTGTTATCCTTGTTACCATTGTTTTTATGAGTATTGCCGTCTTTAGAACGTTGTTGTCTATTGTCGTTGTTCTGAGGACGTCTTTTGTCATCATTACGTGGATTAGGTTTCTTTTGTTCTTTATTTGGTTGGTTTGGCTTGTCATTTGCAGATTTATCTACATGTGCTTTACGTTCCTGAGGTTTGCGTTCTTGTGGCTTACGTTCTTGAGGCTTTGATTTAGTTTCCTCTTTTTTATCGGAAAACTCTAAAGTCTTTTGTTCTTTATTTTCCTTAGGTTTTTGTTGAGCCCTAGTACGCTTTTGAGGAGGCTTGTTTTGCTGTTTTGGTTCTGAAGGCTTTTCTGAAGGCTTTTCAGTTTCCACTTTAGCTTTAACTGCGTTTGGATTTGCCGCTTGGTAATCTAAAATTTGATAAACCAAGTCTAATTTTTTTAGTGTACGATATTTTGGTACGTTTAGTTGTTTAGCTATATCCTGTAATTCAGGAAGCTTTTTAGCTTTTAACTGAGAAATTTCAAACATTCTTATGTAGTATAATGTATTATATTTTTTTGGTATTATTAATTCAATGTTTTCTAAATGAAATAAAAAAGAAAAAATGTGAAATTAATTTGGAAGATTAGAAGGATGCAACTCAGTGCGTTACCTCTTTCTATTGCAATAATACAATTTTATTTTAGAATAAATTCTATCTTTTTAAAAAATAAACTGCTAATTTTGTGCTGCTTTTAAAGCAAAGTTATGATACAACGTATACAAACACTATATTTATTTTTAGCTGCAGGCATTTCTGCGGGCTTAATATTTGTATTTCATTTGTGGACTAACAATGACGATATTAAAGTATTTGCATTAGATAATTATACGTATTTAGCCATGTATATAGGCTCTGCGTTATTATCGTTAATTTCAATTTTTAGTTTTAAAAACAGGAAGTCTCAGTTTGTAATGGGACGACTCAACATCATATTAAACTTTTTTTTACTAGGAATCTTTGTTTATCAATCTCTAAATTTATCTGGAGAAACTAACGTTTCTGAGAAAGGTATTGGGATTCTTCTTCCTATTTTTTCTATTGTGTGTTTAGTCTTGGCTAACAAGGCTATTAAAAAGGACGAAGATCTCGTGAAATCTGTAGATCGATTACGATGAACCTAAAATCTTAGTAGTAATGCGAAAAACCCAGACACTGTCGTCTGGGTTTTTTTATTTTTTATCGCTTTTCAAATTCAATCACTTCCAAATCCTTAATTTGTTTGCCATCAATTTTAAAGCGTAGCATAGTTCTAATTTTATGAAACCCATGTTTACCTACAGCACCAGGATTCATGTGTAAAAGGTTTAATTTTTTGTCTGGCATCACCTTTAGTATATGCGAATGACCAGTAATAAAAATATCTGGCGAATTTGCTACTAATTCACCTCTCACTCGATTATTGTATTTTGGAGGATAACCACCGATATGTGTTATCCAAACGTCTACATCTTCACACTTAAATCTATTATGAAGAGGGAATTCCGTTCTAGCTTTTGCATCGTCAATATTACCATATACTGCTTTTAATGGTTTTAACTTTTTGATGCTATCAGTAACATCTAAATTACCAATATCACCAGCATGCCATACTTCATCTGCTTGTTTTACATATTTAAGTATAGCCTCATCTATATAACTATGTGTATCTGATAAGAGGAGTATTTTTTTCATTTAAGCCAAACTTGATTTAGTGTTTCATTCCTTATACGCGGAAATTTCTTTATTAATTTTTTAGCATTTCTTTAGGAACTAAAACTGTTATCTTTGTTGCTTTCAAAGCAAAAATAGGATAATCTTTTGAGATATTTTTTACAGTTATCATACAATGGTAAAGCATACCATGGATGGCAAAACCAACCTAATGCCATTTCTGTACAAGAAGTATTAGAAAAAGCATTGAGTACCTTGTTGAAAGATGTAATCTCTGTTATGGGAGCAGGACGAACTGATGCTGGTGTACATGCCTCACAAATGTTTGCTCATTTTGATTTTGATGGAAGAATTCAGTCGAAAGATTTAGTGTATAAACTCAATTCTTATTTACCTGTTGATGTTGCAGTTGCAGATATATTCGAAGTTAACTCTGAAGCACATGCAAGATTTAACGCGTTAAGTAGAACGTATCACTATAGGGTTTCTACATCAAAAAATGTATTTGACTATGACTATGCATACCAAGTTCAATTGCCTTTAAATGTTGATGCGATGAACGAAGCTTGTAAAACCTTATTAGAGTATAAAGATTTTCAATGCTTTTCTAAAAGTAATACTGATGTAAAGACGTATAATTGTGACATTAAAGAAGCCTTTTGGACTCAGAACACTAACGAACTTGTATTTACAATTACTGCAGATCGGTTTTTGCGAAATATGGTAAGAGCCATTGTTGGGACTATGGTTAATATAGGTTTAGGGAAATTGAAAGCTGAAGCTTTGCATGAGATTATTGCCTCAAAAAATAGAAGTAATGCTGGCTTTTCAGCACCAGCACATGGTTTATATTTGGTAGAAATAGTTTATCCAAATACAATAAAATTAAAAAGTTAAATAGATAAGATTCCAATAGTTACTGAATCAAGTTCAGCATAAAATGGCAGAAGAAAACAAGAAAAAAATATTTGACGTTTCATTATTTAAACGATTATTACAGTACATAAAGCCTTATCGTACTGTTTTTGTTATTTCGTTATTCTGTGTAGTAGGTCTCGCCGTTTTTGGTGCTTTAAGACCTCTAGTATTAAAAGAGGCTATTGATGTTAAAATTGCCAATAAGGAGTATAATGGATTTGTCTTTTATATGGCTATTATGTTGACCTTATTAATTTTCGAGGTCATCTCACAACTTCTTTTTATTTATTATGCGAGTTGGTTAGGCCAATCTGTTGTTAGAGATATACGTGTGAAGTTATTTCGTCACATGCTCAAATTTAAAATGACCTACTTTGATAAGTCATCGGTTGGTGTATTAATTACCAGAGCAGTAACTGATATGGAGCGTATTGCTGATATTTTTGGACAAGGACTATTCATGATTTTTAGTGATATTCTAAAAATGCTAGTTGTAGCAATTTTTATGGGATTCATAAATTTAAAATTGAGCCTTATTGTTTTTGCAACAATGCCAATAATAATAGTTGCTACAAAGATTTTTCAGAAGTACATGAAACGTGCTTTTGAAGATGTACGTACTGAAGTTTCTAATCTAAATTCTTTTGTGCAAGAGCGTGTTACTGGCATGAAAATTTTGCAATTATTCACTCGTGAAGTCACTGAGTATAAAAAGTTTAAAGCGATTAACGAGCGTCATAAAAAAGGCTGGTTAAAGACGGTTTGGTATAATTCAATTTTCTTTCCTATTGCAGAATTTGTGTCTTCATTAACTATGGGAGCTGTGATATGGATTGGAGGTTTAAATGCGGTTGTAGAACAAACGGCTTCGTTAGGTGATTTAATAGCATTTACAATGTTTATCCCAATGTTATTTAGACCTCTATATCAAATAGCTAATAAATTCAATACGCTACAAATGGGAATGGTCGCCGCAGATCGTGTGTTTAAGGTGTTGGATACTGATTCTTACATAGATGATACAGGAGTTATTAAAGCAAATCATTTTAATGGCAGTATTTCATTTAAGGATGTGAGATTCTCTTATGTTGAAGACGAAGAAGTTTTAAAAGGAATTTCATTTGATGTAAACTCGGGAGAGACTGTAGCAATTGTTGGTGCTACAGGAGCTGGAAAATCTACCATTATAAATTTATTGAATCGTTTTTACGACATTAACTCTGGCGCTATTCAAGTTGATGGTACAGATATCACGGAAATGACCTTGAGTTCATTACGACATCAGATTGCTGTGGTTTTACAAGATGTGTTTTTGTTTGCTGATACAATTCTGAATAATATTACTCTTAATAATCCAAATATTACAGAGGAAGATGTTGTGAAGGCGGCTAAGTCTATTGGGATACATGAGTTTATTTCGAGTTTACCAGGTGGTTATCATTATAATGTAAAAGAGCGTGGTGTGATGTTGTCTTCTGGTCAGCGTCAGT
This sequence comes from Winogradskyella sp., assembly GCF_016744625.1. GTDB lineage: Bacteria > Bacteroidota > Bacteroidia > Flavobacteriales > Flavobacteriaceae > Winogradskyella. The sequence goes on from NZ_JADGDZ010000046.1 coordinate 10,199, forward strand.
TAATTTCATTTTTACGAGCTTACGTCACCAATCCAAGTATTTTAATTTTAGATGAAGCTACATCTTCCGTAGATTCTTATTCAGAGCAATTAATACAAGATGCAACAGATAAAATCACTAAAGGTAGAACATCAATTGTTATTGCTCACAGACTAGCTACGATTCAGCAAGCAGATAAAATCATTGTTATGGATGCTGGTGAAATTGTTGAAATTGGAACTCACAAATCATTGCTTGAAAAAGAAAGTGGTTATTATAGAAACCTTTATGAAGTTCAGTTTTTAAAAGCTGAAACAGTTTAGAATAAGAAAATTTATTTAGGTCTAAAATCTTCAAAATTTACTACACCTGTTGCTAACATAACCAAGAATACTAAAATTGAAATTAAGAAATAAGCAACAAAGAAAAGGCCTAAGAAAATCACAGATTTTAAAATTATATTTCCGATTGAAAGTTTGAAAACGCGCTTCAGTGCATAACAATGGTATATAAACATTAAAGGAAAAGTCAGCATGCTAAAAATAAAATAATGCTGTGGAACAATAATAAGCACTATCTGTGCAACAAACACAGCTATAATACTTAATAAAGACATAGAGTAGAGGTAAATTATAATATGTTCTGTTAAATTATACTTTTTGTCTAAAAAAACGACCCATGAGATTAAAGCAAATAACGGAATTAAAAACGAATAGAATAAAGAATTATATTCTAAGGCATTACTAGATGTAGCGTTAAAAATATCTTGTGAAACTTTAATGCCCTCAAAAAGACTTGAAAAGTCTAAGTATTGCATATAAAACTTCTTAATAATAAAAATTGACAGACCAGATAAGGTTAATGCTAAACCAAAGAAACTAATTGGGTTAATATATTTTTTTCTTACACCATTGATATAGCTATTAATAACATCTTCGGGTTGTTTAAAGAGTTGTGTAAATGTTCTAAGTAACTTATTGTCGTAGTTAAAAAAGGTTTCGCTAAGATGCTCAAAAAGATTTTTAAAACTCAACCGATTTCTAATTACTTTACCACCACAACTTTTGCAGTAGTCATCTTGTTCTAATAGTTTTGTATGACAGTTTTTACAATTCATTTATGTGATGTTATTCCAAATATAATACCAGCCAAAACAATTAATATACCAATAATGAAAAAGACACCAATATAGATAACCATTACAAATAAAAACCTTGCAAAGGTTTCCCAGAAACTATCTTTAAATACACGTTTTAATACATAGAAAAGGTAAATAAAAGTTGGTAAAGTAATTAGGGTGGATACGATTAAATAATTTAAGCCGAATAAAAGGAAAATAATACTAAAAACTGCTGTAATAATAATAATCTGAGCAGAATAGTATAAGTTTAAAACAAGGTGTTCAGTGAAATTATAACTCCGTTCTCCTAAAAAATAATAACCTAACCAAGTAGCTAGAGCAGAAAATGGCACTGTTAAAATATAGATTATACCTTGGTATTTGGTTGCGTCATCAAAACTTCCATTTAGAAAAGGATTGTTTTTTTGAGAAGGAGAGGATTCTATGGCTTGTAATATTTCTGGACTAAATTCTAAAGCTTCTTTAAAAAAAGTTTTCATCAAAAATACTTGGATTCCAGCTAGTGTTAATGAAATTGCAAAATACTGAAGTACATCAATATATTTTTTTCGAGTACCATGAATATAGCCATCAATTACTGCTTCAGGTTTTTTGAAAAGATCGATAAACGTGCGTAAAAACTTATTGTCTATTGATATGAATTGTTCGTTTACTTGAGCTGCAAGTATCTTAGGTGTTAAACGATTCTGAATCACCTTCGCACCACAGTCATCACAATAGCATTGATTGTTATTTAAAGTTTTATTACAATTTTTACAATCCACTATCCTAAGTCTTCTTTAATCTTTTTTGTAAGTTCATCTGTATCTTTAAATATTACAAATTCACCACTTTTTATATATGATATTTGTCCAGTTTCTTCACTAACAGCAATAGCTAATGCATCTGTTTTTTCGGTAATACCAACTGCAGCTCTATGACGTAACCCAAAACGTTCAGGTATGTTTTTTTCGTTATTAACAGGCAGAATAACACGTGTAGCTTTTACTACGTTATTATCTATAATAATGGCACCATCATGTAATGGACTGTTTTTGAAAAAGATACTTTCTATAATCGGTTGAGAGACTAAGATATTCATTTCATCACCTGTATTTGTGAGAAAGTCTAAGTTGTTATTTCGTTCTATAACGATTAAGGCTCCAGTATTTGTGGCTCCCATTTTATTACATGCATTAATAATAGCATCAACATCAGTAGAGGTTTGATCGTCATTTTTTAAGAACTTAAAGTTTTTAAAGAAACTTTTCTTTCCGCCAATATTTGTAGAACCAACCATTAATAGAAATTTTCTGATTTCTGGCTGAAAGACTACAATTAAGGCAATAATACCAACCTTCATAAATCCATCAAATATGCTATATAGCATATGCATATTAAGGTAGTCGGTTAATCGCCAAGCAAAATAAATAATTAGAATACCAATAAAAATATTGATGGCAACAGTGCCTTTTACAAGCTTATAGATGTAGTAGAGTAGAATAGCAACAAGGAAGACGTCAACGAAGTCTATAAATCTAAAATCCCAAAGTTGTAAGTTTTCCAAATGGTTAGTCTTTTTGCTAATTTAAGAATTAAAGTTAATAAATGAATTCTTCATCACTTATTTCAGACATTTCATTTGTAAACTTAAGTACCTTATGTTTAAAATCAATATAGTTTTGAAAGCTTAATTTTTTGTCAAAAAATAAGTGAATTTCATTTTTGTTTTTTCGTAATGAGTTAAAATATTCTTTATTAAAATGACGCTCAATAATCATAGCTTCGTCTTTAATCTGTTCTCCATAGTAAAATTCTGTCAAACCAAAAACGTCATTTGATAAGAAAGAAATATGAACTGTTCTAATTCTATCATTTATTGGCTCATTATTTTTATAGGAATCAGTATCAGTCACATAATTTACATCTGTAAACTCAAGAAACCCTAAGCTACCAATACTAGTATCATTACAGGTAAAATAGTTTTTAGCTTCTTCGTTTTTATGCATTTCTGCATTTCGCTTTTTGTCTTGCAAGAATTTAATATGCGGAATAGCTTGTTTTAAGGTTAAGCGTTTATCTACATTAACTAACCAATTTGTAGTAATAATTAAGTTTTTACGATTGAGTAAAGTAGAATCTGGTTGTGTCTCATCATAAAAGATATAAGCAGGCGAGACATCTAAAACTTCCGTGATTTCTGCATTTTCTATTTCGGGTAATTGTAACACACGTTCGTTATTACAACTCAGACAACATAAAAGAATAAGCAAATAAATATAGCGCATAGATTAGTTATATGTCAATTGATTAAAGAGTGTTACACATTCCATAGCTTCTTTTACATCATGTACACGCAGAATTTTTGCGCCTTTTTGTAAAGCAATCATGTGTAAAGCTGTGGTTCCGTTTAAAGCATTATCAGAAGTTGTGCTAAGTATTTTGTATATCATAGATTTTCTAGAAACACCTGCTAAAATGGGCTTGTCTGTAAGTTGAAGTAATTCTAGTTTACTCAGCAATTCATAGTTTTGTTCTACAGTTTTTGCAAAACCAAATCCAGGATCAATAATAATATCATTAATTTTTTCGATATGTGCGGTAGCAATACATTCAGCAAAATAAGAAATGACCTCTTTTGTTAGATCATCATAATCTGTTTGCTGTTGCATGGTTTTAGGATTTCCTTTCATATGCATCATAATGTATGGAACACCTAGTTTGCCAATTGTAGAAAGCATATTGTTATCTAGTTTTCCTGCTGAAATATCATTAATTAAAGCAGCACCAGCTTCAATACTTTTCTTTGCGATTTCACTTCTAAAAGTGTCCACAGAAATTAGAGTGTAAGGAAAATGCTTCAAGATTAATCCAATTACTGGTATCACGCGATTCAATTCTTCATCTTCATTGACATCATTTGCACCTGGTCTAGAGCTATAACCACCAACATCTATAAATGTAGCTCCATCCTTTAGCATCGTTTCAATTTGATTAAGAATCGAAGATTCATCTTTATATTTTCCACCATCGAAAAAAGAATCTGGTGTTACATTAAGAATACCCATCACTTTTGGTGATGTTAAATCGATGAGTTGGCCTTTACAATTAATTGTCATACGTCTTGCAATTAAGGTCTTAGGAAACTTTAAACCTCAAACTTTGAACTTCTAGTTTATTTATGCGAAATTTACGGAAATTTTACTCGATAATCGAGATTTGTATATATCGCAGTTTGCTTTATATATTAGTAATTTTAATCCAAAAGACTTGTAAAATAGTTTATGAGGAGTTAATTTTTTAATCAATGCAAGATACTTCAAAACAATACGATGCGGTTATCGCTAAATGCAGAGCGCTTTTTGAGAATAAAATGAGTGATTATGGTAGTGCATGGCGAATTTTAAGATTGCCTTCGCTTACAGATCAGATTTTTATAAAAGCACAACGTACAAGAAGTTTACAACAAAATTCTGTTAGAAAAGTAGATGAAGGTGAAGTGAGTGAGTTTATAGGAATCATTAATTATTGCTTAATGGCATTGATTCAGTTAGAAAAAGGTGTTGTAGAACAACCTGATTTGAACACTAAAGAAGCAACCGAACTCTATGATGAGAAAATTGCATTGACAAAACAATTGATGTTAGATAAGAATCACGATTATGGTGAAGCTTGGAGAGATATGCGAGTAAGTTCTTTAACAGATTTAATTCTTCAGAAGTTGTTACGTGTTAAGCAAATTGAAGATAATGCTGGTAAGACGATTGTAAGTGAAGGTATTGATGCTAATTATCAGGATATGATTAATTATGCAGTTTTTGCAATGATTCATTTGGGAGAAAGTAATTGATTTGTCATTCTTGCGTAAGCAGGAATCCATATCACATAAATAACCATAAAATAGATTTCTGCCTTAGCAGGAAGAATAAAAGAGCATGAAATATCTAGTACATTTTAGCAGAATATTCACAGGAATATTATTCATAATTTCAGGATTTATAAAACTTAATGACCCTCTTGGGTTTTCATATAAGCTTCAAGAATATTTTGGATCAGATGTCTTAAACCTAGAATTTTTAATTCCTTATGCTCTTGGAATATCTGTAATTGTAGTTGTTTTTGAAGTCGTTTTAGGTGTATTCCTTTTAATAGGTTATAAGCCTAAATTCACTATTTGGAGTTTGTTATTGATGATTGTATTCTTCACATTTCTAACATTCTATTCGGCATATTTTGATAAAGTAAAAGATTGTGGTTGTTTTGGTGATGCACTAAAACTAATACCATGGGAAAGCTTTACTAAAGATTTAATTCTGCTTGTGTTGATATTGATATTATTCTTTGGTTTAAAACATATCAAGCCAATTTTTACTAAGCTTCCAACAACAGTTATTGCATTATTAAGCTTTGTAATATCGCTTTGGTTTGGCTACCATGTATTGATGCATTTGCCATCTATAGATTTTAGAGCTTATGAAATTGGTAAAAATATCCAAGATGGAATGGCTATTCCAGAGAATGCTCAAAAACCAGTTTTAGAATATACATGGACATTTAATGTTAATGGCGAAGAACAAGAGTTTGTAACTAATGGAAGTTATCCAAAAGTAGATGGTGAGTATGTTGGTGTTGAAACCAAAATTATAAATGAAGGTTATATTCCTCCAATTCAAGATTTTTCTATAGAATCTGACGATGAAGATTTAACGTCTTACTTCCTTGATGAAGATAACCTCATCCTTGTTGCGATGTATAATATTTCAAAAGGTGAAATTGATGGTAAGGCAAAATTAAAATCGTTTACAGACCAAGCCATTAAAAAAGGCTATAAAGTTATAGGTCTAACATCTTCTGGATATGATGAAAAGCAACAACTAAAAACAGATTATAATCTTAATTTCGATTTTTATTTATGCGATGAGAAAGTAATAAAAACGATTGTGCGCTCTAATCCAGGAATTGTTATCCTTAATAAAGGAACAGTAATGAACAAAGCTCATTGGAATGATATTGAAGATATAGCTATAGAGACCTTACTAAATGCAATACCTAATTTAGATTTAGACCTACAAAAAGAACTTGATGCTATATATAAAACAGATCAAGGTATAAGACAAATATTTATGTCTCAAGATTCTGAAGAACAAGAAGCTATTGCGATTAAAAATGGAATTCCAGTTCAAGAGAATTTTAAAGACTATTTTCCATTATCTAAGGAAATAGATTCCTTTAATATGTTGGCTGTCGAAAAAATTATTGCAAAGCATGGCTATCCAGGAAAGAGTATTGTTGGTGAACCTTTAAACAAAGCGGCTTATTATGTGATACAACATTCAACTAAAATTCCTAAATATTTAGAATTAATAAAAAGCGCAGCTAAAGAAGGAGAGCTTTCAATGTCATTAGCAGCAATGATGGAAGATCGTATGCTAATGTATGAAGGTAAGCTACAAATATATGGTACTCAAGGACGAACCATAAACATAAATAAACCTAATCAGCAAAGTGTGATTTGGCCAATTGCTGATTTTGAAAACGTCAATAAAAGAAGAATGAAAGCAGGATTTACAGATACAGTTGAAGAAAATGCAAAACGTATGTTTGGTGAAGATTTTGAATTGAAAAACCTTTCTATTGAGGAATTTGCTAAAATGAATAATAAATAAAACTCAGCTGATACGTTATCTACTAAATAAAATATTTTACGCCTTCATCACCTTAATTGGTGTTATTACAGTCATTTTCTTTTTATTTACAATACTTCCTGGTGATCCTGCAAAAATGATGTTGGGTCAAAACCAAACAGCAGAACAAGTGGAAGCTGTAAAACAGAAATATGGTTTTGATAAACCACTAGGAACACAGTTTTTGTATTACTTAAATGATTTGTCGCCAATTTCATTTCATTCTAATACAACAAAGGATTACACGTATTTAAGACCAAATAAATATTCAGCTACGGAATTATTTACAGTTGGAAATACAACAACTGTAATTAAACCTCCATATTTACGAGAATCATTTACCAAACAAGGCAAAAAAGTGACACAAGTTATTGGAGAAACAATTCCGAATACGTTTGTGTTAGCAATTTCTGCAATTGTTATTGCTATTATTTTAGGAATTATCTTCGGAATTATTTCAGCACTTTATAAAGATACTTGGATAGACAAAACCATTCAGGTTTTAAGTACACTTGGTATGAGTGTGCCTTCATTTTTTAGTGCTATTTTATTTGCTTGGTTGTTTGGCTTTGTATTGCACAAATACACTAATTTAGAAATGACAGGAAGCTTATATGAACTTGATGACTTTGGTGAAAAGATGACCATTAAATGGAAAAATTTAATTCTACCAGCAATCGTTTTAGGTATTAGACCATTGGCAGTAGTGATTCAGTTGATGCGAAATTCATTATTAGAAGTTTTAAATCAAGATTATATTAGAACAGCTAGAGCCAAAGGCTTGAGTGAATTTCAAGTGATTAAAAATCATGCTGTTAAAAACGCATTAAATCCAGTAGTTACCGCAATTTCTGGGTGGTTTGCTTCTATGTTAGCAGGTGCTGTTTTTGTTGAATATATCTTTGGTTGGAATGGTTTAGGAAAAGAAATAGTGAATGCACTAAACACTTTAGATTTACCTGTGATTATGGGAGCCGTTTTGGTTATAGCTATTGTTTTTATAACCATAAACATCTTCGTAGATATCATATATGCTTGGTTAGATCCGAGAGTTAAGCTGTCATGATTTTAGTATAAAGAAGATAGTTTTAATCATAAAGGTTAACAAATTCTCAACCTACATTCAAAAATATAAATAATCGACAAAATTATCTATAATTAGTTCTGTCTAGAGCATTAACATTGGCTTTTTACTTATTTTTGTATTTCAAATGAAATCAATAAGATAGCTTCCTTTTTTGGGAGTATAAACATACTATTATGAGAAAAAACATCGTAGCCGGAAATTGGAAAATGAATAATGATTTAAAAGCCACTAGAAAGTTGGTAAAACAAATTAGAAAATCAATAAAAAAAGCTGAATTAGATAATACTAGAGTCATAGTAGCTCCTACATTTGTTAATCTTGCTACAGCTGTAAAGCGTGCAAAAAAATCTAAATTAGAAGTTGCAGCACAAAATATGCATCAAGCTACGAACGGAGCATTTACAGGTGAAATTTCTGCAGATATGCTAAAAAGTGTTGGTGTTAAAACGGTTATTTTGGGTCACTCAGAAAGACGTGCTTATTTTGGGGAGACTGATGCTATATTAGCTGAGAAAGTTGATGCCGCTTTATCAAATAAATTAGAAGTTATTTTCTGTTTTGGAGAAGAATTAGCAGATAGAAAAACAGGTAAAGAGGAAACTGTTGTTGGTAGTCAAATAGAAAAGGCTTTATTTCATTTAGAAGCAGATGCATATAAGAAAATTGTATTGGCATATGAGCCAGTATGGGCAATTGGGACTGGGGAAACTGCAAGCCCAGAGCAAGCACAAGATATGCATGCATTTATTAGAAAAACTTTAGCTGATAAATATGGAAATGAGGTAGCAGATTCTGTTTCTATTCTATATGGTGGAAGTGTAAAACCAGCAAACGCAAAAGAAATTTTCTCTAAGCCAGATGTAGATGGTGGACTTATTGGAGGTGCGGCTTTAAATTCTAAAGATTTTTATGCTATCGTAAGCGCATTTTAGATAAAATATATTTAATACTACTTTTCTAAGGGTATTCCCTGAGTTTTTTAATCTCAGTGAATACCCTTAAGTTTTTTTTATACTGTGGATTTAACTTGCAACTAGTTATTAATCAGTTAATTTAAAATCCACAATTATGAAAAATTACAAGCGATTTTTAGTGCAACAAGTTGCATATAAATCATTTACTACAGGAGCAAGCAAGGAAGAGGTTTTAGGTAAAAAAGCCTTAAGTATTAAAACTATGTTTGCTGCAGTTATAATGATGTGTCTAGTTACAACAGTAGCAAACAGTCAAACCTTAAAAGTTACAGGTGGTGTAGACTTAATGAGTCTAAATACTGCATTTGAATCTTTGACAGGAGATAATCCAAATGATAATCCTGATGATACTACAGGTTTACCAGCAAGATCAGCACTAATAAATAGCAAGAGCGCTAATAGTAAACGGTCATCAACTTCAATAGAAGGTACTAGTAATGAAACAGGTTTTTATTTAGGGTTAGCACTCACTGATATTGCACTGTTTAGCGATTTTGAGTTACAACCAGAAGTAAGATTTGTAGCCGTTAAAGATTTTAACCAAATTCAAGTACCAGTAGTTCTAAGTTATGGTATTACTGAAAATTTTCATGCTTATGCAGGTCCAAATTTGGCATTCTTATTAGATACAGGAGATGGTGTAAAGTCATTCAATTTTGCTTTAGATTTTGGTGCATCTTATGATATTTCTGATAAAATTGCTTTAGACGCAAGGTACGATTGGGGACAAACCAATCTTTTAGAAAATGGAGATAGCAACAACTACATAAAAATAAACAATATTCAATTTGGTATTGTTTATCGTTTTGGGAAGTAATTAGACATAAAGAGCATAAAGATGAAAACTTTAAAACAATTCTTGATTTTTATAGCGATTACATGTTTTAGTGTAAATGTCTCTGGGCAATGCACAACACCTCCTGCAGATATGGTAAGTTGGTGGCAAGCTGAAAATAATGCCAATGATCTTTATGGAAATAATAATGGTACAGAACAGAATGGTATAAGTTACGCTACTGGTACAGTTAACAATGCTTTTTATTTTGATGGTGTAGACGATGTCATTGTAGTACCACATAGTAATAATTTAGACCTTACTGGAAATGTTACTATAGAATTATGGGTGAGACAAACTGGGTTTGATAATGCAATACAAACCGTAATTTGTAAAGGTGCTGGTGATGTGCCAAATAATGAACCTGCAGCATTTTTGATGCGATTTGAGTATGCAACTACTAAATTCTTATTTAAAGATGCTACAGGAGCTTATGTAGAAAAATTAGGACCAACTTTTGAGGATTGGCAATGGCATCATTATGCTTATGTACGCCAAGGAAATATGCATATTCTATATGCTGATGGTTTTGAGTTTGGTTGGGAAAGTTTTACAAGTCTACCAGAAAGTACAATAGGATTGCCATTAACTATTGGAGCTCAATATCATAATCCTACTAATTCAGCAAATGATTATAGTTATTTTTTTGCAGGTGAAATTGATGAGGTAGGTGTGTATAATCGTGCTTTATCCCAAGCGGAAATACAAAGTATTTATAATGCAGGTGCTTTAGGAAAATGTTCTGATGGTTTGAGTATTGAAGATGATTTTCTTTCGGAAAACGAAATAAAGATCTATCCAAACCCAGTAAAAAGTACTTTCACTTTAGATATTTCAAAAAGTACCATTTTAGCGAATGAATATTTAAAATTACGAATTTTTGATTTATCTGGACGTTTAGTTAAACAGGTTGATAAAATAAATATTATAAAAAGGAATATAGATATAAACGATTTGAATACGGGAATATATTTATATCAAATAATTAAAAATGGAAGAGATATGGCTTCTGGTAAAATAATTAAAAATAAAATTTAACTTATATTTCTTACATTTAAATACCTAAAACCAATCACCTTGAAAAAAGTAATTTTAATAGTGCTCTTTTTTCTATCTGGCTTTAGTTTGTCTTCTCAAACTAGAGAGGCGGATAGTTTATTACAACTTGCTAAAGCGGCAACAACTATAGAAGATAAAGTTACCAATTATGCCAATGCCTCTTGGGCTTTAATTGATGTAGATTTAGCAAAAGCGATTAGTTATAATGATAGTGCTTTTAATATATCTAAGCAGCATAATTATAAACAAGGTGTGATAGATTCATATTATAAATATAGTGTGCTTAATCGTGCTCTTGGAGATTATGATGAAGCACTAAATTATTTAAATGAATACGAAAAATTTATAAAAGACGACACTTTGAAATTTGCAGGAGCAGCTTTTCAAAAAGGTGTTTTAAATTGTATTAAAGGTGATAATAATGAAGGTTTAAAATATTATCATAAAGCGCTTGAGTGCTATGAATTATTAAATAATAAAAGAGGATTAGGGATTACGTATAATGCTATTGGAATAGCGTACTCAAACATGAAGCGTTATGATGAGTCTATAACTAATTATGAAAAATCTTGTGAGATACTTAAATCTCTTAATGATATTGATGCTTTAGCAAGTACTTACATTAACCTGGCTAATATTTATGATTATCGAAATGAGCATGATAAAGCATTGAGTTACTTTAAAAAATCAATTGAATTAAGCACTAAGACTTCTAATATTAGAAGAATAGCTCAGAACAAGCAAAATATAGCTTCTATATACAAAGAGCAAAAAAAATATTCAAAAGCTCTTTCCTTTTCACTAGAGGCTTACAATATTTTAAAAGAAAATAATTATAAAGGAGAATTAACCCAATCTGCAGGTAATCTTGGCGAAATATATATGTTGATGGGTAACTATAAAAAAAGCGAACAGATTTTAAAACAGCAATTAGATAGTCTAAAAGGTACTATTGAGGCTAAATCGAAATTATATTTTGGTTTGTCTAAGTTGTATGAAGTTTCTGATAGACCCAAAGAAGCTTTAGAGTATCATAAAGCATATAAGAAACTCAAGGATAGTATTATCAATGAGAAAGGTTTAAAAAACTTGAATGAACTACAAGTGAAATTCGATGTTGAGAAAAAAAATAAAGAAATAATAACACAACAATTAGAATTAAAAGAACAAGAATCTGAAATTCAAAAAGCGAAAACCCAGAACACATATATGTTAGGCATCGTGGTTTTCTTGTTGTTATCCTCTGTTTTGCTAATGGTTTTGTTTAAACAACGTCAAAAACGTAGAAACCAAGAACTTTTAACTCTAAAACGTGAGTATCAAATAAAATCTTTAGAATCCTTAATAGAAGGTGAAGAGAAAGAACGTTTTAGAATAGCAAAGGAGTTGCATGATGGGGTGAATGGTGATTTATCAGCCATAAAATATAAATTGTCTTCATTATTAGAAATGAATAATAAGGTAATAAAAGAAGCTATTACAATGATTGATGATTCCTGTGAGCAAGTAAGAGCTATATCTCATAATTTAGTGCCACCTTCATTAGAAAATTTTAATTTAGTAGAAGCTACAGAGAGCTATTGCAATAATTTAGATGCGGTAAATAAAGAAGTTATTACTTTTCAGTTTTTTGGAGATGAGGTTCAATTATCTAAAAATGCTGAGGTTAATACTTTTAGAATTATACAAGAGTTAGTGACTAATGCCATAAAACATGCTGAGGCAAGCGAGATTAATGTACAACTAAGTAATAGAGAAGATATATTACAAATAACAGTGGAAGATGATGGTAAAGGTTTTGATAAAAGTAATACAGAAAGATTTGGTATTGGCTTAAGTAATATACAATCTAGAGTAGATTATTTGAATGCAGAAATTGACATGATATCTAACAGTGAAGGCACATCATGTACTATTGATATAGATTTAAAAAAATTAAATGATAACTAAATTAGCTATTACTGACGATCATGTAATGGTGCTTAAAGGCATCGAATCTTTGTTAGAAAATACTAGCGAAATAGAAGTTGTTGCAACCTACTGTAATGCTCAAGAAACAATTGACGGTTTAGAGACAAATATTCCAGATGTATTATTGTTAGACATCAATTTACCTGATATTAATGGTATAGATCTTAGTAAGCAACTGTTAAAAAAGTATCCGGAATTAAAAATTATTGCACTTACCAATTTTGATGATATTTCATTTGTAAAACGAATGCTTAAAAATGGTGTTCATGGTTATTTACTTAAAAACACTGATAAAGTTGAGTTAATAACGGCTTTAAAAACGGTCTTATCTGGTGAGTTATATATTCAAAAGAAGATTAATGATCGTTTAATCAATCAAAAATCAGCAAAGCCATTTAATAACGGTTTAAATATTAAATTAACAAGGCGAGAGCATGATGTGTTAATTGCTATTTCAGAAGAGCTTACCACACAACAGATTTCAGAAAAACTATTTATTAGCCCAAAAACAGTAGAAACACATCGTATGAATATTATGAGCAAACTAGGAGCAAAAAACAGCGTAGGTATTATAAAAATAGCTATTGAAAGAGAGTTGATATAGTCTATCCAAAATAATAAATCTTTAGGTGTAGGGATTTAGAGTTAAGCGTCTATCATAATGATTTTTGGTAGATGCTTTTTTATAATACACATATTATTGGTGTAAATTTGCGTTTCAAAAATGATACAGAATGTCAAATGCTATATACATAGGTTATACTTTTAAAATAGAACCATTACAACCAGGAACAGAAATACTAATTGCGGAGCTTGGATATGCAGGTTTTGAAAGTTTTGTAGAAAACGAAGAAGGTGTAATCGCTTATATTCAGAAAGAGGAATGGAACGAAGCTATTTTAGACGATATTCAAATTCTTAGTTCAGATGAATTTGAGATGACATATACTTTTGAAGATATTGAACAAACCAATTGGAATAAAGAATGGGAAAAGAATTTCAATCCGATAGTAGTTGATGATTTGGTAACTGTTCGTGCACCTTTTCATGAAAAACCAGATACGAAATATGATTTAATAATTGAGCCAAAAATGAGTTTTGGTACTGGTCATCATGAAACCACACATATGATGATTCAACATATTTTAAGAAATGATTTTAAAGGAAAATCTGTTTTAGATATGGGTTGTGGTACTGGTGTTTTGGCCATATTAGCAGAAAAGGTTGGAGCAACTCAACTCGATGCCATTGATATCGATAATTGGTGTTACCTTAATAGTTTAGAAAATGTTGAAAGAAATACATGTAACAACATTTCGGTGTATGAAGGAGATGTTAAGCTGTTAGAAGGTAAAAGATATGATAGTATTATTGCTAATATTAATAGGAATATTTTATTGGCTGATATATCTAAATATTCGAAATGTTTAAATGAAAACGGAACCTTATTTTTAAGTGGGTTTTATAAAGAAGATATTCCATTAATTGAAGCCGATTGCAATAAACACATGTTAAAATTGAAGGAAACTATACAAAAAGGGCAGTGGGTTTCGTTAAAATTTATAAATTAGTACTGTAATGAGTGCAAAAGAAAAAATTTCCGAAGAGCTACTTCTCCAAGAAGAAGTATTAAAACAAAACGAAATTGTATTGTTTAATGACGATGTCAATACTTTTGATCATGTTATTGATACATTAGTTTATGTCTGTGAACACACTTCTGAGCAAGCAGAACAATGCGCTTTATTAGTACATTATAAAGGAAAGTGTACGGTTAAGACAGGCTCTTATGACGATTTAGAACCACGATGCTCCAAGCTTTTACAAGCTGGTCTTAGTGCTGAGATTATTTAAAAGAATTTAGAAACTGAAAGTTTTAAGAAGGTATCTTCTCTAAAATTGGATAAGATAAATTCATTCTTATCTATATTGTTGAAAATACGACCTTCTATTTCAACTTTCAAGCTGTTTCCTATTCTGCGTGATGCTTCAATGCTAAAGATGGTACTACTGTTTTCTAAATCTTTTATTCCACCAATTAAAAGAGACGTGTTTTGGGTATCATTTAATGCAATCCTACTTCCGAAGAATATATCATTTTGTAAAGCATTTAAAGCTAATTCATCTCTTTCATCGTACAAGTATTCTCCTAAAAGACCTATGTCCAGACCATTTCCATCTATATTACTAAACGTATATTCTAAACCTGCAACAAGAGCAAAAAAATCTTGTGCTTTTGAAGTACGATAAATAGATTCAAATTTCCAAAGAAATGCATTATGGGTGATTTGTAAATCTAATCCTGTTTGATTAATGGTTGGATAAAATGCATTGATGTTTCCTAAAGAATCAAAAGTAAATAAAGGCTCTCTTCCGTTTCCATAAAAATGCGTAAGACCTACATCAAAATCCCCAAAATAATGTGACCATCTAAAAGCAGCATCTTGTCGCCATTCTTTAGCATTACTTTCATATCCAACATCATCTTTGTCTATAATAACAGGAAAACGAAGACGCCCTTTTTCTCCTGCGAAAGTTCGTTTTCTATGGTAAGGTAAATAGTAAAAATCGAAACTTCCAAATTTATCAGTTGTCCAAGTAAATTGAATCATAGGTTGTCCAAGTTTATCTTCTCCATCAAAGGATTCAACAGCATCTGTTTGATTTATAATATCAACCAAGTGATTACTTTCAGTAACTCCCCAAAATACTTTTTTAAGACCTATACTAAGTTCCCATTTATTTTTTGCTTTTTGATAATATAATTCTCTTATATCCCAATGCGTTCGTTTATCGTCTTTATCTACTCTAAGAAAACCCGTAAAATTTAGACTTTCATACCCTTTATTCCATTGTAAACTATATTCAGGAAGAATTGCAATAGATGGAAAATGTTCTTGCTGACCTTGAAACTTTGAATCATTTATAAAATAACGATATTCAGTTTCTATTTCTAATTCAAAATCATGAGTTACTTTTTTATCATCAATTTGTGCATTTAAAAATGTATAACTGAAAAAGAGAAAAAGTATGTATATATTTCTGTTCTTAAACATTTTTTATAGTATTAAAAAAGCAATACCGAATAACCACTGCTATTAACCAACTAACCAACAATCACTCTGAATTGTAGATTAAGTAGTTTACGGTATTGCTTATATTTAAAGTTTGTTTTTAGTTAATACAGTGTCAAATTCAAAAACCTTTACTTTCATTGTACTTAATGCAAATGCAGCAGCTGCAGCTATGAATACAGAGTAATCGAATGTGCCTTTTATTCCATATGTGAATGTCATTGCTAATGCAAATAATAGGATTAGATATCCACTTAGTTTAGCAAATAATTCAGTTTTAAATCCAATGATTAAACAAATCGCAAAAACTATTTCAGCTATTGTAGCTGTTGCTCCAACTATTGGGATAAGATCAATAGGAACCGACGGGTTTAACACTTTTGTATATTCTAAAAAGTTGTCCCAATTTCCCCAAGCTGAAACTTCTTTATTCCAGAACCCAAATCTATCGGCAACTGCAGATAAAAAACCTGTAGCAATAGCAATACGTAAGAAAATTTTAATCATTTTTTTATTTACCAGCTCGTTTTAAGGCAACTTGAGTAAAATCGTCTTCTACAAGATTGACTTCAAAATTATAATCACTGAATTGTAATAAGGTTTCTTTATTACTTTGATGATTTACCATATTAAATGAAGCAGCTCTCCAAAATTTATTTTTATAGAGTTTATATCCAGAGTAGGTAAGGGTTTTTAAAAGTGAATTTTTTCTATCATAAAATTCTACTTTCTCAATTCTATAACCTTTGTCTTTATTGTAGCTAACAAGTCTTCTAGTATATCCAGATTTAGGATCAACAGGGTCTTGTTCTACAGTTAGAATATTTCCTTTTTCTTCAAGAAATTTATAAGCATATTTTTCTACTTCTTGTGAAGATAAATCTTCATATGCAAATTCGCTTCCTACAAATGGACCAGATTTATT
>NZ_JADGDZ010000142.1 GCF_016744625.1 Winogradskyella sp.
ATTCATAATCATTAAAACTAAGTTTAGCATTCTGTTTCTTGAAATCTATCAGTTCAGATACATCCATTTCAAAAGCTTTAGCAAACACTAAAATATTAGTAAGTGAAATGTTGCGTTCACCACGCTCAATCATTCCGATATAAGTTCTATGAAAGCCTGTTAAAAAAGATAATTTCTCTTGACTCAGTCCTGCCTGAGTTCTTAAGTGTCGAACTCGGTTCCCAAATTCTTGAAGTATGAATTGATTTATCATCAATCAAAACTATACTTATTGTATGTGTAATTCAACATACAATAAGTATAGTTTTGTTATATTTGGAGAAACATAATATTATGAAAAAATACGCTAGAAAAAGCGATGTTGATGGCAAAGGAATGAATAGTGGATATTGTTTTGGTGATGGAGATTTTTATTGTCAAAATGATGAACAGGCTAAACAATATGTTGAATCATTAGGATTAGATTGGGAAGAAGAACTAAATAAATTTAACACCAGAGAAGAATGGTTCTATTATACAGATTGGGAGGAAATTGATAATGATGAATATTTTGATGTTCACGGAAATAAATATGGAACGTGTGAGAATTGCATGAAAGAATTAAGAATTTTAGAAGACAATTATAGCTGTAATAATTGTGGTTTTTAAATTAATTATCCTACAAAAACAAACAACCGCTCCATACTTTCTTTAGTCGATAAGTTTTCCGCATGCCAGGAAAAGGTGGTTTTTGCACCTTTTTCCCAAATGCATTTAAAGTCTTCTGGTGCATTGTATTCGCTTATAAAAATATGGTGACCAGCTTTACTTTGTTGTCTGCACCAATCCCAAAATTGGGTATGATCAAAAGTGTCTCTGTATTTAGTCGTAGCAGCATATGGAGGATCGCAATAGATAATGCTGTTTTTAGGAATCTCTATATCCAAATACGATTTACAAGACAATTGCACGCCTTCTAGTTTTGGCACTTGCTTAGTGATGTTTCGGTAATGTTCGCCCCAATAATCGCGCTTTCCTTCTTTATCGCGTCTGTAACCTGCAAACCATTTGCCACCAAAAGAATTAAACCCAACATAACCGATTAAATGTTTTGGGTATTGCTCTTGGTTATACTTTATGTGTTTGTACTCGTCTTCGCTTATTAATTGTGGCGGATTCCAATTGTCGTAAATTAAGGCTTGCCACATCGCCATGAGTTCCTGGTGTTGGTCATTGGCTATGCGGATGCCATCTACCTTGTCAATCATATTCATGCCACCAGCAAAAGGTTCAAAATAAGCTTGCTTAGGTTTTCTGTCTTTCAGAATAATTGGTAGTAAATCTTTGGCAAAACGTGCCTTGCTTCCCATGTACTTCATTAGGCAGTTTTCAATTTAGGTTGTACAAGAGCTATAATTACAAAAGTCAATATGGCTGGTAAGACCCAACCTAAACTATGCTTTGCTAAAGGAATATAATCTGTAACGTTTTTTAAGCCTTCCGTAGGACTAATAAACCCAATCACATCTGGTATACTAAATACCATCGTAACAATTACCACAGCTCTAAACACTAATGGAGTTCCTAGTTTTTCAGGTAACACATTCAATAAAATCAATACAATAGTTATTGGATAGATACATAATAATACCGGAATGGCAATTACAATTATGGAATGGAAATTGAGTTGCCCAACTCCAACTCCTGCAATACAAGCAATGACTGCGGTCACCACATAAGCTGTATTAGATTTATGAAACAAGCCTCTAAAATAATCTGCTGTTCCTGCAACAATACCAATGGCTGTAGTAAAACAGGCTAAAGAAATAAGAATACTTAAAACGGTGTTTCCAAATTCGCCTAAAGACGCAATACTTATACCTCGTAATAAATTAGCGCGTTGCATATCACTACTTAAGTCTGAGTTCACTTCAATTTCAGAACCATAATAAGCTCCAACAGAAATTAAACCTGCATAAATAATAAACAGGCCTGTACCTGCTATAAATCCGGATTGTCTTATGAGTTTGCGTTTAGACTCAAACGCTTCAACCTTCATGTTTTTAAAATTCAAGGATATTATAATTACCGCTCCTACTACAACGGCTCCAATAGCATCAAAGGTTTGGTAACCTTCTAAAATTCCGGTGACAATTGGTGTTTCAAATGTTGAAATTCCAGGTGTAAATGCAGAAGACGATAAACCTATACCAATGACTGCCAAAAGCATAATAACAATGAAAGGCGTTAAAAACTTCCCGATAAGATTCAAAATTTTTGAACGGTTAAGTACAAAAACTAAAACGAGCGCAAAGTAAATAGCACTTGTCAATAACGGACTAGTACCAAATGCAGGATGTATGGCAATTTCATGCGTGGCAGCTGCTGTTCTTGGAGACGGAATGGCCACGGAAATGATGTAGATGATGATACAGTAAATTAAACTAAAGGTTGGTGATACTTTTTTACCAAAATCGTACAACGTGCCTTGCAGTTTCGCGTGTGCCAGAATTCCAATAATCGGAATGACTACAGCTGTAATCATAAAACCTACGGTTACCCAAAACCAATTTTCACCTGCATTATAGCCCAATAATGGTGGTAATAACAAGTTTCCTGCTCCAAAAAATAAAGAGAATAAAGCAAAACTGGTAACTAAAAGTTCTTTACGTTGTATGTTCACCTAGTTAGTTTTCTTAAGTTCTAAATCGTGAAAATCGAAGCTGAAATCGGTAATAGGCGCAATGTATTTCATGGTTGCAGAAACCGCTTCTTCTTTTTCATTGAAAGTAAATTGCATAAAGACATCTGCATCGTAACTTCTATCATTCCACTTTACAACAAAAGTTGTGGGATTATATGGTAGTAATTCTCCAAACAATCTTGAGGAACGTTCACATTTAATAGAATAATTTCCATTTTTATTAGAAATAATAATATCACCAAACCAATCGTCGGTGTACGTGCCAACTATTTGATTTGGATCTGGAAGCGTAATATAGGTTTTAGCCTTAGCAACCTCGTTATAAACATCTACTTTTATGCTATCATTATATTTTAAATAATCTGCATTACGTGTGCCATATCTTTTTAACCAACCTCTGTTTTCATAACCTAAGTATGAATCTTTAATCGTATTGGTAATGGTATTAAAAGCAGAACCATTCATTTGATTAGTTAGTACTACAATTGCCAAATCTAAATCAGGAATCATTGTAAACTGAGTCACAGTTCCTATCAAACCTCCTGTGTGATAGACTTGTTTGTAGCCGCCTTTAACATCAGTGACAAACCAACCTAAACCATAACCTTTAAAGTTTGAATTATAAGAATCGTTTGCTCTTACATTTAAAGGAGTTTGTAATTGCCATAACTCATAAAATAAGCGTTTATCTAATAAACGCTCTCCGCTTTCAGTAACCGCATCATTCATTAAAAACTTGGCCCAAGTCATCATATCATTAATGTTACTTACAATGCCTCCTGCAGGGTTTGCAGTTTCACTCCAATCGTGCGGAATCTGAATCACCTTGCCTTCTGCTCTGGTATGTGCATCGATAATATTGGATTTATCTGTCACACGATTATAAGAAGCTTTGGAATTTTTCATGCCAACAGGCTTCATAATCTTGGTTTCTATAAAATCTTCCCAAGACAAACCACTCACACGTTTTAAAACTTCTCCTGCGATAATAAACATGTTATTATTGTAAGCAAACTTGCTTCTAAATGAGGTTTCTGGTTCTAAATATTTTACATTATTAATGACGTCATTTACATCAAAATCATTGCCTTCTGGAAAGAACATTAAATCACCAGCTCCAAGTCCCATGCCGCTTCTATGTGTTACCAAATCTCTAACCGTAAAGTTTTCAGTTACCCAAGCATCGTGCAATTGAAACTCTGGAATGTGCTTTCTAACTTTATCATCCCATTTCATTTTCCCTGCATCTACCATCATGGCTAAAGCAAAACAGGTAAAGCCTTTACTGTTGGATGCCACACCAACCAAGGTATTGTCGTTCATGTCTTTTTCAGTAGTTAACGAACGGACTCCATGACCTTTGGCATAGACTATATTTCCATCTTTTAAAACACCTACGGAAATACCAGGCACATCAAAAGTGGTTAGAGTTTCTTCAATTAGTTTATCGAGTTCTGCTTCTTCAATTTGTGCAGATAATGTAATACTACTTAAGAATACGATTAATACTAATAGTCGCTTTAAAAACATGTGATTTATATTTAATTTGAAAGAACTCAAATATACTAAAATGTTAGTGATGATTAGACCATAAAATTGGTTTCAAAATATATCTTTGCTACTATGTTATTAGAATACAAGAACATAAATATCAACTACACAGTTTCAGGAAAAGGATCTACTGTAGTTTTATTACATGGCTTCCTTGAAACCTCTGCTATGTGGAACAATCTTATACCTGAATTATCCAAGAACAATCAAGTCATTTGTATTGACTTATTAGGTCACGGTCAAACAGATTGCATAGGTTATGTTCATACTATGGAAGCTATGGCTGATGCTGTTTTTAAGGTTTTAAATCACCTAAACATTAAACATGCTCAATTCATAGGACACTCAATGGGAGGTTATGTAGCTATAGCCATGGCTGCAAAAGAACCTCAACGTTTTAAAAGTTTATGTTTAATGAATTCGACTTTTGATGCGGATGATAATGAACGAAAAGAATTAAGGACACGTGCCAATAAAATGGCTAAAACCAATTATGAAAGTTTAGTACAACTATCCTTTTCCAATTTATTTACATTTCAAAGTAGAGAAACTTACAAACAAGAATATTTAGAAGCATTAAGCATTGCATTACAAACTTCAGTACAAGGTTATATTGCGGCACAGGAGGGAATGAAGCTTAGACCAAATCGATTAAAAGTCTTTAAAAACCTACAAGCCAAAAAGCTCATTCTTATCGGTAAAAAAGATTCTCTTATTGATCGTAAAAAACTCATTAATCAAATCAAAAATTCAAACATCGATTTTGAAGAATTATCAGAAGGACATATGAGTCATATTGAGAATAAACC
>NZ_JADGDZ010000143.1 GCF_016744625.1 Winogradskyella sp.
TAAAAACCGATCTGCATTTTCCTTTAGCTCATCTTTAGAGGTATAAGGAATCTTTTTATAATCATCAAAATCATGAATGTCTTTCACTTCTATTCCATTTGTAAATAATAGCATAATGCGAAAATAAAGATTTTTTTGAAACGAAGTCTTATCTAAACAAATGTATAAAGCTGACTCTATTCTTTTTATTTATGCATTAAGAGAAAAAACAAAATCTGTATTTTAGATTCCCGATTTTTCGGGAATGACAATTTTAATGGAAACCTCAAGGTAAAGTCTTAAGGAATTATTTTTCGATTAAGGATTTGCTAAATACTTTTATAATAACACTTATAAATTATTGTAAACCGTATTTTTGTAATTCATATTAATCTTTTATCGATGAATATATCAAGAATTATAAATTTCATATGCATTATTGCTGGTGGTTTAGTGGCTTTATACGCACAAGCACAAGAACAGCAAAATACTTATTTGTTAATGGGAGGAATTGTATTGCTAATGATTGGTATTTATAGAACGTCACGGAATATTCCAAGTAAGTATGATAAGCAAGAAGAAGAGACTTTTATAGAAACTGAAGATGAAGATTAAAGTTGGTGATAAAGTCGAAACGATTGATGATGCTATTTTTGGAGTGGTAACTAAAATTTCTGGTACAGCAATTACAATTAAAGATTCTGATGGTTTTGAATTTCAATTTGAAGCCAATGAATTAATGTTGACTACAAATGAAAATACTATTGAAAACGCCATTTATGATTCTGATTTAGAAGCTGTAAAACGAGAAAAAGAAGTCAAGAAGAGAACGTTTATACCAGCTGTAAAACCAAAAGAGCGTCATGCTCCAAAGTTTGAAGTAGATTTACACATTCACCATTTAACTGAGTCCACAAGAAACATGACTAATTACGACATGCTAAATCTACAGTTAAATACAGCTAGACGTCAATTAGAGTTTGCTATTAGAAAGCGAATTCCAAAAATTGTATTTATACATGGAGTAGGAGAAGGAGTTCTTCGGCAAGAATTAGAAACGCTGTTTGGTCGTTATAACAATGTTAAGTTTTATGATGCAGATTATAAAACCTATGGCTTAGGTGCTACTGAGGTTAGAGTTTTTCAGAATGTAGAGTCTTAGTCTTATTCCTGATAATCCGTTATTGTAGTAGTTAATATTCCAAATTCAACTAAAGTTGTTCTTAAAATTTCTAAATCTACATCTCTTATAATAAAACTTGTAGTTATTGTTCTAGTATACTTATTGTCATCTGTAAATCCAGGATTTGCATACATAGTCATCTCTAAAGTATTTAAATAGTGAGATACTAAATCACCGTCTGGATTAGTGTTTTGGTCATTTCTAGGGTTTTGATCACCATCTTCATCTTCTTCTATTGTAGGAGTGAGATCTCCATCATCATCTTCATCTAAATAATCTGGATTTCCATCTCCATCTGTATCTAACGGATTTGTCGTTGGATCGTTATCTCCATCTGCATTAGTATCATCTAGCTCAAATTCAGTCTTTACATTATCATTATCATCGTCTTCATCTAAATAATCAGCAATACCATCATTATCCCAATCTTGTGCGTCAGAAAAATCCCCATCTCCATTTGGATCTCTTCCTTCTAAATCAGAAGGAATACCGTCTCCATCATCATCTTCGATAGTTACAGTGACTTCTACAGTACCTGTGGTTGCTTCATAACTCTCAACAATATTTAAGTCAGCAGGAGGAATAACATCGCATAATTCGTCAGTAGCTATAGCTCTATTATAAGTCCTATAAATAAATCGTGTGTTAGAACTCATGAGTAGTACTGTAGGACTACCAACCGTTGTAGGTTCAGTAAAAAGTAATTCATTATCAGTATTTCTTTCAATAATAAGTGATAGAGATTCATTTGGATCTTCTCTTGTATCATAAATCAAATAAGATTCATTATCGTTCTCACAACGCTCTAATTCTTGATCAAAGGCAAGCTCAACAGTAAGAATATCACCATCATCACAGGCAGTTAAAAAAACGAAACAAAAGATTATATAAAAATAACGCATAAAGAATTCAATTTTGAACAAAAATAAAGGATTTGTAAAATTATAACGCTCCATTATCTAAATAATTTTATTTGCGATATTTTTGCAGTATGAAAGCAGTATATTTAGATAACGCAGCAACCACAGCTTTGCGACCAGAAGTAATAGATTGTATGACACAAGTTTTACAAGATAGTTATGGAAATGCATCATCTACACATAGTTTTGGGCGCTCTTCTAAAGCTCTTTTAGAACAATGCCGTAAGAACATTGCGAGTCATTTTAATGTCTCTGCTTCAGAGATTGTATTTACCTCTGGTGGCACTGAAGCAGATAATTTAGCTTTAAGAAGTGTTGTTAGGGATTTAGGAGTTACAGAAATTATTACCTCTAGGATTGAGCATCATGCTGTATTACATACTGCGGAGCAATTAGAGAAAGAATATAATGTAGCCATAAAATATGTTGATTTAGATGATTGTGGTCTAATAGACTATAAGCATTTAGAGCAATTATTAAAATCTAGCAATAAAGCTGTAGTAAGCCTAATGCATATTAATAATGAGGTTGGTAATATTTTAGATATTAGACGTGTTGCAAAGCTTTGTAAAGCCAATAATGCTTTGTTTCATAGTGATATGGTTCAATCCATAGGTCATTATAAATTAGATTTAGAAGAAGTTTCTATTGATTTTTTGGCTGCTAGTGCTCATAAATTTCATGGTCCAAAAGGAGTAGGGTTTTGTTTTGTCAGAAAAGAATCGGGTTTAAAACCTTTAATTTTTGGTGGTGAGCAGGAGAGAGGTTATCGCGCTGGTACAGAATCTACACACAATATTGTTGGTATGGATGAAGCACTAAAAATGGCTTATTCTAATCTAGATACTGAGAAAAAATATGTTTCAGATTTGAAGACGTATTTCATTCAACAACTAAAAGCAAATCTACCTGAAGTCCATTTTAATGGTGGCTGTGAAGATTTAGTAAATAGCACTTATACTCTAGTAAATGTTTGTTTACCTATTGTACCAGAAAAAGCACCAATGTTACAGTTTCAACTCGATTTAAAAGGTATTGCTTGTTCAAAAGGAAGTGCTTGCCAGAGTGGAAGCAATCAACAATCACATGTACTTACTGCTATTTTAGATGAAAATCACTTAAAAAGACCATCTGTACGTTTCTCCTTTAGTATTTTTAATACCAAAGAAGAATTAGATTATGTCATTACTGTATTAAAGGAATTTGCTATATCAAACTAATTATAGGCTTTGTTTTAATGCTTACTAGATATTAGTTCTTAACAATAATCTTTTGAGATTTAACTGAGTTTGTCTTAGATTTTACACTTACGACATATACAGCATCACTTAAATCTACTGTAGAAAGTTCATAACGATTTAAAATACTATCATAGCTAGTACTTAAAACACGTTTACCTGCAACATCAAAAACCTCAATAGATGAAACATCTAAATTCTTTGGGTTAAGTACCTCAAGTTGATGGACACCATTATTTTGGTGTATGGTTAATGTGTTAAAATCAAGTGTTTTAATATCTAAAGCGTTATCAGGTGTAAATACAATTTCAAATCGATCTGTATAATTACCTGGTTCTACGTTAAGGTCGTAATCTTGATTTCTTAAATTAACATAGATGTCATTTTCAATATCATGAATGTAGATTCCTTGAGACTCTTCAAAATTCTGAATATCAAAAATTCTAAAACGTAATGGTTGTTGTTGTTCAATATCAATAACTAGTGGAATTTTTAATGCTTCAGCGAAAGGATAGGCTTGACCTGAATAGGCTTTTTCATCTAGGCTAAAATATGCGTCAGAATCATAATTATCGGAACGACCTAATTCTAATCCGTAGTCAAAACCTGCTGTAGCTGTATCGTGAAAATTTAAAACAACTTGTCTTGTGTATTGAGATTCGTTGACTGTAAAATCTACATTGATTCTAAAACGTTTAAAATCATCTGGAACTAAGTTGAGACCGTTTTCTTGATAGTCAACACCAGGATTATTTCTAAAGAAATAACTATCTGCACCCTCTTTTTCATAAACACGATGTGCATTTTTAGCTCTTACTATACCAGAAGTTCCAGGACGTCCCTCGACCATAAAGCCTTGCCCAATTGGGATATAACGTCTTCCTGTTTTTGTGCCAACAGCTGGTGGACCTGGAGGAAGAGCATATATATTATCTTGTTCATCGTATGTAAAAAAGGCTGCTGGAGCCGTTGTAATCACTGTGCCAGTAGCATCTATAGTAAATTCTGAATAACCTCCGACATAGGCCTGTAAAACGTGAGTGCTTCCAGTTTGCTCCCAATAATATAAAGTACCATCTATTGCAGCTTGGTTTTGCGTATCGTGAATAAACTCTCTTGAATCTATAGCACTAGGATATGGGTTACCTACTAAAGTGAAATCACCATCTGAAACAGGATTAGACATAGTTCCATTATTTGGTTTGCCTCTAAAGTCATAATCTGTACTGCCAGTTATGCCAGTTCCTGTACCTTTCATAGTAAATCCAAGACCAGGATCAACATCTCCAACATCTCCTGCAAAAATCCAATCAGCATAAGCACTTGAAGATACGTAAGTCCATAGCCAACGAGTTGATATTGTTAGTGGACTTGCAGATCCGTTATATCCAGAAATAAATGAACTATTATTACTATCAATAAGGCTTGCCGTACCCAAAAGTGGATCATCTAATTGATTAATCCTAAAATCGTTATTTATAAAATTATCGGTTAGTATTCCACCAACTGGAGAACACCAATAATTATAATTATATTGATTAACAGTTCCATCTTGATAAACACTGAGTTCACCAATACCTGAGTTACCCGTTGTACCAGTACCTTGTATAAGTTGAGATTCGTCTCTTAAATAAATTTTGGCTGTAGCTTCTTCTATGTTAACATCATCAGTAACAAAAAGTACCTGATCTTTTACA
>NZ_JADGDZ010000144.1 GCF_016744625.1 Winogradskyella sp.
CCATTGAAGAAAATTACGATTTAATAAAAGATATATACATACAAATAGAACCTTTTAAAGACCGTAGAGCTGGCAAATTGGCTGGAGGAATGAAACAAAAACTCGCTTTGTGCTGTGCTTTAATTCATAAGCCTAAAGTATTGTTTTTAGACGAACCAACCACAGGAGTTGATCCTGTTTCAAGAAAAGAATTTTGGGAAATGTTAAAACGTCTACAAAAAAAGGGTATAACGATTTTGGTGTCAACTCCATATATGGATGAAGCAGAATTATGCGATAGAATTGCATTGATTCAAGATGGCAAAATTTTAGAAATTGATACTCCAGAATCTATTGTAAAGCATTATCCAAAACAAATTTATAACGTGAGTGCAAATAATATGTATCAACTAATTAATAGCTTAAATACCTATGAGCACAATCACAGTGTGTACCCTTTTGGTGAGTTTGTACATTATACAGATAGTCGAACAGATTTTAATCCAGAAGATTTAAAAATGTTTTTAGAATCTAATAATTTATCGAATGTAGAGATTAAAAAAACAGTAGCTACTATTGAAGATACTTTTATGGAATTAGCAAAATAGATGTCTGTTCGAGCACAATCGAGAACTATTAAGACATTTCGACTGCGCTCGATGAGACAAAATAGAAATTATGAATACTAACAAAGTCATACAAGTAGAAGGATTAACGAAAGTATTTGGTGATTTTACAGCTGTAAATGCTATTACTTTTCACGTAAAGAAAGGTGAAATATTTGGTTTTCTGGGAGCGAATGGAGCTGGAAAAACTACAGCTATGAAAATGTTGATAGGCATTTCTAATCCAACATCTGGCAAGGCTAATGTTGCAGGTTATAATGTCTTTACTCATGCTGAAAATATCAAAAAAAACATTGGCTATATGAGTCAGAAATTTGCTTTGTATGACGATTTAACGGTTAAAGAAAATATTACTTTTTTTGGAGGTATTTATGGATTATCAAGAAAACGAATAAAAGAAAAGTCTGAAGTTTTGATTAAAGAATTAGGGCTTGAAAAAGTTGAAAATAAACTAGTAGGTTCTTTACCATTGGGCTGGAAACAAAAACTATCCTTTTCTGTGTCATTATTACACAATCCAAAAATTGTGTTTTTAGACGAACCTACTGGAGGTGTAGATCCGATTACAAGACGGCAATTTTGGGAGCTCATTTACAAAGCAGCAAACCAAGGTACAACCGTTTTTGTAACCACACATTATATGGACGAAGCAGAATATTGCGATCGTGTTTCTATTATGGTAAATGGAAGAATAGAAGCTTTAGATACACCTAAAAAACTTAAAGAGCAGTTTAAAGCTGAAAACATGAACGATGTGTTTTTAAAACTTGCTAGAGAATGAAAAGATTTATAGGCTTCATAAAAAAAGAATTCTATCATATCTTTAGGGATAGACGTTCGTTGTTTATTCTCTTCGGAATGCCAATTGCGCAAATTTTACTATTTGGCTTTGCCATTACAAATGAAATTAATAATGTTAATATAGCCATCTTGGATCACTCAAAAGATGCAACCACAACAGAAATCATTAATAAAATAGCTGCTTCAAAATACTTCAGCATCAAACAAATGGTTACTAATGAAGCAGACATTGCTTCGGTTTTTCAAAAAGGACACGTAAAAGCAGTGTTGAATTTTGAAAAGGATTTTAGTAAAAATCTAATTAAAGATCACAAAGCAACTATTCAAATTATAACAGATGCTACAGACCCAAATACAGCAAATACTATAAGCAATTATGTAAATGCGATTCTTCAACAGTATCAAAAGCAGTTAAACAAAGACATTACTATTGCTTATCAAATTGTTCCAGAAACACGAATGGTTTATAATCCAGAATTAAAAAGTGTGTACATGTTTGTTCCTGGAGTGATGACTATTATATTGATGTTAGTTTCAGCAATGATGACTTCCATTTCCATTACTAGAGAAAAGGAATTAGGTACTATGGAAATACTTTTAGTATCTCCATTAAAGCCTATTCAGGTAATTGTAGGGAAAGTATTTCCATATATTTTTCTATCAATTATTAACGCTGTTGTTATAGTCGTGTTGAGCATCTTTATCTTTAATATGCCTGTTCAAGGTAGTTTATTTCTTCTGGCACTAGAGAGTGTATTGTTCATTATCACAGCATTGGCTTTAGGTATATTAATCTCTACCATTTCTGCTACACAACAAACAGCTATGATGATTTCCTTAATGGGTTTGATGCTTCCAGTGATTCTATTATCTGGTTTTATTTTTCCTATTTCAAGTATGCCTTTACCATTGCAAATGATCAGTAATATTATTCCTGCTAAATGGTTTATCATCATTATCAAAGGCATAATGCTAAAAGGTGTAGGATTACAATTTATCTGGAAAGAAACTTTGATCTTATTAGGAATGACAGTTTTTTTCATTGGATTAAGTGTGAAAAAATATAAAATCAGGCTCGAGTAATGAAAACAATTTTATACATCATACAAAAAGAGTTCAAGCAAATTTTTAGAAATAAAGGGATGCTTCCTATCATTTTTATTTTACCATTATTACAACTCGTTATTTTGTCTAATGCTGCCACTTTTGAAGTTAAGAACATCAAATTTGGTTATATTGATAACGACCATACATCAACGTCTAGATCTCTAATAGAACAGTTTTATGCGTCTACTTATTTTAATGTGTCAACAGATTTCCCTTCGAAAGTATTAGCCAGTGAAGCAATGTTGAATGGAGAAGTAGATGTTATTTTAGAAATCCCACAATATTTTGAACGCGATTTGCAAAAAGAAAAATACAACAATTTAGGAGTTACCATTAATGCTATTGATGGTGCAGCTGCTGGTGTAGAAAATGTATATGTTACTCAAATTGTGCAAAGATTTAATCAACATTTGAAAGTTGATTTATTGCAAGTTTCAGACCAACAAATACAGCCAATTAGTATTGAAACTATTCCATTATTCTGGTATAACGAAACTTTAAATTATAAAACGTTTATGGTTCCTGGTATATTGGTGCTATTGGTTACTATGATTACTTTATTCTTATCTGGAATGAACATTGTACGCGAAAAAGAAATTGGCACATTAGAGCAGATAAATGTGACACCAATTAAAAAAAGTCAATTTATTATTGGGAAACTATTTCCTTTTTGGGTCATTGGTATGGGCTTGTTAACTGTTGGGTTAATATTAGCAAAGGTAATCTTTAATGTTCCTATGATTGGTAGCTTACCATTAATGTATTTATACACGTCCATTTATATTTTGGTCATTTTAGGTATTGGTTTATTTATTTCAAATTTCACAGATACGCAACAGCAAGCCATGTTTATTGCTTGGTTTTTTACTGTGATTTTTATATTAATGAGCGGTTTATTTACACCTATAGAAAGTATGCCTAAATGGGCTCAAATAGTCACAGAATTTAATCCTATAAAATACTTTGTTGAAGTAATGCGAATGGTAATGCTAAAAGGTTCAGGGTTTATGGATATACTTCCACAATTATTAAAAACAATACTTTATGCAATAATTATGAATGGTTTAGCAGTTTGGAGTTATAAGAAGACCAATTGAAGTAGTGTAACATTAGATACAGTTTTCAATTTTTATTAATTCTAACTTTGATTTTTAATTAAAAAATCATGAGAAAAATACATTTAATATTAGTTCTTTCTTTATTTGCAATTGCAAACTCATTTGCACAAGACCAATTTACAGTTCAAATAGAACCTTTAACAATTACAAATGCGCCAAACGTTCATTCTTTCTCTTGGGGAAAAACTAATAATGGTAAATGGGTTATTATTGGAGGTAGAATTGATGGTCTGCATCAAAGGCAACCTTTTGCGGCTTTTCAAGAAAATGATAATAACAAAAGTGTTTATGTGATAGATCCTTTGACTAACCAAACTTGGAGTATGTCATTAAGTGTTTTACAAGCATCATTATTTGAGCAATTACAATCTACAAATCAAGAGTTTTACCAAAGAGGGAGTACACTTTATATAATGGGAGGCTATGGTTATAGTGCAACTCAAAATGATCATGTTACTTATGGTAAATTGACTGCTATAGACGTAGATGGATTGGCTACAGCTGTTATAAACGGAACTTTAATAACGTCTTTTTTTAGACAAATTACAAATAACAATCTTGCAGTTACAGGTGGGCAATTAGGTTTGCTTGATGATGTGTTTTATTTGTGCGGAGGACAATATTTTGAAGGTAGATACAATCCGCAAGGACCAAATAACGGACCTGGATTTATTCAAAATTATACAGATGAAATAAGGACTTTTGAAATTAGTGATGATGGGATAAACCTTTCAATATTAAATTATTCTGCTCAAAACGATACCAATAATTTACATAGAAGAGATTATAATATGTCGCCTCAGATTTTCCCAGACGGTTCAGAAGGCTTTACTATGTTTAGTGGTGTTTTTCAACATAGTGCGAATTTACCTTGGTTAAATACTGTAGATGTGACAGCTTCTGGTTATACAGTTAATAATACTTTCAATCAATATTTAAGTCAGTATCATAGCGCCAAAATACCCGTTTATGATATTTCGAATAATATAATGCATACTTTGTTTTTTGGCGGAATGAGTCAGTATAAATTAGATGTAAACAATAACCTTGTACAAGATAATAATGTACCATTTGTAAAAACGATAAGTAAGGTTGCAAGGCATAGTGATGGCTCTATGACTGAAAGTAGTTTAAATATAGAAATGCCAACATTATTAGGTTCTGGAGCAGAGTTTATTCCATTAGATAATAATTCTAATTATTTATCTGATCAAATAATAGACATCAATAATTTACAAGATGGGGTTACACTTGTTGGCTATATTTTTGGAGGCATTGAAAGTACTCAAGAAAATATCTTCTTTATAAATAATGGTACGCAGAGC
>NZ_JADGDZ010000145.1 GCF_016744625.1 Winogradskyella sp.
ACATCGTTTTGCCTAATATTTTTTTTGTTCTACTATAATATTCTCTGTAAGTACACTAACAAAAAATAGTACAGCAACTTATGTAAGTGCAGTGTTTGTTTACATGTTATATTTTGTAAGCTCTCTCTTTTTAAATTCACCTCTATTAGCACAAGCAGTTCCTGCATCACCAGAGAGTATGGCTATTGCAGCTATCGCAGATCCTTTTGGGATTGCTGCATTTTTTGAGCAAACACAATTCTGGACACCTTTTCAAAAGAACACACAGCTTCTGTCTTTTTCTGGATTATTCTTATTGAATAGATTAGTTTGGATATGCGTTTCTATTGGTATTTTATTTGCAACATACCGAATATTCTCTTTTAGAAAAATCACTAAAAAAGTAAAGAAAGAGAAAAAAGTAAAAAATGGAAATAAGGAATTAATAGCCTATAAACCATTACAAACTATACATAACTTTAAAGCACAACAATTAGCATTCTTCTCTTTATTAAAACTAGAATTGAAAAGTGTTTTTAAAAGCTTACCATTTATTGCAGTTTTAATTATGTGGTTGTTTATTGTGTTTTCAGAATTATATTCTACAGTAATAAATGGCAGCGAATATGACGTTAGTGTATATCCATTTACAAACCAACTGATAGATTTAATGGTAAATCCATTAACCATCTTTAGTTTAATTTTAATCATTTTTTATAGTTCTGAAATTGTATGGAAAGAACGTAGTTTAAACTTCAATTTAATTGTTGATGCTGTTCCAACAAAGAATAGCGTATTCTTTTTATCTAAGTTTTTCGCTTTACTATTATTACCAGTTATTTTAATAACTACAGGGATTTTATTGTGTATTGCATTTCAAGTAGCATTAGGGTATTCCAACTTCGAATTTAGTCTCTATGCATCTCTATATTATCATTACGGATTACAATTAGCTATCTATTCTATGATAGCCTTATTTATTAGCAGTCTGGCAAAAACCAAATATATGGGAATGGGAATCTTTGGATTGATTGTACTGTTATGCGCAAAATCTAGTGCCTTAGGTTTAGAACATCCTTTGACTAGTATTGGATTTATGCCGAGAATTTCTTACAACAATATGAATGGTTTTTATGGTGGTTTAAGCTTATTTAATCATTTAGCAATGTATTGGCTGGCTTTAGGTTTATTATTATCTGTATTGTCATTTAAAATTTGGAATAGAGGAGTGGTTACTAGTTTTTCAGTGAAATTAAAACAACTCTTCTATGGTTGGACAAAAATTCAGAAATTAACGACATCGCTTTTAATCTTAATGTTTATAGGCTTTGGAAGTTTAATATTTTACAATGTAAATATTGTATCAGATTATGAAACTGTAAATGAGCAATTAGATTTTAGAGAACAGTACGAAAAGAAGTTCAAAACACACGAAAGTTTAGAGCGTCCATATCCTATATCAAGAAAGACAGAAGTTGCTATTTTTCCTGAAGAAAATCGTTATACTGTAAAAGCAGACTATATACTGAAAAACAAAAGTGAAGAGCCTTTATCACAAATCTTTGTAACTGTAAGACTTCCGCTAGAATCTATTAACATAGAAAGCGCAAATTTAATTGAACATAATGAAGTTTATGGAACGTATTTATTTCAATTTAAAAAGCCAATTCAGCCTAATGATTCTATTAGTTATAATTATGAATTGATAAATGAATTGAAAGGCTATGAAGACAATAATGCCATAATTAAAAATGGAACCTATATTGCTCATAATAATTTTGAACCTATTATGGGTTATACCTCTAGTTTAGAAATTACAAGTAGAGCAGAGCGTGTAAAACGAAATTTACCCGAAAGAGAAAAGGAAAATAATTCGGATTCTCATATTGCAATGAAAGATGTTAAAAACGAAAAAATAAGATTCGAAACGATTGTTTCTACAGATAAAGAGCAAACAGCGTTAAGTTCTGGAACTTTAGTAAAAAAATGGTCTGAGAATGACAGAAACTACTATCATTATAAGTCTAAAGACAAAGTCATGCCAATGATTGCCTATTTTTCTGCTAAATATGAATCAAAAAAAGTAGATTATAAAGGCATTTCAATTGAGCAGTATTACGATGCAAATCATAGTTTTAATATTGAAGACATTGAGAACAGTACTAAACAAACCTTAGATTATTGTCAAGAAAACTTTGGAATTTATGCTTTCGATCATGTAAGAATTGCCGAAATTCCTTCACATTGGCCATTTGGAGGCTTTGCACACCCAGGAGTTATAAGTATGGTAGAAGATAGGTTGTATTTGTCTGATGTAAGTAAAGAAGAAACCTTTAATTTAGTTGCAAAACGAACGATTCATGAAGTTGCACATCAATATTGGGGACACACATTATCTGCTAAACCAATTGCAGGTGGTTCCATATTTGTAGAAGGATTTGCAAAATATACAGAAGCCGTAGTTATGGAAAAAATGTATGGAAAAAGAGCAGTATACGAATTGATTGATACTGCTAGAAGAACCTATTTTTTAGGACGGTCTTATGCAGCAGATATTGAGCCTCCAGTTTATAAAGTTGATGGCCAAGGCTATATCTCATATGGTAAAGCGTTTACAGTAATGATGGCGATGAGAGATTTAATAGGTGAAAAACAAGTAAATCATGTATTAAAAAACCTAACGGATAAACATCGTAATAGTATTAGCTTAGATGCACACTCTATTGAATTATTAGACGCTTTTTATGAAGAAACTCCAACTGAATATCATAGGCTAATAGATGATTGGTTTAAAAAAGTAATTACTTATGATTTAGCAATAGAAGAGAGTACATATAAAGCATTAGCAAATGGTACTTATGAAGTTACTGTAAAAGTAAAGGCTAAACGTTTTGAAACTTCAAACAGTGGTGAAATCAATCAAATTTCAATTGATGAGCCTATTAAAATAGGAGTATTTACAGAGCATCCAGCTTATGTGAAAGGCGATAGTTCAGTGCTTTTTTATGAGTCAAATCAGTTCAATAAAGACGAGACTGAAATTAAAATAATAGTCAACAAAACACCTAATTACATTGCTATTGATCCTTATGGCACACGATCGGATGAGAACTTAGTGGATAACGAGTTTAGACTGATAAAATAATAGTCTTGTGAATTATATTACCAATTAAACGTACAAAAACCAATTCATCCATAATATGTTACAGTTCAGCAATTAACAATTTACTTTTATCAAGATCTGAAATATATTTGTACTTTAATTAAAAAACAAACAGTATAGAATAATGGAAAATACTAAACGAAAGACCAATAAAGGAAAACAAATTTTCAGGGTAGTATTACTTGTTGGGACGATCATTTCCTTATGGTTTGTGCCTTGGGTTTTAGTAAAAGCATGGCTATTACCATTACCAAATACCGTTCAAGAGCAAGTAGATCAATCCTTAAGTCATGGATTTGATGGTGTTATTGTATATGTAGATGAATCTGGCAAACCACCAGCGTTTTATGCAGCTGGTTATCATAATAAAGAAGAGGAAACACCAGCAAACCCTAAAGCTTTGTTCAAAATTGCTAGTATAAGCAAATTATATGTGGCTGTTGCTATCACCAAATTAGCAAATGACAATCATTTGTCTTTAGATAAAACGCTCGCTGATTACTTTCCAGAACTCGTAGGAAGAATTGAAAATGCAGATAAAATCACTTTGCGAATGATGGTCCAACATCGAAGTGGTATTCCTAATTTCACCGACAATCCAGATTTTTGGAGAAATCAGCCAAACACTAATATAGATGCTCTTAAATATGCACTAGATTTACCAGCAGACTTTGAGCCCAACAAAGATTATGGGTATTCTAACACCAATTATTTGTTGCTTTCTAGAATCATTGAGAACGTTACAGGTCTTAATCGTCAAGACTATTTTAAAAAGGAAATTTTAATTCCACTTGGACTTAAAAATACTTTTGGTTCTGTTAGTGAAGTCAACCTAGATGATGTTATGAGTGGTTATTATGTTGGCCTTGATGACGATTTCAAAACAGTGGAGCAAGGTATGATAGCAACCGCAGAAGATGTTGGCAAATTCTTAAGAGCTTTAAACGATGGCACATTGCTTAATGAAAGAGAAATGGAAATCTATGCATCAATTTATGAGTTTAATCATGGAGGATTGGTTCCTGGTTACCAAAGTATGGCAGAATACCATAAAGATATTGATGCAGTTGTGATTCAATTTATGAGCACAACAGATTTTGAAGGTTACCAATGGAATTTGTTACAAATAACACACAGTCGTATTGTTAAAATCTTGCGTAAAGCAAAAGAACTATAAAAAATAATAACGACCTATAATTTAACTATTTACAGCGATTTATAATGTAACAGTTTTAATATTAGATCGTCTTAAAGGTATATCAATCAATCAATCAATCAATGAAAATCAGTATGACAGTTTTAGTAGTAGGAGCAAGTGGAGCAACAGGTCGTAAATTAGTAGAGCAACTACTAATCCAAAAACATAAGGTAAAAGTAATTGTAAGATCACCTGAAAAGTTACCAGAAGCATGGAAAACCAATGTGAACCTTCAAATCATAACAGCTAGCGTATTAGATTTGAGTGATAGCGAGATGCGTGAAATTGTAAAAAATTGTAATGTAGTGGCTTCTTGTCTTGGACATAATATAACTTGGAAAGGTATTTACGGTCAACCTAGAAAATTAGTGACAGATGCTACGCGTCGTTTATGCATTGCCATAAAATCGAACAATCTGCAAAGTCCAACAAAGTTTGTTTTAATGAACACTACAGGAAATCGTAATCGCGACTTAAACGAACCTATTTCTTTTGCTCAAAAATTTGTCATAGGACTTCTTCGTTTGTTATTGCCACCTCATGTAGATAACGAAAAAGCAGCAGATTATTTACGAACAGAGATTGGGCATAATAATAA
>NZ_JADGDZ010000047.1 GCF_016744625.1 Winogradskyella sp.
ATTTAAGCCAAGACTATAATCTAATGGCTTCTCAGCTCCAAGAAGCAAAACTAGAAACTAAGGATGCCTTAGATTCTTTAAGATTATTAGAAAGTGATTTATCTATAATCACAAGGTTTAAAAACCAGCTTATAGTTTTAAAATCTAAGAGTAAAGTGCTGCTAAGTACTATAGACTCCCTTAATTCAGCAAATATCAAATTGCAGAAGGAAAAGCGCTACGCTCTAAATACTATAGAAAAGAAAACTCTAGCTATAAACGACCTAGAAGAAGCTAATGACTCTTTAAACCGAACTATTGATAATGCAGCTGTATTAAAAGCTGGCAAAATTGAAGCTCGAGCCTATAAATTAAAATCAGGGAAAAAACGATTCACAGAACGTGCAAAACGTACTAATGCGATTGATGTTTGTATTACACTTACAGAAAACCCATTAACGCTTTCAGGTAAAAAAGATATTTACATACAAATTGTAAGTCCGCAAGGAAACGTTGTCTCTGATAAAGGTGAAGTTGTTTTTGGTGATAGTTCTTTAATTTTCAGTAAAAGAGAAATCGTTAATTACAATAATGATAATCTAGAAATTTGTACTGCAATTATAGCTGATGATGAAGATAAGCCCTTTCTAAAAGGCTATTATTTTGTTAATGTTTTTCATAAAAACACTAAGCTTGGCAGCACAAGTATAAAATTAAAGTAAACTAAATACATAATATTTTAAAAACCGCTCTATTAATTAGAGCGGTTTTTTATTTTTGCAGCATGGCAAATGACGATAAATTCAAAAAAGTAATCTCTCATGCAAAAGAGTATGGTTACGTATTTCAAAGTAGTGAAATCTATGATGGCTTAAGTGCTGTTTATGATTATGCACAAAACGGAGCAGAACTAAAGAAAAACATACGCGACTATTGGTGGAAAGCAATGGTACAAATGCACGATAATATTGTAGGTATTGATGCAGCAATCTTTATGCATCCAACAACCTGGAAAGCTTCCGGGCACGTAGATGCATTTAATGATCCTTTAATTGATAATAAGGATTCTAAAAAGCGTTACAGAGCAGATGTTTTAGTTGAAGACTTTAGAGAAAAGATTTTACAAAAAATAAACAAAGATGTTGCAAAAGCAAAGAAACGTTTTGGTGACGCATTTAATGAAAGTGAGTTTAGATCTACAAATGGTAACGTTCTACGTCGTCAAAAGCAAATGGACGAAATCACTGTTGAATTAACCCGAGTTCAAGAAGAAAGTGACTTAGAAGGATTTAAACAGCTTATTTTAGACTTAGGAATTGTGTGTCCTGTTTCAGGAAGTAAAAACTGGACAGATGTAAAACAATTCAACCTTATGTTTGGTACAAAGTTAGGTGCTAGTGCAGAAAGTGCTATGGATTTATATTTAAGACCAGAAACAGCACAAGGTATCTTTGTAAACTTCTTAAACGTTCAGAAAACGGGACGTATGAAAATTCCTTTTGGTATTGCTCAAACAGGAAAAGCATTTAGAAATGAAATCGTCGCAAGACAATTTATCTTTAGAATGCGTGAGTTCGAACAAATGGAAATGCAATTTTTTATTAAACCAGGCACACAAAAAGAATGGTTTGATTACTGGAAAGAAACACGACTTAAATGGCATAAATCACTTGGATTAGGAGAAGAAAACTATCGTTTCCACGATCACGAGAAGTTAGCGCACTATGCAGATGCTGCAACAGATATTGAGTTTAATTTTCCGTTCGGTTTTAAAGAATTAGAAGGTATTCACTCTCGTACAGATTTCGATTTAAAGCAACATGAAGAGTTTTCAGGTAAAAAACTTCAGTATTTTGACCACGAAGAAAAAGCTAATTACACACCTTACGTTTTAGAAACATCAATAGGTTTAGACCGTATGTTCCTGGCCGTATTCTCAAATTCATTAGTCGAAGAAGAATTAGAAAACAATACGACAAGAACCGTTTTAAAATTGCCAGCTGTTTTAGCACCTACAAAAGCTGCTGTATTTCCATTAGTTAAAAAAGATGGTTTACCAGACGTTGCTAAACAAATTGTAGAAGATTTAAAATGGGATTTTAATGTGTTTTACGATGAAAAAGATGCCGTAGGTAAACGATACAGAAGACAAGATGCTAACGGAACACCATTTTGTATTACAGTAGATCATGATACTTTAGAAGATAACACCGTTACGATTCGTCATAGAGATACTATGGAACAAAAGCGTGTTAAAATTGAAGATTTAAAGGATATTATTAAAGCTGAAGTTGATGTAAAGCATTGGCTGATGCGTATGAAGTAATTAATTCCTGAAAAGGCAGGAATCTCTTTAATATTAACTCTCGAGTCTATGATTTGAGAGTTTTTTATTTTAAAAATAAGCCTTCAACTGAATGGTTCCTGTATGAATCGTTTTAGAAGTCTCTGTTTTACGCCCAAAGTAATTCAAATTCAAATCTAAAAACTTAGTCAGCTTCTTCTGAGCCAACAAACTCCAAGTAAAGTTTTTACCTGGTTGTAAGCCTTCTAATATTTGGTATGCTACTGGAGTGTTCGCATTACCTTTAAACTCATTTTGGAAAAAGTTGAATTCACCAGTCAATGCAATCTTCTGTGCATTGTTATACGTAAAAGACAATCCATAATTGTTCTGAGCTAAAGATTCTAAGTTACCAATGGTATTAGATTTTGAAGTGTATTGATAAAAGACATCAAACTGCGCATTTTCGTTAAAGAGATAAGATAGTTTTGGTTGAAAACGTTCTTCATCTATATTAAAATTTCGGTTAGCAAAGTTTTCGCTTATGCTTTCATCACTACCAAAACTAGTAAGCACATTTGCTAACCAATTTGTCGCAAACTTATGATTGAAATTTAGTTGATGATTGGTCAACTTATTTTCTTGAAACCCTATAGAAAGAAGATTTCTACTCGTATTGGTTAAAAAGGTATACGACGTTGTATAAAGTTGCTTTCCTCTATTGTAAAACAACACATTCCGTACACTATTATTTAAGGCTAACTGGTTTTCCTTATCATCTTTAAATGGATTGAGATTAAAGTTATTGCCTTCTCGTTTAATTTTTCTGTCAATTAAATAAGAGGACTGATTATAAAAGTGCGAGAAGAACTTTTTAGTTTTATTTTCGGACTTACTCCATTCTTGCGGATTAATAGTTAAGGTTTGACTCAATCTATTTTGATGCGTGCGTAAAAACACCTGATTTGGTAATAATACTCTTATGTAATTCCCTTGATCTTGAAATTGAGCCAGCACAAATTCACTCAATTCTTGCACACCAATAATACCATCTTCCGTACTATCTATCCATGTATATGCACCTTGACCAGCTTCAACCTCTACATACGTAAAATCTTGTTGTGGTAAAGTCCCGGAATTGGTTTCAAAACTGGTATTCCATATAATAAGATTATTGAATAATTTCTGATTGTAATTTAAACGACTATTTAAACTTTGCTCATCTTGTGTCGTTTCATCTTCTGCTTTTAAATTTCTATAATTAACAAACAATTGCAAATTTGTACTTTTATTCTGTACCAATCGCGATTTTAAATAGTACGTATTAGAACTGTTAACGCGTTCTAAACTATTATTCCTCAAACTATCATTAAAACGTTTTATATAACCAACTTCTGCAAATACTTTAGTGCTATCTCCAATCCCAACAAAAGCTTCATATGCTTTAAATTTTTGACTCAAAGGAGTTAGAGAATCATTAACGATTACAGTTTGTTCGTTATCTTCAATCGCAAATTTCACTCCAGTCCATTTATTGCCCTTTCCATAAACAACGCGATTAAAAGATCTTAAAAATGTAGAGCGATTAATAGTACTCTCACTATTAAGAAAACTAGAATTTGAAAAAATATTAAAATCACCTAAACGCAAATTTGCTGATACATTATGTCTACTTCCATTAAAATTCTCTGAATAATCCAAGTATTCAAAATTATAGGAAGCTGTTCCTTTATTTGAATGTGATAATTGCAATCCTGAAGTTAGTAACAACTGATTACCGAAATTAAAATTCCCTTGATTGTTTTGGGTATTGTCTAAGTTCCAATCACGATTAAATTCAGCTCTGTATAAACGTTGAATAGTTCTAAAGTCCTTTTGAATAAAATCGGCATCTACTAAAGCAGATAAATTCCAAAGACTATCTGATTTTATAAGTTTCTGATTCACTCTTAATTTTCCAGCATAGCCATCATTATCATCATCATCTAGACTCGAAAACAGATTCACATCATTTTTACTACCAGTCAATTCAAAATATACATCAGTTTTTTCGGTTGGTTTGTAACGACCATTCAATACCGCTATTTGCAGACGTTCTGGTGCAATTAATTGTGCTATAGGCTCATAATTTCCTTGAAGAACTCCTCCTATTGGTGCTACATATTCAAAAATATTACTAATAGTATTAAAATTACTTAATACATAATTACCTTGATTTGCTCCAACCAAAGTAAAACCCACACTAAACAATTCATCATCTGGATTATTTGAAAACACAAAAATTTCTTCAACACCAACGAGTTCTTTTCGATATAAAATTCGGTTTTCAGAAAACGATTCAGCAGTTGCTGAAGGTGCTACCATTAAATCCGTATTATCTCCAGCATCTGCTAAAATCTGTGTCTGTTCAGTCGATAAATTCTGTTGCAAGGGTTGGTTTTTAGCATCGCTTTCTGAATATACGGAAACATTTAAACTTAGTTTTTCGGTCGTGTAATTTCCTCCTCCAAATACTGTAAATCTCGAATAGTTACGGTCACTAAATTGATAATCGACTGTAATTCTCATTTCGGAAGTTATGGGAAATGTAGAATTGAAAATAATTTCACCTGCATTATAATCGATAATATAATCATTGTTTTCTCCTCGTTCTAATGGTACTCCATTAACATAAACAGTTTCACTACCAGAAACAATGAGTATAAACAATTCGTTATTTGGACCTCTAAGTTTGTATGGACCTTGATTACCTTCTTGTGCGGTAAACTGAGCCGTCGTAAATTGTCCTCTTACTAAGGCACCAGAAGCAAAAATTTTAGTATTTTCTCCTACATTAGCATTAACCAGCAAGCCCTGTACACGTTTAGAAAAATTAGCAAAATAACTATTTGTATTGACCAAGTCAATATCACCTGCTCGTATATTCCAGTCTTCGCTAAACAGTTCAATAAA
The DNA here is from genome assembly GCF_016744625.1 of Winogradskyella sp. Taxonomy (GTDB): domain Bacteria; phylum Bacteroidota; class Bacteroidia; order Flavobacteriales; family Flavobacteriaceae; genus Winogradskyella. Next base: position 5,216 of record NZ_JADGDZ010000047.1, read on the forward strand.
TACTTGGTCAAATTCATCTAAACGTTGTGAATACCCACTTTCTTGCAAAGGTATATTGGCGTCTTGAATAGACGCTCTCAAAGACACTTTATCACTTAATTTACCTGAAATCTGTAAATCTAATTCACTATTTAAAACCGAATTCTGATTGTTCCCAATTGTCACACCTCTAGAAATACTTCCAGAAGTAGTTAAGCCATCAAAAGGTGTAAATTTATCGCGCTTATTAGTGTTTTCGAGTTTATATAAGGACTGTAGACCAACAGAAGATCTATCTACAATAACCTTGTCATCTAATTGTCTGTATACTTTGGTTAAAAAATTTGGGTAACGCAAGTATTCGATTTGGATTGTATCTAAGTCTATTGGCTGCTTAAACCTTAAAAGTGCCTTTGCAAAATCTATGGTATATAACGTCGAATCTAAAATTGTGTTGTTTTTCCTCTTTATTACAAATTTTAAAGGGTTGATACTTACAGTATCGATGAAAATTGAATCTTTTACAGCCATACGCTTCTTTCTATAATTACTAGAATTCTCTTGGGCAAAACCCAAAAAAGAACTAAAAATTAATAGAAAAAGTAACGTGTTTTTCATCTGCTAATATCTATTGTTTTTAGTATTGTCAGATGGAACATCAAAAATATGCTCTTCTTTTTTACTTAAAATAAATACTAGATGTTTCATGTAGAATAATAACTGTTTTAACTACAAAATATTTTGTAGTTAAAACAAGCTTAAAATAATAGTGTAAAAGTAGCGTATTATTTAATTTAGCAGAACAGTGAATGTTTAATTAAAAAGAGATTCCCACTTTCGTGGGAAATAGATATGAAAATTGTTTCTTACAACGTAAACGGTATCAGAGCAGCCATAAATAAAGGCTTTATAGACTGGCTAAAAGCTACAGATCCAGATGTAATATGTCTTCAAGAAATTAAGGCAATGGAAGAACAACTCGATCTTAGTTTGTTTGATGAAGCTGGTTATAAGTTCAACTATTGGTTTAGTGCTCAGAAAAAAGGCTATAGTGGTGTTGCTATTTTGTGTAAAACAGAGCCCAATCATATAGAATTTGGTACTGGAATTGAATCTATGGACTTTGAAGGCAGAAACATACGCGTAGATTACGACAACGTTTCTGTAATGAGTATGTATTTACCATCAGGAACAAATGATGCCAGATTAGCTCATAAGTTTGAATACATGGATTTAATACATGACTATTTGAATAATCTCCAGAAAGAAAAACCAAATTTGGTTATTGTTGGTGATTATAATATCTGTCACGAAGCGATTGATATCCATAACCCAAAAATGAAAGGTGTTTCAGGATTTTTACCAGAAGAACGTGAGTGGCTTGGAAATTTCATTAATAGCGGTTTTATTGATAGTTTTAGACACTTACATCCTGAACGACAAGAATATTCTTGGTGGAGTTATAGAGCAAATTCCAGAGCAAATAATAAGGGTTGGCGCTTAGATTATGCTATGGCAAGTCAGCCATTACAAGAAAACATTAAACGAAGCGTTATACTGACTGAAGCTGTTCATAGCGACCATTGTCCCATTTTATTAGAACTCCAATTTTAAAAACCAAATCATGATTAAAAAACTTTCATTAATAGCATTATCACTGACATTATTCACCTCTTGTGTTTCTAAAAAAATATATACTGAGCTCGAAGATAAATATGCCAATCTAAAAAAAGAAAATCGCGGATTATCCGATGAAGTTGAAACCCTTTCTAAGGATAAAACGAAACTAAGTAATGATTTAAATCAACTTCAAGCTGCTTACGATACAGCTGTTACAGAACGTGATAAATTACAACGTAATTATGCTGCTGCAAAATCAAATCTTGAAACATTGAAAGCATCATACAAAGCTTTAGAAGAAAATAGCTCTGCATCTATTGCAGCAAATTCTAAGAAAAATAGAGAGCTTTTAGCACAACTCGAAGTCAAAGAACAAGCTTTATCAGCAGAAAATGAACGTCTCAATAACCTCAAAAAAGAACTAGAAAATCGCTCAAAACGTGTGGCTGAATTAGAAAGCGTAATTGCGGCTAAAGATACAAATATGCGTGCATTAAAAGATGCTATTTCTAAAGCATTAACCAACTTTGAAGGTAAAGGTTTAACAGTTGAGCAACGTGATGGTAAAGTTTATGTTTCTATGGAAAATAAGCTTTTATTCCAATCTGGTAGCTGGTCTGTTGGTACAGAAGGCAGAAAAGCAGTACAGCAATTAGGAAGTGTTTTGGCAGAAAATCCAGATATCGCTATACTAATTGAAGGACATACAGATGATGACCCATATACAGGTAATGGACAATTAAGTGGTAACTGGGATTTATCTACTAAACGTGCAACTGCTATTGTAAATATTCTTAGAGAGAATAATTCTATCAGTCCAGAAAATTTAACAGCAGCTGGTCGAGGAGAATTTGCTCCGATAGCAAGTAACGAAACCACTGCTGGCAAGGCTAAAAATAGACGCATCGAAGTGATTTTAACACCTAAGTTAGATGAGATTTCTAAATTGTTGAATGATATTTAATCAGAATGACTAATTAAAGTTTAATTTAAAAAGATTCCTACTTTCGCAGGAACTAAAAGATGAAATACACAACACTACCAAATACAGATATAAAAGTTAGTAAAATATGCCTTGGCACTATGACTTGGGGAAATCAAAACACCCAAGACGAAGGGTTTGCTCAAATGGATTTCGCCTTAGATAAAGGTGTAAATTTCTTTGATGTTGCTGAATTATATCCTGTACCAGCAACAGCAGATACTTATGCAGAAACAGAACGTATTATTGGAAACTGGTTTACAAAAACTGGCAATAGAGATAAAATAGTTTTAGGTACTAAGATTGCAGGTACTGGAGATTATACAGCACATATTAGAACTACAGGTTTTAGCAAAGAAGCACTTAACGAAGCTGTAAATAATAGTTTAAAACGCTTACAAACCGATTATATAGATTTATACCAATTACATTGGCCAGAACGTGAAACGAAGATGTTTGGCACTAGAGATTATGTACATAACCCAAATAATAAATGGGAAGATAATTTTAATGAAATCCTCCATGATCTTGATGACATCATTAAATCTGGTAAAATAAGACAAGTCGGTATTTCTAACGAAGGAGCTTGGGGAACAATGCGTTATTTACAAGAATCAAAAGTAAATAATTTACCAAGGATGATTACCATACAAAATGCTTATAATTTATTATGTAGACCATTTGAAAGTGATTTAGCAGAAGTTGCACACAGAGAAAATATAGGTTTATTAGCGTATTCACCCATGGCATGTGGTGAACTATCTGGTAAATACATCAAAGGTATAGCTGCAGATAATGCACGTTTAAAGTTGTTTCCGAGATTTAATCGCTACAGTGGTGTCACAGCTACAGAAGCCACAAAACGTTATCTAAAAATTGCTGAAGACAACAATATGTCTTTAGCACAGATGTCTTTAGCTTTTGTTAACGAAAGACCATTTTTAACCAGTAATATTATTGGAGCAACATCTTTAGAGCAACTTGAAGAAAATATAGATAGCATTAATATTTCTTTATCAGAAGATGTTATGAAGGCTATCAATGCTGTACATGCAGAGATTCCAAATCCTGCGCCTTAAATTATCAAGGTTTATAAAAACAAAAAGCCCAACTGAAATTTCAGTTGGGCTTTTCTAATAGATATTATTTGATTTTGTTACCATCTTTATCGAAAAAATGGTATTCAAGATAAGTGTAAGCATCTCTAGGTAAAACTTTTACCCATTTTTTGTGTTCAAAAAACCATTTTGAACGTACTGATGGAAACCCTTTGGTTAGGAAGGCTGCTATAAAAGGATGTGTATTTAATGTAACCTTTTTATAGTCTTTTTTGAAAACTCGCTCTAGGTCTTGATTAATTCGTTCTACCACTTTAATTGGTGCTTCAATTTCATCTCCTCCTACTAAGTTAGGGTTTTCTTCTTTTGTTTTAATATTGCGTTCTGGCCTAACGCGTTGTCTGGTAATTTGCACTAAACCAAACTTACTCGGCGGCAATATTTTGTGCTTTGCTTTGTCGTCTTTCATCTCATCTCTAAGATAATTGTAAAGCTTTTTTCTGTTCTCAGCTTTTCCCATATCAATAAAATCGATGACGATAATGCCTCCCATATCACGTAAACGTAATTGGCGCGCAATTTCTTGGGCTGAGATCATATTAACTTCTAAAGCTGTATCTTCTTGGCTCTTCTCTTTATTAGAGCGATTACCACTGTTTACATCTACAACATGAAGCGCTTCGGTATGTTCTATAACCAAATAAGCTCCTCTTGCCATAGATACTGTACGACCAAATGATGTTTTAATTTGGCGTTCTATGCCAAATTTTTCGAAAATAGGAACACCATTTTTATAGTGCTTTACTATAGACTCTTTTTTTGGTGCAATTTGTTGCACATAATCTTTTACTTGTATGTACAATTCTTCGTCATCTACAACAATACCAGAGAATGAATCGTTAAAAATATCTCTCAAAATAGAGGATGCTTTATTCATTTCTCCCAACACTTTAGTTGGGTGATGTGCTTTGTACAATTTTTTACACATTGCTGTCCATCGACCCAGCAAATTTTGCAAATCACTATCGAGCTCGGCAACTTTCTTGCCTTCTGCTACTGTACGAATAATAACACCAAATCCTTTAGGAGTGATACTCTTAACGAGTCTTTTTAATCGGTCTTTTTCTTCTTGTGAATCAATCTTTTGAGAAATTGAAATACGATTAGAAAAAGGTACCAAGACAATGTATCTACCAGCAATAGACAATTCTGAACTAATGCGTGGTCCTTTTGTGGAAATAGGTTCTTTTACTACTTGTACTAAAATGGATTGATTAGATTTAATGGCATTTGCAATTTTGCCATGCTTATCTAAATCCTTTTCTAATGGAAAGTCTTTTAGAGTATAATCTCTTAACTTCCCTGTGCTTACACGTTTAATGAATTTCATTAACGAAGGCAATTGCGGTCCTAGATCATGATAGTGTAAAAAACCATCTTTCTCGTACCCTACGTTAACAAACGCAGCGTTTAGACCAGGCATAACTTTGCGTATTTTGGCAATAAAAATATCACCAACTGCAAAGTCATTATCCTCTTCATCTTTATGTAATTCAATAAGTTTTCCATCTTTTAATAAGGCAAAATCAACAATATCTGAACTCGATCTTACGATTAATTCTTTGTTCATAATGTTAATTTAAATCTAGCTCTTCATTGAGTTAGATGGATTTTACTAAATTATTTGACACAGGATGTAATATCCAGCAAATCTTGGTGTACTCTATTAAATACTCCAGATTCTATATCAAAGAACGTTTCTTTAAAACTGAAAAAAGTAGTTTTATAACTACTTTTAACAATTTATTTCTTTTTGTGACGATTAGCGCGTCTACGTTTTTTACGCTTGTGCGTCGCTACCTTGTGTCTTTTTCTTTTTTTACCACTTGGCATAATAAATAATGCTTTTTAATTAATATTTTAGTTTAAATGCTTCTAGTTTACTTCAACATTAGATTTTACACCTTCTAAAAATACTTTAGCAGGTTTAAAAGCAGGAATGTTGTGAGCTGGTATTTTTATTGTAGTATTCTTTGAAATATTACGACCTGTTTTTTCAGCTCTTGTTTTAATAATGAAACTTCCGAAACCTCTTAAATAAACGTTATCTCCGCTTTCTAAAGATGTTTTTACTTCTTCCATAAAAGTTTCTACTGTAGCTTGCACGTCGCCTTTTTCAATACCTAATTTATCAGATATTTTAGCTACTAAATCAGCTTTTGTCATTGTTATTAGTTTTAGGGTTACTATAAATTCTAAGGGATGCAAATATATGTAATTTAATTTCAATATTTCAAGCGTAATTAATTAAAATTTAACGTGATAAAGATTTAATTTTGCTTCATCCTTTAAAAAATCAAATGGATTTTAAAAACGAACTAATTAGCTGGTATTCAATCCATAAACGAAAATTACCATGGAGAGGTACTAAAAATCCATATTTCATCTGGCTATCAGAAATTATTTTACAACAAACTCAGGTTAAACAAGGGCTACCTTATTACGAAGCTTTTGTTAAAACCTTTCCAACAATTTTTGACCTTGCAAGCGCATCAGAAGAATCTGTTTTAAAACTCTGGCAAGGTCTAGGTTATTACTCTAGAGCAAGGAATTTGCATACAACTGCAAAGCATATTGCTTTAGAGCTAAATGGTGTCTTTCCAAATAACTACAAAGAGCTTCTTAAACTAAAGGGAGTTGGAGATTATACTGCTAGTGCGATTTCTTCTATTGCTTTTAATGAGGTCGCTGCTGTTGTAGATGGGAACGTCTACAGAGTTCTAGCACGCTATTTTGGAATTGACACTCCAATAAATTCGACAGCAGGAATTAAGGAGTTTAAACAACTAGCCACATCGTTGATTGATAAAGAGCGACCTGCAACTTATAATCAAGCCATTATGGAATTTGGTGCACGACAGTGTAAACCTAAAAATCCAGATTGTTCTGTTTGTCCTATTAAAGATAGCTGTGTGTCACTTCAAAAGAACTTAGCTGATACACTTCCTGTTAAATTGAAGAAAACTAAGGTGACCACTAAATATTTCAATTTTTTAGTCTGTATAGATAAGAATAAGCGAATTCTCTTTGAAAAGCGAACCAATAAAGGAATTTGGCGAAACCTCTATCAATTTCCATTAGTTGAATCAGAAAAGAGCATAAATGTTGAGGAATTTCATCTTTTAAACCTTGAGAACACTTTTCCTAAATTTACTAAGTTTGATTACTCCTTATATAAAGATGTCGATAAAATTCATAAACTATCACATCAGCATCTTTATACCAAATTCTGGATTATTGAAGTAGAACAATCCCTAGAACATAGTATTTCAATTAATGACCTTACAAAATATCCTGCACCAGTATTGATAAGTGATTTTATAAATGAATTCAATTTTAGAGGATTATAAAAATCACATTTTTTTATTACTTTTAAAGTAATGATTACAAAAACAGTAATTTTACAAGCTAAAACAAAATTATTATGGCAGGAACGTTAAATAAGGTAATGCTTATCGGTAACTTAGGTGATGAAGTAAAAATGCATTACTTCGATGATAAAAATTGTGTTGGACGTTTTCCATTAGCGACAAGTGAGACATACACAAGTAAACAAACCAATGAACGTGTTACTAATACCGAGTGGCATAATATCGTTGTTAGAAATAAAGCTGCTGAAATTTGTGAAAAGTACTTATCTAAAGGAGATAAAGTCTACATAGAAGGTCGTATAAAAACTAGAAAATGGACTGACGACAAAGGTATGGATCGTTATTCTACAGAAATACAATGTAATGAATTCACGTTTTTAAGCACTAAAAACGATCAACAACAATCACAACAACCTAGCACTTCTAATGTCGCTGTTGCTCAACCACAGCAACCTACACAAAATAGTGCTACACCAGATGGTAATGACGATTTACCATTCTAAATAATTTAATCAATTACATCTTGGACCCAGAACCCACGGTTTTAATTTCAAATTTATTAGTTATTAATACTTCATTTATTACAAGTGTTGTATTACTCATAGTTCTACTAGTGTGTTCTGCTTTAATTTCTGGTGCCGAAGTCGCTTTGTTTTCTTTAACAAAATCTAATATTGACGAAGGTGTAGAGAACAAATCTGTTCCTATGACAATAATAGCTTTACTTTTAGAACGTCCTAAAAAGTTATTAGCAACAATCCTCGTTGCAAACAACTTCATTAATATAGCTGTTGTTTTATTATTCGCTTATATAGGAGAAACCCTTTTTAGTGGGATTACAAATACTATATTTCGTTTTTTACTCGAAGTCGTTTCTGCAACATTTCTAATATTACTGTTTGGAGAAATTATACCAAAAATTTATGCTAGTAGAAATAGTGTAAAGTTTTCGTCTTTTATGGCTAGGCCTTTAAAGGTTTTAGATGTTATTTTTTCGCCTTTAAGTTTACCTATGCGATATGTTACTTTAAAAATCCAAAATACTTTTGGTAAACAACGTTCTAGCATAAGTGTAGATCAATTATCGCAAGCCTTAGAGTTAACCAATGACGAGGATACCACAAAAGAAGAGCAGAAACTATTAAAAGGCATTGTCTCTTTTGGTAACACAGACACAAAACAAGTGATGCGACCACGAATGGATTTATTCGCTTTAAATATTGATACTCCTTTTGAAACCATTATTAAAGACATCATTGAAAATGGCTATTCTAGAATTCCGGTATATGAAGAAAGTATAGATACTATCACAGGCGTGCTTTATGTAAAGGATTTATTACCTCATTTAAATAAGAAAGCATTTAACTGGACCACTATTTTACGTGAACCCTTTTTTGTTCCTGAAAACAAGAAGTTGGATGATTTAATGGTAGAGTTTCAGACTAAGAAGGTTCATCTTGCTGTTGTTGTTGATGAATATGGAGGTACATCTGGATTAGTGTCTTTAGAGGATATAATCGAAGAAATTGTAGGAGATATAAGTGACGAATATGATGATGACGATTTAATTTTTACAAAAATCGATGATAACAATTATAGTTTTGAAGGAAAAACTCCTTTAAAAGATGTATACAAAATAGTCGGAATTGAAACTGATGCAGAAGATTTTGAAGCCAGAAAAGGTGAAGCTGAAACACTTGCAGGCTTTGTTTTAGAAATTTCTGGAGGCTTTCCAAGAATAGGTAGTAAAATAAATTTTAAAAATTACGTTTTTACTATAGAAGCTTTAGAGCGCAAACGCATTAAACAAATTAAATTGACACTACTTAAATGAAACGACTAGTATTACCTTTATTAAGTTTTTTTATGTTGGGTTGTGGAGATGATCCTCTACCAAAACCAAAAGCTTATTTGAGATTAGAATATCCCGAGGCTAAGTATAAAAATGCTTCTATTCCCTTACCGTTTTCTTTTGAAAAGAATAAGTTGGCAGAATCAATAGACTCGGTTAAAACCTCTCATAACTCCATAGGTATAGATATAAAATACCCTTCTTTAAAAGCAACTATTTTTCTCACTTATAAAAAAATTGAAGACGACAATCTAAATAATCTTTTACGCGATGCTCAGAACCTAACACAAGAACACACAATTAAAGCAGATGAAATCTCTTATGATCAATTTGAAAATACCGAAAAGGATGTTTATGGCATGTTATATCAAATTGGTGGTAATGCTGCGTCACAATCTCAATTCTATGTTACAGATAGTATAAATCATTTTGTAAGAGGTTCTTTATACTTCAATGTAAAACCAAATTATGATTCTATTTATCCTGCTTCAGAATACCTTAAAAAAGATATTAAACGTATTATGGAAACCATTCGCTGGAAAAACTAATTGTTTAATTTTACTTCATAAAAAAAGCAGCCGATTGGCTGCTTTTTTGTTTTGTATTTCTAATTATTATTAGAAATTGTATTTTAAACTAGCGTTAAATGTTCTACCAACACCTAAGTAATAACCAAAAGCATTTCTTTGGTTAATATAAGCTTCGTTAAATAAATTATAAACGTTTGCTCTAAAAGTTAACGGATTATCACCAAAAGTGAACTTATATGTTATACCAGCATCAGCTAAAGTATAAGCTGGTAATCTTACTGACTCATATTTACCACCATTCAAAGCTTCTTCAGCTACATCTTCTGGGTCAACAAATTCGTATAGGTCTGTATATAAATTATAATCTGCATCAAAAGAAAGACCTTCACATATATTAGCTCTAAAACCAATACCAAAAGAAGTTTGAGGAGCATTACCAACTTTTACATTCGTTAAGTCAACTTTCCCGTCCGAGATAACAAAATCACCAGTCTCATCGTTTTGTAAAGTATAAGGTGTTTCCCCATCATACTTCCAGTTTCCTAAAGACCCATAATGTCTTATACTCCATGTTCTAGAATCTGGACGATATTCTAAATCCCATTCAACACCTCTATGAACTTGTGTTACATCTGTAAGCCTATAAGTTGATGGGTCATCATTTGGTGCTTGCAATGGTCCATTTACAGCTAAAAATCTGTTACCCCATTCAGTATTATACGCATCTAAATTAAATCTGAAATTAGCATTTTTAAATCTATAACCTCCTTCAAATCCTAAGATTTCTTCATTATCAACATCTGGAGATACTAACTCATTAGAATATCTAATATTAGCAAAAACATTATCTAAAAATGGTTGACGAGAAAACAAACCAACATTTCCAAAAACAGAGTGCTTGTCATCTAATTTATATCCTAAACCACCTTTAACTTGGTATCCTGTTTTGCTTATTTTGTCAGACTTACCTAAACCATCACCTACACCAGACAAACGTCCTTCTCTCTCGTAAGATTGTGTAGATACAGCACCTTGAAAAAATGCGGAAAGACTACCATTAGAATATTCTGCCTGTCCAAAACCACCTACGTAATTAATACGCTCTGAATAATCTCTATCATATCTCTGGCCTTCATCAGCAAAACTAAATAATGCAGACCATGGGTTAGCTTCAAATGTATCGCTAATTACATAATCGTTAGGTCTATCTGTTCTAAAGTTATCTACATAACCGTTTAATCCAAATGTCTCATTTAATTGTCTAAAGTGATCTCCTTTATACATACGAGCATCTAAACCTACATTAAGTGACCAATTTTCATTAGCTTCAATATTTAAATTTGAAAGCAATCCATACCAATTATGGTTATTCACAGAAGATCTTCTTAAGTAAGAATCACCAAAATTACCATTATTATTAGCATCAGCTGAAGCAATGTTATTAACTTCTATTTGGTCAAAATTAATTTCTCTTTCATTTAAACCTGTAATACCTAAGTCTTCGTTTCTCACACGGCCTCTACCTAGACCACCAGTTCCGCCACCACGTCCCCAAGATGCATATAATACTGTTGATAAATCTAATTTCTCATTAATATTTAAATCCCAGTTTAAGTTAGCTACTGGCTTATGATAGTAGTTACGTCTTTCTGTAAAACGTTCACCTTCGTAAAAACCTGAATTACTATTTGCTTTTTCTCCATAAGCTTGAAAATACTCTAAATCTTGAGAAAAATTTTGGTCATGCCATTGTGGTGCACCAGTTAACAAGAAGTTAAATGAGTTTTTTTCATTTGGCTTATAACCAACAGCAAACATATAGTTTTGACCTTGACCAGCTGTACCAATAGAGTATTTTCTATGTGCTTGCCAGTGATCTAATAATACTGAAAACGCCCATCCTTTGTCATTTAACCCAGAATTATAAGCTACAGTACTCTTTACATAACTATCATTCCCTCCAAGGAATCTAACAAAACCTCCTTTTTGTTTGTCTGTAGTTTTAGATACTATGTTTACAGTACCACCTACAGATGAAATTGCTAATTTAGAAGACCCTAAACCACGTTGTACCTGTACTGTGTTGGCAACATCTGACATACCAGACCAGTTAGACCAGTACATTCTACCATCTTCCATACCATTAATTGGCTGACCATTTAATAAGTAAGCTGTATTCGTTTGATCAAAACCTCTTAAGAAAATTTGGCTATCACCAAATCCACCTGCTTGATTAGATACATATACAGAAGGTGTATTTTTCATTGCTTCACCAAACTCAACATTACCAGAGGCCTTTAGTTGAATATCTCTACCTTTAATTGTAGAAACTGCAACAGGTGTTTTTCTACTAGCTGCTAAATCAATAATACCTGTACCTACAACAACGACCTCGTCTAAGGTGCTGTCTAAGTTTAATAAGATATTACCTAAATCAACATCTCCGTTAAATTTGATTGTTTTTGATTCAAATCCAACATAAGAAATTTCGATCTCACCAGAAGTTGATTGAGCAATTAAGGTAAAGTTACCATCAAAATCTGTTGTCACACCATTTGCTGTTCCCTTTACAACTATGTTTGCACCAGGAAGTGGTGAGTTCATCTCTGCATCTATTATTTTACCTTTAATAGTGCTTTGAGCAAAAGCTACCATAGAGAACAAAGTCAATACAGTAACAAATAAAAATTTAGTAATTTTTTTCATATAGAATTAAAGTTAATTGGTTTCTATTATTGCCGCAAAATTACGGATTACTCTAGTTATAACATTAACTAAATGTTAATATTTTTAACAGCCCGAAGTTAATTATACATTTTATAACTTATATGCGCGCATAATTAATTTTTCAGAAACTTTTTAACAATTTTTATCTATTATTCTTATAAAAGTTAACTAAATTTTGTGTAGAGTCATCATGATTTGAAGATGTTTCATTCTCATTAAGCTCTTTTAAGATAGATTTTGCTAATTGCTTACCTAGCTCAACACCAAATTGGTCATAGCTGTAAATATTCCATATAACACCTTGTACGAAGATTTTGTGCTCATACATAGCGATTAATTTCCCTAAGCTCTCTGGTGTTAACTTTTTAATTAACAAAGACGTAGTTGGTTTGTTTCCTTCAAATATTTTAAAAGGAACGAGCTTGTTAATATCTCCTTGAGAAAGTGATTGCTCTTTAAACTCAGCTAAAACTTCAGCTTCAGTTTTACCATTCATTAAAGCTTCGGTTTGGGCAAAGTAATTAGACATCAATTTATCGTGATGATTTTTATTCCCATATAGAGATTCTACAAAACCAATGAAATCAGCTGGAATTAGTTTAGTTCCTTGATGAATTAATTGAAAAAAGGCATGTTGCGAATTTGTACCTGGTTCACCCCAAATTAAAGTTCCTGTTTCGTAATTAACTTTGTTTCCATCTCTATCAACACTTTTACCATTGCTTTCCATAATACCTTGTTGAAGGTAGGTCGCAAATTGATTTAGGTATTGTGTGTATGGAATAATGGCTTCACTTTCGGCATTAAAGAAATTGTTATACCAAACGGTTAATAAAGCTGAAATAACAGGAATATTAGTATCAAAATCTTCAGTTCTAAAATGCTCATCCATTTTATGCGCACCTTCTAAAAGGTTTTCATAATTATCATATCCTAAGGCCAAACTTATTGATAAACCTACGGCACTCCATAGTGAAAAACGACCACCAACCCAATCTTTCATTGGAAAAATATTGGCTTCATCTATTCCAAAAGTTTTGACACTATCTATATTTGTTGAGACAGCTACGAAATGTTTTGACACAGCCTCTTGTGGTTGCGATTCTAAAAACCAAGCTCTAATTGAATTTGCATTAGATAAAGTTTCTTGAGTTGTAAAAGTTTTAGAGACAATAACGAAAAGTGTTGTCTCAGGGTTTAAGTTTTTAATTATCTCGTTATAATGATCACCATCAACGTTACTAACAAAATGAGTTGTTAAATGGTTTTTATAATATTGAAGTGAATCGACTACCATTGCTGGTCCAAGGTCAGAACCACCAATTCCAATATTTACAACATCTGTTATGGATTTCCCTGTAAAGCCTTTATGACTTCCACTAACTACCAAATTCGTGAAATTTTCAATTTTCTCTTTTACTTCATGTACTCCAGGAATCACGTTTACACCATCTACAAAAACCTTTGAGTTTTTTGGAGCTCTTAAAGCCGTATGCGAAACAGCTCGTCCTTCTGTAGCATTAATAATATCGCCTTCAAAATATTTTGAAATTGCATCTTTTAAATCCAACTCGCTCGCTAAACCAATCAGCAAATCTAAAGTTTCTTTGGTAATTCTATTTTTAGAAAAATCAACATAAAAATCGTCCCATTTTATGGTTAATTCGTCAGCTCTTTTTGCGTCAGAATTAAATAAGTCCTTTAAATGTTTTGATTTTATAGATTCGAAATGGGATTGTAATTTTTTCCAAGAATCTGTGGTTGTAGGATTAGTTGCTTTTAATGCCATTATTGTAATTATAAAATTGGATCTTCTGTAATTGTATTTTCGGATTCGATTGGTTCTGCCTCTAGGAAAAAGATATTGTCTAGTCTTCGTTTAGTGGGTTTTATATATTCTAAAAATCTCACTTTTAGACTATCTGAAATTGGTTTAGCTTCAGGTAATTTTTGTTTAAATGGGTCTACTTCTCTTCCATTTTTCCAGAAACGATAGCATACGTGTGGCCCTCCAGTGTTACCTGTCATACCAATCCAACCTATTACATCTCCTTGTTTTACAAACTGCCCTTTTTTTACATTTTGAGCTTTCATATGCAAATATTGAGTGCTATAAGTGTCATTATGTCTAATCTTAACGTATTTACCATTTCCTCCTCGTCTTGTAGATGCTGTAACCGTTCCGTTTGCGGTTGCCAAAATAGGCGTTCCAATTCGTGCTGCAAAATCTGTTCCTTTGTGTGGACGAACTCTATTACCATAATAAGCTATGCGTCGTTTTAAATTATAGCGCGATGATATTCTGCTAAATTGAACTGGTGCTTTTAAAAAAGCACGTCTTAAATTCTTCGCATCTTCATTAAAGTAATCTATGATGCCTTTAATAGAATCTGTTTCAAACTCAAAAGCATAAAGTGAATCACCACTATGTTCAAAATAAGCCGCTTTCACATTATGTACTCCTGCATAAATTGAGTCATCAATATACTTATCTGTATAAATAACCTTAAATCGATCACCCTTTTGAAGTCTTCTAAAATCAATTGTCCAAGCATAAATATCATCCGCCATTTTATGTGCTAGCTTTTGACTTAATCCTTTCTCTTCTAATGTTTCAGAAATGCTACTCTGAATAATCCCAGTTGCAGTCTTTTCTACATATGTTATAGGCTTTCTACTTCTATATGCTTGGATAGAATCCTTAAAATTAATAACAACAAAATCTTCTAAATTTTGTTGATAGATAAATGTTGTTGGTTTTTGAATGCTATCGTTTGCGTTTTCTTTTGCAAAGAGTAAAGTATATGGCTTACCTTCTTGAAGGTTTCTAGCAATATCAAAAGTATCTTTTGCTTTTTCAGCGATTTGATAAATCTTTGGGAATCCAATATTATTGCGTTCTAAGATGATTCCAAAAGTATCTCCTTTTCTTATGGTATCACGTTTAAACTCATAGTGCTTAAGATCAAAACCGAACTCAAGAATTTTTTCTTCTTCAACTATTTCGGCAAGTTCTTTTTTGTATTCTTCTTCGGCTGAATTGTCTTCTTTACAAGAATAAATACTGACTACAATTACGGCTATTGCTACTAATCGTTTTAATTGCATTAATCTTAGCTAATTATAAATTATTTCCCCAATTTTTTAATTCCTCTTCTGTCCACAATTCTGGAAAGAAAATACGTCTTTGATATTTTGGATGCATATATTTTTTCCAATCGCTTCCTCCAGTGGCCTCTCCATCACCAATACCACTATCAATATAATGCTTGGCTGCATTATAATGTGCCATTACCCAACTTACATTAACCGTATAATCGTAATGACGCATTGCTTTAATTAGATCTTCGTCTTGTTGATCTTTTTTAGGCAACTCTTTAAAACGTGTCCAAAGATTTTTAGTATTATAAGTCTCCATAAACCTTAAAAACTCGTCCTTATATCGTTTTTCAAAATTAACTAAAAGCGTGGATTTTTTTCCTGTTTTATGATCTTTTCCCGCAGCTTGCCAATACAAATGTTCAAACGCATGTGTGAAAGGCGTATCTCTATCAATATTCTTTCTGAACCTATAGTCAATAAGATTAATTAATTCTGTTGAAGCAAATTCAATAAGTCTGTACTGAGCACTCTGAAATCCGCTAGCAGGTGTTAGAGTATATCTAAATTTCATATATTGTTCCACCTCCATACCTTCTCTCATAATATTAAAAGAGGTTGAAAGCATGTCAAAATATCTACTGACGCGCATAAGTTTGTCTTCAAAATACTTAACGTCTAAATCTTCTTTTTCTGCAACTTGGGAAATTTCCCAAAGTATCATCTTAAAAATAAGTTCGTTAATTTGATGATAGCCTATAAAAACCATTTCATCTGGAAGCGTAGTGCGCTGTGTTTGAAGACCTAATAACGCATCGGTTTGAATATAATCCCAATATGTAATCGGCTTGCTGTAAAGCAAACCGTATAAATGGTCATCTGTATCTTGGTCTATTTTTGTGTACTTCTCTTGAAGTTCTTTTATTATCTCGTCGTAATTAGGTTGGTCTGACATAAATTAATTGAATTCTATTTTAAAAGAGTGTTTTAAACCTTTAAAAGCAACAAGGTCAGCACGAAGTGAACCAACAGCTAAATCCGCCTTAATTTTTAAAGGAACCTTATTTTTATCTGCACTTACCCAAAGGGTTAAGCTTTCTTCTTCTTTAAAAACACGTCCAGCCATTACATAGGGTCTGAATTTTAATGTCTTTACTTTACCAAACTCTGTTTTTATCGTTTCTCTTCCGAGATACTTAAGTTTAAAACCATAGTTTTCTTCATCAAAAAACATATTTGTTTCTATTTCATCACCTTGTTTTAAGGATGCTATATCTATATTGTTTCTCAAATAATAATACATAGAAACCATATCTTGAACATCTTGTTCAGTAGCTACAGTTTTTACTTTTTTATGCTTTTTATTAAAAACCTCTGCCTTTCTATTTTCATGGTCAAACTTAATTTCAATATCCTTAGTGTGACCACCTTCATCAATTTTTCTTATAAACTTATAAGGCACTCCAGTTTCTTTATCAAAATAACTTTCGTATCGATCTTTGACTTTAAACATCGCTTTTATTAGACCTGTCGTCCAGCCTTTACCAACAACATGATAAACTGAATTTCCGTCTAGGTTTGTTTCGCTTAGAGATAATGTAGCATTACCGGCTTTTAAAAAACCACTATAACTCATTTTAAATTTAAACCACTCGCCTTTTTGAAAAGCAGATTCTTTTTGAATATTCGGAGCTTGGAGTCCGACAAGAAGTAATATTATGGTAAATAAATGTTTCATAATCTATAATTTGTAAATGTAATTAATGTAACGCATTTATTGTGTTACAATTATCTTAAATACAATTACTATTCCAAATGTATTAAAACATTGAAATACAAACCAAAAACCTTAGGTGATTTTATTATTTATTCGATTAATGCTCACATTTTCATTAGTAAACGATGTAATTGTAGAGCTAACCAAAACATATAATTTTAGTTAATGATTATATGCAAAGGGAATTAGAGTTGGTTTTTATTAGCGCGTTTAGTTATAGAGAGCTAAACGCGCTTTGGTTTTTTTAAAGGGTTCCTCTTTTGGCTTGTTCACGTTCTATAGATTCAAACAAGGCTTTAAAGTTACCAGCTCCAAACCCTTGTGCTCCCATACGTTGTATGATTTCAAAGAATAAAGTTGGTCTATCTTCTACTGGTTTCGTAAAAATCTGTAATAGATAGCCTTCTTCATCAGCATCAACAAGAATTGAAAGCCTTTGAAGTTCATTAATATCTTCTTTCATCATATCCATGTGCACTCCCAAACGTCTTGGAATATCATCATAATACGCTTGTGGTGGTGGTGGTAAAAATTCTACTCCTCTAGCTTTTAATTGTGCTACGGTTTTAATAACATCATCTGTTGCCACTGCGATATGCTGTACGCCAGAATCTTCATAAAAATCTAAGTATTCTTCGATTTGAGATTTCTTAGCTGCTTTTGCTGGTTCGTTTATTGGGAATTTGATACGACCATTACCATTACTCATCACTTTACTCATCAATGCTGAATATTCTGTATGGATCTGCTTATCATCAAAAGATAAAAAATTAACGAATCCCATTACATCTTCGTACCATTTTACCCAAGTATTCATTTGTCCCCAACCTACATTACCAACCATATGGTCTATATATTTTAAACCAACTGGTTCTGGGTTGTAATCACTTTTCCATTCCACAAACCCAGGCATAAAAGCACCTTTGTAGTTTTTACGTTCAACAAACATGTGTACAGTTTCTCCGTAGGTGTATATTCCTGCTCTTACGACTTCACCAAATTCATCTTTTTCTACAACAGGTTCCATATAAGATTTTGCTCCTCTTTTTATGGTCTCTTCATAAGACTTGCGAGCATCATCAACCCAAAGTGCCACAACCTTAACACCATCACCATGCTTTACAATATGATTATTAATTGGTGATTTACTATTTAATGGAGTTGTTAGCACTAATCTTATCTTATCTTGCTTTAGTACGTAACTAACAGAATCTTTAGATCCTGTTTCGAGTCCTTTATAAGCATAGGATTGAAAGCCAAATGCTGTTTTATAAAAGTGAGCTGATTGCTTTGCATTACCTACGTAAAACTCTACATAATCAGTACCTAGAAGCGGAAGAAAATCTTGCGCTCCATCAAATATTTTTTCCAAACCGTAGTTTACACTTTTTACTTCTTTTGCCATAAAATGAAAATTTATTTAATATTTAGAATCTAAATCTTTTATTACATCTTCGAATGATTTTTCTTTTTTCGAATCTGTTTTTAACGAATCATTGGTTTCTTCAATTATATAAGTATCATCTTCCCATGTACTAGAAGTGTCTACTTCTATTTCGGTATCAAAAGAATCATCATCTTCAATTGTACCAGATTTAATTTCATCTAGCATTCCTGAAGATAACATGGTGCCATAAAACGCTATAGCCGCAATTGCAAAAACGACTATAATACCATTCATTACTATAGCAATAATATTTATAACCTTTGCTGTGTTGACATTACTTCTAGATTGAGGAGAAAACACTTCTGGATTTTCATTGTATTCTCTCAAACTTTTATTTGCTGTTACCAAACCTATAATTGCCATTATAAGAGGTATTATTGCTGTAATTCCATAACAACAGCAACCTGCAATACCAATAACTAAGGCTAATATTCCTAATATGAGCGCTAAGGGATCAGCAGATAACTTATTTTTATTCATTCTTTTTCAGTACTATTTTTTAATAATTAGTGTTATAACCAAGATTTAAAATAATCTTCGTCAGCTATCTTTAATGCTTCCTCTGTAACTTTTAATGGTTTAAACGTATCTACCATTACTGCTAATTCTTCAGTTTCTTTTTTACCAATACTTCTTTCTGCTGCACCTGGATGTGGACCGTGAGGAATACCAGCTGGATGTAATGAAATATGACCAGCCTCAATGTCATTACGACTCATAAAATCACCATCAACATAATACAATACTTCATCTGCATCTATATTACTATGGTTATATGGAGCCGGAATTGCATTGGGATGATAATCATACAAACGAGGTACAAATGAACAAATTACAAATGCATTGGTTTCGAATGTTTGATGAATTGGTGGTGGTAAATGAATACGACCAGTAATGGGCTCAAAATCGTGAATCGATAATGCGTACGGATAATTAAACCCATCATAACCAACTACATCAAAAGGATGAGAAGCGTACACCATTTCAAAAATTTCATCTTTCTTTTTTACTTTGATGATGAAATCTCCATTTTCATTATTGGTTTCTAATTCATAAGGACGACGAATATCACGTTCACAATAAGGTGAATGCTCTAATAATTGTCCAAACCAATTTCTGTATTGTTTTGGTGTATAAATTGGCGAATGAGATTCTACAATAAACAATCTGTTATCTTCTGTATCAAAATCTATTTTATAGATAATTCCACGAGGAATGATTAGATAATCTCCATATTTAAAATCTAGATTCCCATAGATAGTTCTTAATTTCCCTGTTCCTTTATGGATGAAAATCATTTCATCAGAATCTGTGTTTTTATAAAAATAATCTGTGGTAGATTTTCTTGGT
>NZ_JADGDZ010000048.1 GCF_016744625.1 Winogradskyella sp.
GGAGTATATTGATATGATGGATGGAATAGATTATGTCTTTAGAAATGGTAATAATATTATGAGTGTACAAGAGCGCTTTAGAGAATCTCAATATAAAGATTTCTCGGATTTTACGATTCGTTATAGACGTGATGATAATAAAGTTAAGGAGCGTCATGAGTCTGAATATTACAAAATGAAAGCTCACTATTTTACTTATGGTATAATTGATAGTTCTAAATTAGACTATAAGAAGCACGCTAACGAATTTATAAAGTTTGCAATAATAGATTTAAAAAAAGTCTATGAAAAATTAGACTCTGGATCTATTTTTATTTCTGATAACCGGAAAAATAAATGTAAAATAGTTGAAGGTAATCGCATGGAATGCCCAGTCAAATATAATAGTGATGGATCTTCATCATTTTTTCCTATTGATATATCTTACCTCGTTCAATTATGGGGAAATGATATGATTATAACTCAAAAAGGGTTTCTTTAATTAAGCTTAGAGCAAATTAATATTACTTTTTCATTATTCAATTCTGTAGTAAAAAATAGATAGATATCTCCACCATCTTTTATTTTTAGTTTTTTACGAATATCAAAAACTGAAAGCGGGAAATTTCGAGTTGTGATATTTGCCTTAGAAATTTCCTCTTTGGTAAATATTTTTTTATTGAATGGTATTAGTTTATCAATTTTAAAGTGCCTACCAGGAAAGTCTATTAATTCTTTAGATGTATAGAGGTGTGAATGCTTGTGAAGTTTTTGAATGCTGAGAATTGCACTAATTGAGTTAAATGCACCAGCTTTTAGTATTGCTGAATTTGGTTCGTATAAGTAGATGAGTGGTTCACTATATTCAACTTTAGCAATTAACTCTTCTTTAAATATGAATTTAAAATTCTGAATTGTATTCTTTTGAAGGTTTACAGTTTTTACTACTACATTATCTTCATAATTACGTTCTAAAATCCAAAGCAATTCTTTTACCTCATTATTAACGGCCACAATATGGACTTCTTTTACATGTTTTATATCAGCAAGCGTAGCAGATAAATCTAATAGCGGTGATGTTTTTATCATCACATTTTTAGCATATTTAAAGAATAAATCTTGATACGTTTTTATATTCGGTGTGCAGTCGGATAATAAAAATACTTTTTGTTTAGTATCATCTCTTCTAGAAGGATCAATATATATCCAATCAAATGGTTTATCAAGATTCTTAAGAACTTCTATACCATTTTCAGAAACACATTCAATATTTGAAATACCAAGAGATTTGTGGTTATGCTTTACAATCTCAGAAAGTTCAGTATTGATTTCGCAATGAGTTACTCCTTCAACTTGTTTAGAAAAGTAATACCCATCAATACCAAAACCACCTGTTAAGTCAATTAATGATTTACCATTAACCAAATTAGCTTTGTATTTTGCTGTAACTTCAGAAGACGTCTGTTCTATATTAAGTTTGTTGGGATAGTAAATGTTTTCAGAATTAAACCAGGTCGGTAATTTTTTTCTAGAACGTTTTTTTGATTCAATTTGTTCAATGATTGCTTTTGAATCAACACCTTCAAAATGTATACCTTTAAGTAATAAATTAGTGATGTCTGAGTCTAGGTTAGAATTTATAAATTCTTGAATTTCAATATTGAGGATATCAGTATTCAAATTAAACCTATAAACCTTTTGTGAGTTTGTTTACCACTTTATATTCTGATAAAAACTCTTTAAGAATTACTTTTATGGCCGTATATGCTGGTACAGCGACTATCATGCCTACGATACCAAATAGAATACCTGCAATGATGATAATTAAGAAAATCTCCAAAGGATGGGATTTTACACTTTTTGAAAATATGAATGGTTGACTAAAGAAATTATCTACTAATTGTGCAATTACAAAACCAATCATCACATATGTTGTTTTAGGTAAAATAACCTCACTAAAACTTTCACCTAAATTACTAGACATGCTTAATAGAAGCATTAAAAAGCCACTTACCATAGGACCAACATAAGGTACTAAATTTAATAATGCACATAAAAAAGCAATGACTACAGCGTTGTCGATACCAAATATTAGTAAGACTATGGTGTAAATAACAAATAGTATTAATATCTGAAAAATAAGACCAACAAAGTAACGAGATAGTAAGTCTTTTATCTTAGTAAAAGAGCGTTTAGAACGCATTTCGTTTCCTTTAGGAATAAATGTCATAATACCATCCTCAAACAATTTGCTGTCTTTTAAAAAGAAGAATGAAATAAATAAAACTGAAAATAAACCAATGCTAAAACTTCCTAACCCACTAATAAAGCTATTTAAGAAATCAGGAATGACAGCGAAGTCTAATTTTGAAAGTAAGTTAGATTCTTTAATAGATTTCTCAACATCGATATTCTGAAACTCGAAATAAGTGATAATCTGATTGTATAAATCTTCAACATTAGTCTGTAGTTCGTCTATATTAAGTAATGCTAAATTATGACCTTGTTCTGCGACCAAAGGAATAAACATACCTACTAAACCAACCAATAAACCTATTAATAAAACCATCGTAGTAACAACGGCAATTGTATTACTAAACTTAAGTTTTCGTCTTAAAAATAAAACGATAGGTCTACCAATTAATGAAATCACTGCTGCAACTGCGATATATACAATTACCGATTGAATCTTATATAAAAAAAACAATACTATAGCCACAGCTAGTAGAATACCAAGTGCTCTTAAAATACCAGTAGCTATAGTTTTTGAATTCATTGATTGGATTTATTCAAAGATGCTGAAATAAATTCAGCAAGACAAATTTAAGAATTAAGTTGTTTTGTAAGCTCGTAAAGTGTAATGCTTGTAGCTTGTACCACATTCATACTACTATTATTACCAAACATATTAATATGAACAATAGCATCCATTTGCTCTAATACAGATTCTGCAACTCCAAAACTTTCATGACCAAGTATTAAAGCTACTGGTAAATTAGTATCTAGCTGAAATTTACCTAATTCTGTGCTAGTTTCTGTAATTTCTAATGCTATTAAATAATAATTGTCTTTTTTTAAACGCATAATAACATCATCAATATTTGTTTCAATTTGATGGTTTACATAGTTCTCGGTAGAACGCGATGTTTTTTTTATTCGTTTTCCTAAAGACACGTTCTCGCCACAGAATATTATTTTCTCTAAACCAAAAGCATCAGCAATACGGAATAAACTTCCAATATTTGGAGCATTAGTAATGTTATCGCATACCAATACTATTGGATGCTTTTGTTTTTTGAAGTTGGAAGTGTAGTGGGTTAACTGTTTCAATAGTTATGAAAATCGTTACAATAATAAGTTAGATGTGGTAGAATAGGATTATTACAAGTACGCCCAAGATCTACACTTATACCTTTTACTGAATAGGTGTGACTGTTTATAGATTCTAATGATTGAAATATAAAAGCAATAGCTAATAATATAGCTAGGAATTTATATCTAATTGAAAACTTTTTCATTTTTATTTTACCATTGAACCATTAAAGATACTAGATTTCTTTTTCATTTTTGTGTAAAACCAAATAGGAATTGTTCCTGTTAATGTAGAAACATAACCAAAATCCCACAAGAAATAAGTTGCAATAGCTGCAATAACTAATCCAATTAAAACAAATGTGTAATCATCATCTGCATACAATCTATTGATGTGTTTTTTAGTAAAGTGACCACAATGTTTACAACGCTCATTAAATTCGTTACTTCCACGTTCCATTAATAAACTATGTCTATCAAAAGCTTTGGTCTTAATCGTATTGTCTTTTTTGCAAGAACTGCAACGGTAGCTTAGTCTCATGTTCTTTAACTAATTCTCAAAAGCATACTTTACAATATTTGCTCCCATTTTTAGTGCTTTTTCTCTCGCGTCTTCTGGGTCGTTGTGTACTTCTTGGTCTTCCCAACCATCACCTAAATCACTTTCAAAAGTGAAGAGTAAGACTAATCTGCTTTCGTGGAATATACCAAAGGCTTGTGGTGCTTTACCATCGTGTTCATGGATTTTTGGTAAACCATTAGGAAAATTATAAGCTGAACTAAAAATTTTATGATCTTTAGGGATTTCAATCAACTCATTATTCGGAAACACTTTCTTTAATTCTTTTGTGACATATGGTTCCATTCCATAATTATCATCGATATGTAAAAACCCACCAGAGATTAGATAATTTCTAAGATTCTCTGCATCATCATCGCTAAAGAATACATTCCCATGACCTGTCATATGTAATAAAGGAAACTGAAAAATATCTGTGCTACCAACCTCTACAGTTTGAATATTCTCATTGATATTAGTATCTATATTATCGTTGCAATATTTTACTAAGTTTGGTAAAGCTGTTGGGTTACTGTACCAATCTCCACCACCTTTATATTTTAGTATAGCGACATCTTGCGCTAGTATTGAATTGCTTGTTAAACTTGTCATAATAGTTAAAATGACTGTAAACAATATTTTATTTGACGAACTAATTCCCATATTCCAAATTTAAAAAGAATTGTTATGAAACCTATTGTCTTAACATTATTTATAATTCCGTTTTTACTAATTCTTAGTCCAAATAAAGAGCCTTATAATAGTAATATAGTTGTATTAGAGTTATTTACTTCTCAAGGTTGTTCTAGCTGTCCAGCTGCTGATGCGATTTTGAATGAAGTTAAAAGTGAGAATATTATTGCTTTGTCGTATCATGTCGATTATTGGAATTATATAGGTTGGAAGGATCCTTTTAGTAAATCTAAATACAGTGATAAACAACGTAAGTATGCAGTAAAGTTTAATAGTAGTTCTATTTATACACCACAATTAGTAATTAATGGAAAGGAGCATATCGTTGGCTCAAATAAGAAACTTTTAAACCAGAAAATTGAGCAATACAAAATGATTAAGTCTAAATCACATATTTTTGTCTCAAAGGTTTCTAAATCTGAAGATCAAGTCAGATTTAGCTATAATTTTGAAGGAGATATATCTAATAAAAATTTTAGAATTATATTAGTTGTAAATGAGCGTAAAACGTCTGTAAAACGAGGTGAAAATAGAAATAGAGAAATCGTAAATGGAAACATAGTTGTAAATGAACAGCAGTTTAAACTTGAAAATAATTCAGGTATCGGTTCCATTTTAATACCAGAAATAGTAACACCAACTGATGATTTATCATTAATCTTGATTATTGAAAATGATGATTTAGATATTGCAACTGCAAGCTATACAGCATTGTAGTTATTCATTTATAAAGGTAACTGAATGACAAGCTACAATAGCTGCAGTTTCGGTTCTCAGTCTTGTTTCACCTAGAGTCACAGGAATAAAATTACTTTTTATTGCTTGTTCAATTTCTTTAACGCTAAAATCGCCTTCAGGACCAATTAAAATGGTATAATCTTCATTAGGTTTAACTTGAGATTTCAATGACTTTCTCTCTGTGTCTTCACAGTGGGCAACAAACAGTTGTCCAGAAAAATCTTGTTTTACAAAATCCTTAAAGGTTATTGGAGCATTTAGTTTTGGTAAATAACATTGTAATGATTGTTTCATAGCAGACTGAATAATTTTTTCAAATCGTTCGGTTTTTACAACTTTACGCTCACTATGATCGCAGATAATTGGTGTAATGGTTTCAATACCTATTTCTGTGGCTTTTTCTAAAAACCATTCGTAGCGATCATTCATTTTTGTTGGCGCAACAGCTAAGTGTAAATTGAAAGAGCGTTTTGGTTGTAAAGATTTTGAAGTAATATTTACTAAGCAATGCTTCATACTAGCTAAGGTTAATTCTGCTTCAAACAGCCAGCCATTTCCATTGGTAATATATAGTTGATTACCACTTTTTTTACGAAGTACTTTTACAATATGTCTGCTTTCTTCTTTATCGAAATTAAAGCTTGTATCGTTTTCAGAAATGTTTGGGTTGTAAAATAACTGCATTAATCTATGGCTTCTGTAAATTTTAAAATCGTAATTTCTTCTATAGATTTTGGATCATATGTATTTAAAATAATATAATACCATTGTTTTTTATCCATGTCTAAGGTGTAAACATCTCCAATGTTGTGTGCTTTTACTGCATTTTCAAATTCTATATACATATCACCTTCAGCAAACCAACCAAGATCACCACCTTTTTTAGCACCAGGATCCATAGAATGCATTTTTGCTAAAGCTTCAAATTTATAACCGTCTTTATATTGAGATAGTAATTTGTCTCTTTTAGTGTTAATTTCTTCTAGTGTCATTTTACTACCATCAAAATAGATGTAGCTAACTCGATAATGCATAACTTCTGCTTTATCAATAATTTTATAATAGGTTTTTTTAAAGTCTGTTTTAATTACTTTTTTTCCGCCTTTAGAAAGTTTAAACAGATCATCTGCTAGTCTTGTTTTGTGCTTTTCTTTATTGAAGGTAAAGAGTTTACTTTTATTAGCCTTTTTGTGAATTTTGGCAAACGATTTCGCATCTTCTGATGTAGAAATAGAGTCTAATTCTTGTTCTAAAGAGTCCTGAGAAAAACATAGAAATGGAACAAGTAGTAAAAGTGTTAATAGTTTTTTCATGATAATTTAATTTAGTTTGATTTGGGTGTAGTACAAAACAACTAAATTTTAAAATGCAATAGAAGCAAAGTAGTTAAGCTTATTAACAGATGTTTTAACAATTTATATCTTCAACCTCGCTGTTGCCATCACATCAAAATCAGCAAAATCCTTTTCTAAATACTTTAAATACCCAACAATAGCAATCATTGCAGCATTATCTGTGGTATATTCAAATTTTGGAATGTAAGACGTCCACCCAAATTTTTGTTCAGCATCTTTGAGTGCTTTCCTAATACCAGAATTTGCCGAAACACCTCCACCAATTGCAATATGATTAATTCCAGTTTGTTTTACAGCAAGTTTTAGCTTATCCATTAAAATACCAATAATAGTATATTGAATTGAAGCACAAATATCATTAAGATTTTCTTCAATAAAGTTTGGGTTCGCTTTTACTTCACGCTGAACAAAATAGAGAATATTAGTCTTTAAACCAGAGAAACTAAAATTAAGACCTCCAACTCTTGGTTTTGTAAATTGATATGCTTTTGGGTTACCAAGTTGAGCACGTCTATCTATTTCTGGTCCTGCAGGATAACCAAGACCTAATACTTTTCCGCTTTTGTCATAAGCTTCACCAACAGCATCATCAATAGTTTCGCCTAAAACTTCCATTTCAAAATGGTTGGTCACTTTTACAATCTGTGTATGTCCACCAGAAATAGTCATTGCTAAAAATGGAAAAGCTGGCTTTTTATGACCATCTTCTGTAATAAAATGTGCTAAAATATGCGCTTGCATGTGATTAACATCAATCAATGGAATATCTAAACCGTAAGCTAAAGATTTTGCAAACGAAGTACCAACTAATAAAGAACCCATTAAACCTGGACCTCTAGTAAATGATACAGCATGCAATTGTTCTTTTTTGATTCCGGCTTTTTCAATGGCTTGATGTACTACAGGAACGATGTTTTGCTGATGCGCACGAGAAGCTAATTCTGGCACAACACCACCATATTCTGCGTGTATTTTTTGATTGGCAACAACATTACTCAAAATGCGGTCGTTACAGAGTACAGCAGCCGAAGTATCATCGCAAGAAGATTCAATACCAAGGATATAAATATTTTCTTTTTCCATAGTCGATATTAGGCACAATAATTGTTAATTTTACCAAGTAAAGTCTAAGACCATACCTAACAACGTATTGTATATGCAAAGGTAGTGAAGATTTCATGTTTTTAAACTCATAATTTTTATCAAAAGGATACTCAAAATAATAGGAAAAATAGTTGGCATCATTCTACTGCTATTTCTTATTGTTTTTTTAATTCTTGGAATTCCTGCAGTACAAACTAAACTCGGTAAATATGCTACCGAAAGATTAAACAAAGATTTTAAAACTGATATTAATATTGGTAAGGTTGGTCTTCAACTCAATGGTGATATAGAATTAAAAGATATTTTAATTAGAGATTATAAAAAGGATACATTAATTAGTATTGGCGAGCTTAATAGCTCGGTAATTAGCTTTAACAATCTTTATAATAACAAACTGAATTTTGGAGATATAGATATTCAAAACTTAGTATTCAATCTCAAAACATATAAAGGAGAAACAGACACCAACTTAGATGTGTTTGTTGCAAAGTTCGATGATGATAATCCAAGAGTTGGACCAAGTGATTTTCTGTTTTCTTCGAGTGATGTATCTATTGAGAATGGCATCTTCAAATTAGTTGATGAGAATCTAGAAACACCAAAGATTTTTGAGTTTAGCGAATTAAATGCCAACACTACTAACTTTTTAATTAATGGACCTAATGTTAGTTCGCGAATAAATACCTTCAGTTTTATAGATAGTAGAGGTATAGCTGTTAAGAATTTAATGGCAAATTTCGAATATGCTCTAGATCATATGACCTTTGGTGATCTTAATATTAAAACAGAACAATCAGAGTTAAAAGGAGATTTAAGGTTTAATTATAAGAGAGAAGATTTAAAAGATTTCACAGATAAAGTAAATGTTGTTGCAAGCTTTAGGAATTCTGATATTTCACTGACTGAACTTAATGTGTTTTTTGATGAATTTGGTGTTAATCAACGTGCTACGCTTAATGCTGATTTATCTGGTACTCTTAATGATTTAGTAGCAAAAAACCTTAATGTAAGCACAGCTAGAAATACTAGAATTATTGGTGATATTACTTTTAAAAACTTATTTAGCAGAGAAGAAGATAGTTTTGCCTTAGATGGAAAATTTAAAAATTTAGCATCGAATTATAATGATTTAACAGCTTTACTTCCTAAAATACTTGGAAAATCTATACCAACAGTATTGTCTAAAGTGGGTAATTTTAGAATCAATGGAACCTCTCACATTACTGCGAAACGTGTAGATGCTAATATTGAAATCAATACTGAGTTAGGGTTTATAAAGTCTGACTTAGAACTTACTAATATCGATGATATTGATAATGCTAATTATATTGGAAATATTGTTTTAGATGAGTTTAATATTGGTGAATTGATTAATGACCCTTTAGTTAAAAGTACATCTCTAAACCTCGATGTTGATGGCAAAGGCTTTACTATTGATAACTTAAGAACTGATGTAAAAGGTGATGTTTATTCTTTAGATTATAACGGTTATGTCTATGAGGATATCAAGGTCTCAGGTGATTTAGGAAATAAAATATTTAACGGAATATTAAAAGCAGAAGACCCTAATTTACAACTCGACTTTAATGGCTTGGTTGATTTTTCACAAGAGCTTAAAAAGTTCGATTTTAAAGCTAAGGTTGGTTATGCTAATCTTATGGTTTTAAACTTTGTTACAAGAGATAGTATCTCAGAATTTAGAGGGTTAGTAAGTATGACAGCCACAGGATCTACTTATGACAATGCTAGAGGAGCTGTAAATATTAAAAATACAACCTATAAAAATCAGGATAGTCGTTATAAGTTTCAAGATTTTGATATTGTATCTTCATTTAAAGGAACTGAACGTACCATTGCTATTAACTCACCAGATATTATAAATGGTAAGATAGCAGGAGAGTTTAAAACTAAGGATCTATTAAAATTGGTAGAAAATTCTGTTGGTAGTATCTATACTAATTATATACCTAATGAAGTTGATGAAGGTCAATACATAGATTTTAAATTCAATATTTATTCTAAGATTGCAGCTGTTTTCTTTAAGGATTTAACTTTAGGAAGAAACACCTTTATAGAGGGTCGAATGGAAACAGACGAACAAGGGTTTGAGCTCACGTTTAATTCTCCAGAAATTAAGTTTCAAGAGTATTTTGCTAACAATATTAATGTTAGTGTAGATAATAGTAACCCATTATTTAACACATTTATTGAAATAGATAGTTTAAATACTGGAGTTTATAATGCGTCTCAGTTTAGTTTAATAAATGTAACAAAACGTGATACCTTATTAATTAAATCTGAATTTAAAGGAGGGAAAAACAATAAAGATAATTTTAACTTAAATCTATTCTATACTATAGATAAGATGAATAAATCTGTTGTTGGCTTTAGAAAATCTGATATTCAATTTAAGGGTTATGAGTGGTTAGTTAATTCTGAAAAAGATACGCTCAACAAAGTACGTTTTGATAGAAAATTTAAAGCTTTCGATATTTTTCCGATTAAGATAAATCAAGGTAATGAAGAAATTTTGCTTTCAGGAATAATTAAAGACCAAGAAAACAAAAATTTAAAACTCGATTTTAAGGATGTACAATTAGTTAAAATTACACCTCGCATAGATAGTTTAGCTCTAAAAGGGATTGTGAATGGTAGGGTTAATATAGCGCAAGCCAACGGAGTGTATTTACCAAAATCTGATGTAGAAGTTAGTAACCTTTTTGTCAATGATTACGACTTAGGTGATCTAACTGCTAAAATTGAAGGGAATAATTCTATAACTAATTATAAAGTTGATGTTGCTCTTATTAATGACAATTTAAAATCATTAGCTGCGATAGGAACTATTGATATTGCCAAACGAAACCCTACAATTAATCTAGATGTGGATTTCGAAGAATTTTTACTAGACCCATTAAACCCATTAGGAGAAGGAGTTATTAATAATATTAGAGGTTTAGTTTCTGGTAGTGCAAATGTTACCGGAAGTTTGAAGAAGCCAAGTATAGATGGTGAGTTGCTGTTAGATAGAGCAGGACTCTCAATACCATATTTGAATGTAGACTATGGATTTGATTTCGACTCTAAAGTTTCACTTAGAGGTCAGCAGTTTATTTTTAATAATGTAGCAATGACGGATTCTAAATACTTTTCTAAAGGGAATCTGAATGGATATATTGAGCATAATAATTTTTCGGATTGGAAATTAGGGTTAAGACTTAGTACAGACAGATTGTTAGTTCTAAATACTGAAGAGTCTGAGGACGAATTGTATTATGGGACAGGATTTATTTCTGGTACAGCAGGAATTAGAGGACCTACAGATCAGTTAATCATTGAAGTAAAAAATGGACGAACAGAATCTGGCACAGAATTTTTTATTCCACTTAATGATTCTGAAAGTTTTGGAGATAACTCGTTTATTCATTTCTTAAGTCCAGAAGAAAAAGCAGCTCGGATTAATGGAGAAATAACTGAGCAAATTGAAATCAAAGGTTTGGTTCTCGATTTCGATTTAAATGTTAATCAGAATGCAACCATAGAGATTGTTATTGACAAAGAAGCAGGAAGCACTATAAAAGGTAGAGGTGAGGGAAATTTAAATTTCTTAATTAATACCAACGGAACTTTTAATATGTGGGGAGATTTTTCTGTTTTTGAAGGAGAATATAACTTTAAATATGGAGGCTTTGTTGAAAAGAAATTTGAAGTTGAAAAAGGTGGTAGTATTGAATGGGAAGGTGACCCTCTAACTGCGCAAATTAACTTAAAAGCAGTTTATAAGACTACTGCGAATCCATCAGTTTTATTAGATAATCCTATTAGTCAAAGAATACCAGTAGAAGTAGATATTTTATTAACAGGGCAATTAGAACAGCCAGAACCAGATTTTAATTTAAGATTTCCAAATGTTACAACTACTTTAAAATCTGAGTTAGATTATAGACTATCATCAAAGGATGAGCGTAACAACCAAGCGTTAACTTTGTTAGGTACAGGCGGCTTTTCTAATGGAGTTAGAGGTGTTAATTTTACAGGAACAATTTCTGAACGATTAAGCGGTATTGTAAATAATTTATTAGGTGATCAAAATGGAGATTTAAAAGTAGGTTTAGACTTAGAGCTTGGTCAAGATACTCCAGATCTTCAAACAGATAATAGAGTTGGTTTAACACTTCAAACAAAAATTAACGAAAAAATCTTGGTAAATGGGAAGTTCGGAGTACCATTTGGAAGTACTCAGCAGACCACAATATCAGGAGATGTGCAAATCGATTGGTTGCTTAATGAAGATGGAACTTTGCGTGCTAAAGTATTCAATAGAGAAAATACGATTAGAAACTTCGGTGAAGAAATCGGTTACACTCAAGGTATTGGTTTATCTTATAATGTAGAGTTTGATAACTTCAAAGAATTAATTCAAATTATTTTCTCTGGTAAAAACAGAAAAGATAAAAAGGCAAAAAAGGAAGAGGAAAAGAAAGAAAAAGGTGATGATGAAATGATGCCAGACTACATGACAATGAAGAAAAAAAAGACAAAATCTAAGTCTTAGAACTTCAGTTTTTTACATTTTATTAAAATACTTATTAACGAAAACGTTTGAATTAATTTTTCGCTCATCATTTTATGATAATAGTCACTTTTTTGTTTGTATTGTTTAGTAATTTTACTGAAAATAGTTTTTAAATAATGCTACACATAATAAAAAAGATAGGTGTTATGACTTCCGGAGGAGATTCTCCAGGAATGAATGCAGCCATAAGATCAGTAGTTAGATCATGTGCTTTTCATGGTATAGAATGCTACGGTATTAATAGAGGTTATGAAGGGATGATTGATGGTGATTTTGTGAAAATGGATGCACGAAGTGTTAAAGGTATTATCAATAAAGGTGGTACGATATTAAAATCTGCACGTTCAAAAGAATTCAGAACAAAAGAAGGAAGAGCTAAAGCTCATAAACAATTAGTAAAAGCTGGTATTGATGCTTTTGTTGTTATTGGTGGAGATGGTAGTTTTACAGGAGCTATGATTTTCAATCAAGAATACGATTTTCCTGTTATGGGAATTCCTGGTACCATAGATAATGATATTTACGGAACAACACATACTTTAGGGTATGATACTGCTTTAAATACTGTTGTAGAAGTTATCGATAAAATTAGAGATACAGCAAGTTCACATAATCGTTTGTTTTTTATTGAAGTAATGGGACGTGATGTTGGTCATATTGCATTAAATGTTGGTATTGGTGCTGGTGCTGAAGAGATTCTAATACCTGAAGAAGATTTAGGATTAGACAGATTATTAGATTCGTTAAGACGAAGTAAACAAACAGGGAAATCTTCAAGCATTGTAATTGTTGCCGAAGGTGATAAGATTGGTAAAAATGTTTTTGAACTTAAGGATTATGTTGATGTGAATATGTCAGAGTATGAAGTTCGTGTATCTGTTCTAGGACATATGCAAAGAGGTGGTTCACCTTCTTGTTTTGATAGAGTTTTAGCAAGTAGAATGGGAGTAAAAGCTGTTGAGAGTTTAATCACTGGTAAAAGTAATTACATGGTTGGTCTTAAAAATGATATAATAGATTTAACACCATTTGATCAGGCAGTAAAAGGAAAGTCAAAAATTAATATGGAACTTTTAAGAGTTTCAGAAATAATGTCAATTTAATAATAAACGCAAATTAATTAATAGTAGATATGTCAGATTTAAAATTAGGAATCAACGGATTCGGTAGAATAGGTAGAATTGTTTTTAGAGCAACAGTAAAACGTAACGACGTTGATGTTGTTGCGATTAACGATTTATTAGATGTAGAACACTTAGCATACCTTTTAAAGTATGATTCTGTTCATGGAAGATTCGATGGTACAGTAGAAGTTAAAGACGGAAACTTAGTAGTTGACGGTAAAACAATTAGGATTACTGCAGAAAGAGATCCAAAGAACTTAAAATGGGATGAAGTAGGAGCAGATGTTGTTGCAGAATGTACAGGGATTTTTACAACTTTAGAAACAGCTCAATACCATATTGATGGAGGTGCTAAAAAGGTAGTAATTTCTGCACCAAGTAAAGATGCACCAATGTTTGTAATGGGAGTTAATGACGATTCGTTAACAGCTAATAATACTATTGTATCAAATGCATCTTGTACAACGAACTGTTTAGCGCCAATAGCTAAAGTTATTGAAGATAATTTTGGAATTGAAGAAGCTTTAATGACAACTATTCATGCTGCAACTTCTACACAATATACAGTAGATGCACCTTCACGTAAAAATTACCGTTTAGGTCGTTCAGCAATCAATAATATTATACCATCATCAACAGGTGCTGCAAAAGCAGTAGGAAAAGTAATTCCTGAGTTAGATGGAAAATTAACAGGTATGGCATTTAGAGTGCCAACAGTAGATGTTTCTGTTGTAGATTTAACTGTTAAAACAACAAAAGATACTTCTTTAGCAGATATCAAAGCAGCAATGAAAAAAGCAGCTGGTGGATCAATGAAAGGTGTTTTAGGCTATACTGAAGATGCTGTTGTATCTCAAGATTTTGTTAGCGAAGAAAGAACAAGTGTTTTTGATGCAGATGCGTCTATTGAATTGAATTCAAATTTTTTCAAATTAATATCTTGGTACGATAACGAATTTGGTTATTCAAATAAAATGATTGATTTAGCTCAAAAGGTTAATAGTCTATAATATTTAGTATTAATTCTAAAATTCCGTGGGTTGATGAATTAGTCATACCTACGGAATTTTTAATTTTTAGACATTATGATTTTAATAACAGATGGAGGTTCAACAAAATGCGACTGGATTGCAATTGGAAAAGATGGAAATCAAGTCGTTGATAAAATAAGAACCAAAGGATTAAACCCTGCGATTGTTGCAGAGAAAAAACTCAAAAAAATTATTCGTAAAAGCGAAGAGTTAATGGCAATAGCCAATAAGGTTACACATGTGTATTTTTACGGAGCAGGATGTGGTACTGATAAACCAACATTGTTGTTAAAATCAATATTAGAGTCTTATTTTGAAAATGCTAAAGTAGAAGTAAGAGAAGATACATATGCAGCAGTTAGAGCTTGTATTAATTCTAACGATGAAGCAGCTGTGGTTTGCATATTAGGTACAGGTTCTAATTGTAGCTATTTTGATGGAAATTCATTACATCAACGTGTAGCTAGTCTTGGATTTATATTAATGGACGATGCTAGCGGAAATTATTTTGGTAAGCAATTAATTAGAGATTACTACTTTGATAAGATGCCAGATACTATTAGTGTTGCGTTTGCTCATAAGCATAATTTAGAAGCGGATTTTATTAAGTATAACTTATACAAACAAACCAATCCAAGTGCATATTTGGCAGATCATGCAGAATTTATGTTTATCAATAAAGATTCAGATTATATAAAAAACGTAATTACTAATGGAATTCGTCTGTTTGCTGAAAATATGATTCTTCAATACAAAGAAGAATTAGAGGCAGGTATTCCTGTCCATTTTGCTGGCTCAATTGCATTTTTTGGTCAACAAGAAATTAAGCAAGTTGCTGAAGAATATGGATTCAAAGTTGGTAACTTTGTAAGACGACCAATTGAAGGTTTAGTAGATTACCATGTTAAGAATTTAAAACAACAAAATTAGATAAATTAAGTTTTGTTCATTTCCTGTTAATAAAACTGGGTTAAGGTATTGTAAAACTTATATTTTGGTTATATCTTTGTACTAACAAACGTAAACGACACAAGAATTATGTTCGAATTTGATCAATATTTAGGATTTTTAGCATTTTTAACGATATTAACTATTGGCTTTTGGTTAATGATTTTCCTTTTAACTTTTGTAATCCCTTACTGGATTTTTGGATCTTCAATTGAGCGTTTCAAAGAAATTAGAGAAGAAAGAAAAGCTAAGAGAGTTGGTGCAGCAAGCTAAAACTTAATTTTAATAAGATATTGAGAGCGCAATTTGCGCTCTTTTTTTTGTGATTTACTTTTTTGATAGTTTATATAATAGAAAGGAAGCAATACATCCAATCAAAGCAAAGCCAAACATAATTCCAAAAACAATTTGATGTCCAATGACTTCATTGTATTTATCCAAAAAACAACCATTAATTAAACCTGTGAAAATATCTGGTGTATATCCTACAACAGATATAAAGCCAACAGCTGTACCAGTAACTGCTAAAGGTATTTTTGCTTCTTCTAAAGTGGCAAAATATAAAACTCGTGCTGAATAAACTCCAATAGCCATTGTACCTATAGATAAAATAAATAATAGAGGAGTTGAATCATTTATAATGCCAAGTGCAAAAACTAAACTTGTTATTGCCATTAAAAAGAATCCTACAATAATCCAAAGACTAGCTTTTGTTCGGTCAGCTAATAGACCAATGACTACTCCAATAACTGGTCTCATATATAATAAGTAAGTACCAACTTTAGCAGCTTCTATTTTGTCATAATGCATCACTTGCTCTGCATATTGACTAAAAAGGTTGGTCATTTTATAACCATAGTAAGCACAGAGAATAATCATCATTAGCAACCAAACGGCTTTAAACTTCATAACCAGTTTAAAATTTTCAATCGTAATGAGTTTTGAGGTCTTTTCTGACGATATAGACTTTTCAAAATTTAAATTCAAAAAGAAAAACACAATAATTCCAACGGTAATTACAGCATAAGATGTATAAGTAATCACTTCTTTAAAGGCAATACGTCGTTCTTCAACAGAAGTGAATTCGATGTCTTTTGTAATAAACAGCGAAAAAATAATGACACCAACAGAGCCAAAAAGAGCAGCTACTAATCCGCGACCACCATCTAAAAAACCAAAGGCGATTCCTTGTTTATTTGTTCCGCCCCAAATTCGAGTTGCCTTTATCATCGCTGCCCAAAACAGAAAAATAGTGGTGAAACCCCAAAATCCATAGAGTATATGTAGGTTATATAAATTGGGATAAGTAGCTAAATATAAGCCACCCAAACCTGTTAGAATTAATGCAATAGACATTAAGACATTAGGGGTTTAAACTTATCAGCTAATGGTCCACCAAATAAATAGGAAAATAAGGCTACAATCCCATAAATTGAAAAGCAACTCCCTAATTCAGTTTGACTAATAGAAAAGGATTCTAGAAATGTAGTTCTAAAAATGCGTTGAAGAACAAAAGGCAAAATAAAAACAGCCTCTGCTGCTAATATCAATAATAGTATTACGTATAGAGGCTGTTTTTTAGTTTTTTCTTGTTGCATATCACACTTGCAACACGCCTAAATTAAAAGGTTTTGTAATAGGAGCGTGGTTTGCGGCTTCTATTCCCATACTAATCCAAGTTCTGGTATCTAATGGATCAATAACACTATCTGTCCAAATACGAGAAGCCGCATAATAAGGGGATACTTGGTTATCGTAACGCGATTTAATTTTATTAAATAATTCTTCTTCTTTTTCTTTGGTTATGGTTTCACCTTTCTTTTTTAGTGAGGCCTTTTCAATTTGTAATAAAACCTTAGCAGCAGAATTTCCACTCATTACTGCTAATTCTGCACTTGGCCAAGCTACAATTAATCTTGGGTCATAGGCTTTTCCACACATTGCATAATTTCCTGCTCCATAACTGTTACCTATAATAATAGTAAATTTTGGTACTACAGAATTACTAACAGCATTTACCATTTTAGCACCATCTTTTATAATTCCTGAGTGTTCAGATTTACTACCAACCATAAAACCAGTAACATCTTGTAAGAAGACTAAAGGAATCTTTTTCTGGTTACAATTTGCTATAAAACGTGTTGCCTTATCTGCTGAGTCATTATAAATAACACCACCAAACTGCATTTCTCCTTTTTTAGTTTTTACTAATTGACGTTGATTAGCAACTATACCAACAGCCCAACCATCAATACGAGCATAAGCTGTAATAATGGTTTTTCCGTAGCCTTCTTTATATTCATCAAATTCAGAACCATCTGCGATTCGTTTAATGATTTCTTTCATATCATATTGGTCGGCTCTACTTTTTGGAAGAATCCCATAAATATCTTCAGGGTTTTCTTTAGGTTTCGCTGCTTTAACTCTGTTATAACCTGCTTTATCAAAATCACCGATTTTGTCAACGATGTTTTTTATTCTGTCTAAAGCATCCTTATCATCTTTTGCCTTATAATCTGTAACGCCAGAAATTTCGCAGTGTGTTGTTGCTCCACCAAGCGTTTCATTATCTATAGATTCACCAATAGCGGCTTTAACTAAATAACTTCCAGCTAAGAAAATACTTCCGGTTTTGTCAACGATTAAAGCTTCATCACTCATAATTGGTAGGTAAGCACCACCTGCTACACAACTTCCCATTACTGCAGCAATTTGTGTAATTCCCATACTGCTCATTACAGCATTGTTTCTAAAAATACGACCGAAGTGTTCCTTGTCTGGAAAGATTTCATCTTGCATTGGCAAAAACACACCTGCACTATCTACAAGATATATAATAGGCAATCTATTTTCAATAGCTATTTCTTGAGCTCTAAGATTCTTTTTTCCAGTTATAGGAAACCAAGCTCCAGCCTTTACAGTAGCATCATTGGCAACAACAATACATTGTTTTCCTTTAACGCATCCCATTTTAATAACAACACCTCCAGAAGGACATCCTCCATAGTCTTCATACATACCATCACCAGCAAAAGCACCTATTTCAATAGACTTAGCTTTAGTGTCAAGCAAATAATCAATACGCTCACGAGCTGTCATTTTACCTTTACTGTGATGTTTGTCAATACTTTTTTGTCCACCACCTAATTTTACTTTAGCAAAGCGTTTTTTTAAATCAGAGAGTAGAAGTTTATTATGATCTTCGTTTTTGTTGAATTTAATATCCATATGCATTGCCCACGAAAGTGGGTATCTGTTTGTGGTTAATCCTTAATTTTCCTTTGCACGAATTTACAAAACCAATTTATGTATAGAAAGTGAATGTTTTGTTAAATAATATTACACGGAAATAGTTTCCTTGGAAACTAAATATTTTTAACTTATATTTGTGCCATTCAAATAACAAAAACAGAATAATATGAAACATATAATAGCATTTGCAGGAAGCAATAGTAGTACATCTATAAATAAGCAATTAGCAACTTACGCAGCATCTTTAGTAGAAGGAGCAGAAGTAAAGGTTCTAGATTTAAATGATTTTGAATTGCCTTTATATGGTATGGATGATGAATTAACCCATGGTATTCCAGATAATGCACACAAGTTTTTAGACTTTATAAAATCGACTGATGGTATTGTGCTTTCATTAGCTGAACACAATGGAGCTTACGCAACAGTATTTAAAAATTTATTTGATTGGATGTCTAGAATTGACGGGAAATTATGGAGTGATAAGCCAATGTTGTTAATGGCAACATCTCCAGGTGGTAGAGGAGGAGCAACTGCTTTAGAAATTGCTCAAGGAAGATTTGGATATATGGGTGGAAATATAGTTGGTAGTTTTAGTTTACCATCATTTGGTGATAATTTTTCAAATGGAAAGATTACAAATGAAGAATTAAATAACCAATTGTTAGAAGAAGTAGAACAATTTTCTGAAAGTCTTTAAGAATGGGGGATTTAGCAAAAGATATTAATTCAAAATTTAAAAACAATCGTGTTAAGGCATTACTTAATATTATTTATACTGCAAATTGGATAACAAGTTGTCAGAACGAATTTTTTAAAGGCTTCGGTATTTCGCCACAGCAGTATAATATTTTGAGAATATTAAATGGAGCAGGAGAACCGTTAAAGGTTCAAACTATTAAAGATAGAATGTTAGAACGATCTCCAAATGCAACTCGATTAATGGATAAACTTTGTGCTAAAAACTATATAGAGCGTTTATCATCAGAACACGATAGACGCGTTGTGAAAATTGCTATCACTGAAGAAGGAAAACAATTATTAAAATCTATACCGATTAATTTAAATAATGATTTGCTTAAAAATTTAAATGAAGAAGAAGCTGAACGGTTGAGTAATTTACTTGACAAAATGCGCTGATAGACAGAAAGTTTGTTATGCTGAACTTGTTTCAGTATTTCATCAATTCAGAGTAAAATTTTTTAATCAAATATTTTCCATGGAAAATATTATAATGAAAGATATAAAATGAAACTAAATACAATAAATAGAGTAGGACGAAGTGATTTCGTTAATATGGGACCAATAAGATTACGTCAGCCATTACCAACACAGCAAATAGAAATGGTTGATCCATTTATATTATTACATCATTACGGACCTTATGAAATCAATGAAAAGAGTAACCCATTTGATTTAGGACCACATCCACACAGAGGTTTCGAACCTGTTACATTTTTAGTGCAAGGAGAACAATTACATCGTGATTCTTTAGGTAATAAAAGTGTTGTAAAGGCAGGTGATGTGCAATGGACAACCGCTGGACGAGGTATTATTCATGCAGAAGGTCCATCGAAAGAATTTGTTAAAAAAGGAGGAACGATTGAAGGGATTCAATTGTGGTTAAATCTTCCTGCTGAGAAAAAAATGATGCAAGCCAATTATCAGCACGAAAAATATGAAGATTTTAGAGTTGTAACATCTGAGGATGGCAAAGTAGAAACCAGAATCATTGCTGGAGAACTCAATGAAACTTATGGAAGAATTGCAACACAAACCCAAATCAATGCTTTTATGATTGAGGCAAAAGCTAATGGAAGTGAATCTATTTCGTTTTCAAATTCGCATCAAGGCATGCTATATCTCATGAAGGGGAAGGTGAAAGTCAATGGAGCAACGATCTTAGAATTGGATAAAAACCAAATGATTCAATTCAATCAAGACGGAGAAGGGTTTTCTATTGAGGCTGAAGACAATAGTCTATTGTTATTCTTATCAGGAGAACCATTTAATGAGCCAGTATCAACTTATGGTCCTTATGTAATGAATACACAAACAGAGATTTTGGAAGCTATGCGTGATTACCAAGATGGTAAAATGGGATTCCTTCCTGCGAATTAATTAATAACATCAGTTCGAGTGAAATTCTTTTTGGAGAATTTTGTATCGAGAACGAAAATAAAATATAATGAAAACGATAATACATAAATCAGATACAAGAGGCTATGCAGATCATGGTTGGTTAAAATCACACCATACGTTCAGTTTTGCAAGCTATCAAAATGCAGAACGT
Source organism: Winogradskyella sp. (assembly GCF_016744625.1). Lineage (GTDB taxonomy): Bacteria > Bacteroidota > Bacteroidia > Flavobacteriales > Flavobacteriaceae > Winogradskyella. Next base: position 20,962 of record NZ_JADGDZ010000048.1, read on the forward strand.
AATAATTTTGGAATGCTAAGAGTCTTAAATGACGACCTTGTGCAACCAAAAATGGGATTTGGAACACACCCACATCAAAATATGGAAATTATATCTATTCCATTAAAAGGAGCTCTATCTCATAAGGATAATATGGGAAATAAACGTGCTATTGAAGTAGGTGAAGTGCAAGTGATGAGCGCAGGAACAGGTTTAACACATTCCGAATTTAACAATAGCAAAACTGATGAAGTTAACTTTCTTCAAATATGGATTATTCCTGAAGAAATGAGTGTAGAACCTCACTATGAGCAACGCGAATTTCCTAGTGAAGGTAAAAAGAATCAACTCCAAACAGTAGTTGCACCTATGGATAAGTTAGAAGGAGATGCTTTGCCAATTAGTCAACAAGCATATATTTATAGAACAAATTTAGATGTTGATAAGTCAATAGATTTAAGCGTAAAATCTGAAAACAATGGATTATACATATTTATTGTTGAAGGTGATATTGAAGTTGAAGGCAATTATTTGAATAAAAGAGATGCTATTGGTATCTCTAATACAAATAAAGTGTCAATAAAATCTAATGCGAATTCCGAATTAGTTATTGTTGAAGTTCCTATGAACTAAGACGATCATTGATTGATAGCGAAAAAGCATCCTAGTTTAGGATGCTTTTTTTGGTTTATTTCACGATATTTGTCTTTAGACTAACTAACAAAAACTAAGAATAAGATTATGGCAATGAATAAAAATACCGTGTTAGCTTGGGCTACCACAATAATGATTATTGTAGGACTAGGGCTAATTGCACTTGGCGCCTTTAGATATGATGAAGTTGCTGGTTGGGGATTTGCTGCTGTTGGTGGTGGTTTTTTCTGTATAGCTTGGGTGTTTAATGCATTAAAAGGTAGAGTATAATGAGTGATGATAAAAAAGTAATATTTGCAATGTCTGGTCTTACAAAGACCTTTTCTGGAGCTAATACTCCAGTATTAAAGAATATATATTTAAGTTTTTTCTACGGAGCTAAGATTGGAATCTTAGGTCTTAACGGCTCTGGTAAATCGACTTTATTAAAGATTATTGCAGGAGTTGATAAGAATTATCAAGGAGATGTTGTTTTTCAACCTGGTTACACAGTTGGCTATTTAGAACAAGAGCCTCAGTTAGATGATGAAAAAACCGTAATGGAAATTGTTAGAGAAGGAGCAGCAGAAACGGTTGCTATCTTAGACGAATATAATAGCATTAACGATCAGTTTGGTTTAGAGGAAGTTTATAGCAATCCTGATAAGATGGAAAAGCTTATGAATCGTCAGGCTGAGCTTCAGGATCAGATTGATGCTGCAAATGCATGGGAATTAGATACTAAGTTAGAAATAGCAATGGATGCATTGCGTACTCCAGATGGTGATAAGAAAATTGGTGTATTGTCTGGTGGAGAACGTCGTCGTGTAGCTTTATGTAGACTTCTTTTACAAGAACCAGATGTTTTATTATTGGATGAACCTACTAACCACTTGGATGCAGAATCTGTACATTGGTTAGAGCATCATTTAGCACAATATAAAGGAACTGTTATTGCCGTAACTCACGATAGATATTTCTTGGATAATGTTGCAGGTTGGATTTTAGAGCTCGATAGAGGTGAAGGTATTCCTTGGAAAGGGAATTATTCGTCTTGGTTAGACCAAAAATCTAAGCGTATGGCTCAAGAAAGTAAAACAGCATCTAAGCGTCAAAAAACTTTAGAGCGCGAGCTTGATTGGGTTAGGCAAGGAGCAAAAGGTCGTCAGACGAAGCAAAAAGCACGTTTGAAGAACTATGATAAATTAATGAGTCAAGATCAGAAGCAACTTGATGAGAAATTAGAAATCTATATACCAAATGGACCTCGTTTAGGAACAAATGTGATTGAATCTATTGGTGTAGCTAAAGGTTATGAGGATAAATTATTGTATGATGATTTAAACTTTAACTTACCTCAAGCTGGTATTGTAGGAGTTATTGGACCGAATGGAGCTGGTAAAACAACTATTTTTAGAATGATAATGGGAGAGGAAACACCAGACAAAGGTGAATTCAAAGTTGGTGAAACAGCACAGATAGCTTATGTAGATCAAAAGCATTCTAATATTGACCCTGAAAAATCAATTTGGCAAAACTTTAGTGACGAACAAGAGTTGGTTATGATGGGTGGAAAACAAGTTAATTCTAGAGCTTATTTAAGTCGATTTAATTTTTCTGGAAGTGAGCAAAACAAGAAAGTGAAATTACTTTCCGGAGGTGAGCGTAACCGTTTGCATTTAGCGATGACACTAAAAGAAGAAGGTAATGTATTACTTTTAGATGAGCCCACTAATGACTTAGATGTAAATACATTAAGAGCATTAGAAGAAGGTTTAGAGAACTTTGCTGGTTGTGCAGTTGTTATTAGTCACGATAGATGGTTCTTAGATAGAATATGCACACACATCTTAGCTTTTGAAGGAGATTCTCAAGTCTATTTCTTTGAAGGTGGATTTAGTGAATATGAAGAGAATAAGAAGAAACGTTTAGGAGGTGATTTAATGCCAAAACGTATAAAATATAGAAAGTTAGTGAGATAATATCACCTACTATACTAAAACAAAAAAAAGCCAGCGTTCGCTGGTTTTTTTTGTTTTAGTATATATGATTAGTACTTAATTTATAATCGTTTTTAACATTCAATTCTTCTAATTCTTTATAATTTCGATCAAATTTATCTAGTTCATCTTTCCATTGTTCTTCTGGAGTAATAGTATATAAAAAACGTTTCGTTTTAAAAGCGATAAAAAGAACAATAACGTTAAAAAGAATTAATAAGATTAGAATTTGCAAACTTTATATTTTTAATAGTTAGTTTTTATTTTTCTTCTAATTCTTTTATTCTTGCTTTCAACTTATGAGCCTTAAAAAGTGATAAAATAAGTAAGCTTATTATTGTAGCTAGTGCAATTGATAAAATGCCGATAATTCTTTCAGATGAATCGTCAAGCAATGCATTACTAAAGAGTAGTGAAATTAATTCCATAAAAATCTGTGATTAGTTTAGTTGTCACCATAAAGATGACCACTCGTGAAATCTTTATAAGATTCATCAACATCTTTAAATGCGTTTGTTTCCATTAATTTCTTGTTCTCAGCTTTTAATTTATACATCTTAATGATAGCTATAATTATAAAAACAAGGAATATGGAAGCCACAGCTATTAGAATCATCGTAAGTTGTGTAGTAGTCACGACTAAAGGCTTAGAAAGCAGATTGTTAAGCATGATTAATAATTTTAGATTTGGGTTCTATGGTGCTAATATAGAAAAAAACTAAAAGATAAATGCTTAATTTTAAATTATTTACGATAAGTTTTTTAATAATTCACCGATTAAACGACTTAATAATCCGATGAAACACACTGTTTGTC
>NZ_JADGDZ010000146.1 GCF_016744625.1 Winogradskyella sp.
GAATTAGCCTCTAATAATACAATTGATCCGTCTTCAAATTTAAGAAACGTTGTGTAGCAATAAAAGTACTAATCCAAGTAATAACAATTCCTAAAAGGAAAATTCCAACGAATAAAGCGACAATTAAAACTGTGTTTCTTAATAATTCTAATTCTGGGAACGTAATATCTAAGTAGTATAACACTACAGCCATACCAGCTAAAGCGACAAGTGCACCAATGATTCCTAATTGTACACTTTTCCAAACAAAAGGTCTGCGAATAAAGGTTTTTGTAGCGCCTACCATTTGCATGGTTTTAATAATAAAACGCTTAGAATAAACAGCAAGACGAATAGAGCTATTAATTAGTAAAACTGCAATTAACGTAAATAAACCACTGATAATTAAAACCCAAAATGTAATTTTTTTCACATTATCGTTCATTAATTCAACGAGGTCATTGTCGTAACGAATCTCTTCTATAAAAGCTTTGTTAGAGAGGCTTTCTGTAATTTCTGCTAGCTGTTCTGTGGTAACGTAATCTGCTTTTAGATGAACGTCAATTGAATTTTTTAACGGATTGTAACCTACAAAATCCATAAAGTCTTCACCAGTTTCGGCTTTCATAAAGTCTGCGGCTTCTTCTTTAGAAACGTAAAGCGCTTCTTTGGTGTACTCTGCCATAGCTAAACTTTTTTTAAGCTGATTGACTTCAACTTCTTTAGCAGTGTCATTAATATAAATGGTCATTACCACTTGTTCTTTAAAGTGATCTGCAACTTTTTTAGAGTTAATGACTAATAAACCTAAACAACCTAAAAGAAATAAAACCAAAGCAATACTTATCACTACCGAGATGTAAGACGATATTAGTTTACGCTTTTGGTACTTGTCAAAAGATGATGCCATGGATTAATAGGAATTAGTGCTGTAAAAATAATAAAGAATACGAATTAAAACTTCAAAAGATGTAAGTCTTTTGATTTCATTTAAATTGTCTTTCCCGTGAAAACGGGAATCTCTTAAATTTCATATCAAATTTTAATTAGCACACGGTTTTTCACATTTATATAATTACAACGTTTAGTTTTTTATTGTGTTGTAATACCTTTAAATTTGTGCCTTATTTTAAGGAAAATACAATGAGGTACGATTTCAATAAGATCGAGAAGAACTGGCAAGATTACTGGGCAAAAAACGAAACGTTTAAAGCATCTAATACAAGCGACAAACCAAAATACTATGTTTTGGATATGTTCCCTTATCCTTCAGGTGCAGGTTTACATGTTGGTCATCCATTAGGATATATTGCGAGTGATATTTATGCACGCTATAAACGCCATAAAGGTTTTAACGTTTTGCATCCTCAAGGTTATGATAGTTTTGGATTACCTGCAGAGCAGTATGCGATACAAACAGGTCAGCATCCTGCGATTACTACAGAAACAAATATTGCAACATACAGAAGGCAATTAGACCAGATAGGATTTTCTTTCGATTGGAGTAGAGAAGTACGTACGTCTAATCCTGAATATTACAAGTGGACACAATGGATTTTCATTCAGTTATTTGAATCTTGGTATAACAATAATTCAAACAAAGCTGAAGCTATAGATACTTTAATAACAAAGTTTACTTCTGAAGGAAACACAACTGTAAATGCAGCATGTGATGAAAACATTGAGCCATTTACTGCTGAAGATTGGAATGGCTATTCATCAGAAAAACAACAAGAACTACTTTTAAAATACAGATTAACCTATTTAGCTGAAACGGAAGTGAACTGGTGTCCTGCATTAGGAACCGTTTTAGCAAATGACGAAATTGTTAATGGAGTTTCTGAACGTGGAGGTCATCCAGTAGTTCGTAAAAAAATGACACAATGGAGCATGCGAATTTCTGCTTATGCAGAGCGTTTACTTCAAGGATTAGATACTATTGATTGGACAGATTCATTAAAAGAAAGTCAGCGTAATTGGATTGGAAAATCCGTTGGTGCATCTGTTTCTTTTAACGTCATTGCGAGCGAAGCGCAGCAATCTGCCAATTCTGAAAAGCAGATCATAGATGTCTTTACAACACGACCTGATACCATTTACGGAGTGTCATTTATGACACTAGCTCCAGAGCACGAACTCGTTTCGCAAATTACAACAGCAGATCAAAAAGCTGACGTTGAAGCCTACATAGAAAAAACCGCCAAACGAAGTGAACGCGATCGTATGGCAGATGTAAAAACCATATCTGGTGTATTTACAGGAGCTTATGCAGAGCATCCGTTTTCTAAGGAGCCTATTCCAATCTGGATTGGTGATTATGTTTTAGCAAGCTACGGAACAGGAGCAGTAATGGCTGTACCATGTGGTGACCAACGTGATTATGATTTTGCAAAATATTTTAACATTGAGATTCCAAACATATTTGAAGACATTGATATTTCTGAAGAAGCATACGGTTCTAAAGACAATGTAAAAATTGCTAATAGTGATTTTCTTAACGGCATGAACTATAAAAAAGCAACCAAACGTGCTATATACGAATTAGAACAAATAGAACAAGGAGAAGGCAAAACCAATTACAGACTACGTGATGCTGTATTTTCTAGACAGCGATATTGGGGAGAACCATTCCCAGTGTATTATGTGAATGGCATGCCGCAAATGATAGACAAAGCACATTTGCCTATTGTGTTGCCAGAAGTAGAAAAGTATTTACCAACCGAAGAAGGTGAGCCACCTTTAGGACGTGCAGATGTTTGGGCTTGGTGTACAGAATTTAATTCTGTAGTTAGTAATGACAAAATAAATAATACAACAATTCATCCTTTAGAGTTAAACACCATGCCAGGTTGGGCAGGCAGTTCTTGGTATTTTTTCCGTTACATGGAAGACGCAGCCAATAGAGGTGAAACCTTTGCAAGTGAAGACGCATTAAAGTATTGGGAAAATGTAGATTTATATATTGGTGGTAGTGAACATGCTACAGGTCATTTGTTATACTCACGTTTTTGGGTAAAACTACTAAAAGACAGAGGTTTTGTAAATGTTGAAGAGCCTTTTAAAAAGTTAATTAACCAAGGAATGATTCTTGGGACTAGTGCTTTTGTTTTCAAATTAAATCTAATGTGGCAAGACACTACATTTCATAGAGGAAGTGAAGATTACCTTAAAGATTTAGCTCAAAAATTACCAACGATTTTGTGTTCAACAGATGTTTATCAGAAATATTTCAGTGATGGGTTGTCTTTGTTTGAATTGAATGAAAAACATGATTTACCTGAACTAGATACATTTTTAAATAATGTTGATACTAATCAAGTTGATATACATAAATTGTCTTTTGGAGAAACTATGATTCATACAGATGTATCATTAATCAATTCGTCAAATGAACTTGATATTGAAGGTTTTAAGAATTGGAGAAAGGGATATAAAGATGTAAGTTGGATTTTTGAAGATGATAAAACTTATAAAGTTTTTAGAGATGTAGAAAAAATGTCCAAATCTAAATACAATGTGGTTAATCCAGATAACATTGTTGCAGATTACGGAGCTGACAGTCTAAGACTTTACGAAATGTTCCTTGGGCCATTAGAACAATACAAACCATGGAATACAGCTGGTATAACAGGTGTGCATAATTTCCTTAAGAAAATGTGGAAATTGTATGTTGGCGAAAATGGCTTAAATGTAAACGGAGCAGAACCAACAAAAGACAACTTAAAAACATTACATAAAACCATAAAGAAAGTCCAAGAAGATATTGAGAATTTCTCTTTTAATACTTCTGTCTCTACGTTTATGATTGCTGTAAATGAGTTAACGCAACAAAAATGTACGAGTAAAGAAATTCTTCAGCCTTTATTGGTTTTAATTTCACCTTACGCACCACATATTGCAGAAGAATTATGGGAGCGATTAGGAAATAGCGAGTCAATATCAACGACACCTTTCCCAACATTTGATGCTAGTCATTTAGTGGAGAGTAGCAAGAATTATCCAATTTCATTTAATGGTAAGATGCGCTTTACTATAGAATTACCAATGGATATGAGTAAAGACGATATAGAAGCTGCAGTTTTGGCTAACGAAAAAACAATAGCACAATTAGATGGACGTACTCCTAAAAAAGTGATTGTGGTTCCTGGTAAGATTGTGAATATTGTAGGATAATATTATGTGGTTACTAAAGCTAAAAAGAAATGATAAAATTGGTTTATTTTTCTTTGTGGCTTTTGTTTTGAGTTCATCTTTACTTTGGTTGTTTGAAGAACGTTTTAATAAAGAACAATGGAGAAGCCAGCCTGCTACACGTTATAAAATGGTAGATGATATTATTGAGTCACAATTGCTAATCGATAAAACAAAAGATGAGGTTATTGTGATTCTAGGTAAGCCTAATTCAACCTCAACAACCGAAAAAGATGTTTTTGCCTATAGGTTAGGAGAACAGCCAAGCTTTTTTAAATCTGGGAGAGAACAATTACTTGTGATTTTTGTAAATCAGAAGGTTAATGAAGTGACTTTGGCTCTAGAATGATTTAGTCTAAGACTTCTCGATACAATTTTCATGCTTCAAAATCACTTGAAGTGATATATCAATGTATATTTCTTTAGTTTGAGTGAAATGCTTTCTTAAGCATTTTGTATCGAGAACCTGACAAAATTTCTTAACTAATATTTGGCGTATTTTTTGCAATACATTTATTAAATTTACAATACAATACAATACAATACAATACAATACAATACAATACAATACAATACAATACAATACAATACAATACAATACAATACAATAC
>NZ_JADGDZ010000049.1 GCF_016744625.1 Winogradskyella sp.
TAACCATACACAAGCACGTTAAACGAACCTCTGCAAAAAATTTCATAACTTTCAGGTCAACTACTTAAATACAGTATTTAATGAAATTAGGAGCCTTCTCAGTAAGTTTAACAGTCAAAGACATAAACGCCTCCAAAGCCTTTTATGAAACCTTAGGGTTTACCGTTTTTGGTGGACAACTTGAAAAAAACTACTTAATCATGAAAAAATCAGTTTCCATAATAGCTGGTGCAATTACTTTACTAATTATAACTTCATTTTTTTTATTAAAATCCTGTATTATTCAAAATCCTAAACCTGAAGAATGTGTCGTTATTGACATAAAAGTCACTAAAATTACCGAAGATGGAGTAAAGGATATTGTCTTTCATGATGACGGTACAGACTTCTATTACATCAATAGAGGTTTGGAGCAAGGCTTAAATTTAGATTCTCTTAAGATAAAAGTTTTAAATAAAACCGTTACTTTGCATTTAGCTAAAGTTATGGGCGGAATTACCTCAGAGCATATTTCGCAAATGACATTAGATGACGAGATTATTTATACAGAATTCAGTACTAACTAAAAGATTTCTGCCTTCGCAGGAAATATTATGGGAGAACAAAAACGTAAAGAAGACAATAAAGCCGAATTTATTTTCGGTAAAAAAAACTACAAATGGTTGTTTATTGGTTTAGCGTTTATTGCTATCGGCTTTATCCTTATGGCCGGAGGTGGCAGTGATGACCCTAATGTTTATGATCCTTCTATTTTTAGCTGGAGACGTATTCGTTTAGCACCAACCTTGGTATTAATTGGATTTGGAATTCAGGTATACGCTATTCTTTTAAACCCAAATAAGAATTCTAAAAAATAACATTGATTTTACTTACTTTTGCCGCGTATCAAATATCTAACTGATACTTTCACTCCATGGACATTTTAGATGCTGTTATTTTAGGAATTATTCAAGGACTCACTGAGTTCTTGCCAGTATCTTCTAGTGGACATTTAGAACTTGGAAAAGCCATTCTTGGAAGTAATGCTATACCAGAAGAAAGTTTATTATTTACTGTTATACTTCACTTTGCTACAGCATTGAGCACAATGGTTATTTTCAGAAAAGATATTCTTGAAATTTTCTCAGGCTTATTTAAAGGTATTACAACTATGACATGGACAGAAGAAGCTAAATTTTCTTCTAAAATAATAGTATCTATGATACCAGCTGTGATTATTGGTTATAAATACGAACGAGTTTTTGAAGAGCTATTTGGAAATAACATATTATTAGTTGGTTGCATGCTCATAGTAACTGCTATTCTGCTTTTTTTAGCAGATAGAGCTAAAAAAACACATAAAAAAGTTGGGTTAAGAGACGCTTTTATAATAGGTATAGCACAAGGAATTGCAATGTTGCCTGGTATATCACGCTCTGGAGCTACAATTTCTACTTCAGTGCTTTTAGGAATTGACAAAACTAAGGCAGCTCGATTTTCGTTTTTAATGGTTATTCCACTAATCTTTGGTAAAATTGCCAAAGATATATTTGAAGGTCAGATAGATTACACAAGTTCTAATTTTGGCTATTTAAGTGCTGGCTTTATTGCCGCATTTATTTCTGGATTATTTGCCTGTACTTGGATGATTAAAATTGTAAAACAAAGCAAACTCACCTACTTCGCTATCTATTGTGTTGTTGTAGGAATCACAGCTATAATCTGGTCATTATTATAATGCACTCATTTAAATCTGAAGAAGACTTTAAAAACGGACAAGTTCTATTAATAGACAAACCCTTAACTTGGACATCTTTTCAAGCCGTAAACAAATTACGTTGGGCTATTCGCCAAGCATTCTCTATTAAAAAAATAAAGGTTGGCCATGCTGGCACACTAGATCCTTTGGCCACAGGTTTATTGGTGATTTGTACTGGTAAAATGACCAAGCAAATCAACACATTTCAAGGTCAAGAAAAAGAATACACCGGAACTTTTATTTTGGGTAGTACTACTCCTTCTTTTGATTTAGAAACAGAAGTAGATCAAACTTTTTCGACTGAGCATATCACAGAAGCATTGATTCATAAAACTACAGAACAGTTTATTGGAGTTATCGAACAGTTTCCTCCCATATTTTCTGCGATTAAAAAAGACGGGAAACGTTTGTATGAATTTGCACGAGCTGGTGAAACCGTTGAGATAAAATCGAGACAAGTTGAAATCACTGAATTTGAAATCACTTCAATCAACGATTTAGAGTTAAAATTTAGAGTAGTCTGTAGTAAAGGAACTTACATTAGATCCCTAGCTCACGATTTCGGAAAAGCCTTAAATTCTGGCGCACATTTATCTGAATTACGACGTACTCGCATAGGTGATTTCCTTGTTGAAAGTGCCTTAACACCTGAAATTTTCATAGAAAGTCTTCCTTCAAAATAATCATTTAACACTGGTTTAAGATTGCTTTTTAAACTATTTCGTTGTTATCTTCGTATATGGTATACATATAAAACGTTATTTCATTGAATTGGATTGAACAACATAAAGCTCTAATTATTACTTTTCTATTAACCGGAATTGTAGTTTTTGGTATGTTTAGTATTCAGCTAAAACAACAAGACAGATCAATATCCGAAAGTTATTATGAGCTCGAACCAGAGCCAGAAAAAATAGAAGAAGAACTTCAAAAAATTGAAGATTTAAAAACAGCTTCCACAAACAAAGCTTTTAACGAAGACCAAGAGTACAAAGACATGATGCGTAACTTTAAAACCGTTAGCGCTAATGACTTTGAACGCACAACAAAAGCTATTGCAGAGGCTAAATCCAATGATATTAAAGAGGAAACTAATCTAAATAAGTCTTATACCAGTAGTAATACTTATGCTTTAAATTCTGAAGAAACCCAATCTTACAAAAAACTTCAAGAAGAACTAAATAAACGTTTAGAAAACAAAAAAGTAGCCGATGAGCATGCAAAAACAAAAGGTACTTTGACGTATTCATTAAAAGGCAGAACACTTGGATATTATAAAATACCGAGATACTTATGCGAAAGAGGCGGAAAAATAGTAGTAAGCATACGAGTTAATGAAACTGGTAATGTATTTGACGCCTATATTAATGGGTCTTCAAATTCTAGCAATCCGTGTTTAACTAACCATGCTATTGAATATGCTAAATCAGTTCAATTTGATACTTCACAACGAAAAGATCAATTGGGCACAATTACATTTTTGTTTAAGGGCAAAAATTAACTTCAGTTTATTTCGACTTCGCTCAGAAACCGATTTTAACTTAATAAACTTACCAAATCTTCAACTGTAGATTGTCCTTTATCCTTATTATACCAACGTTGCAAATCTTCTTTAAACTCAGGTGTTAATTGTCCGTGTTTAGCTTTATAATCCAATACCATATTAGTAGCAACTAGTGGTCTTGGTCCAAACGTATTTATAACTTCATTGGTATCATTATCAATCATAATTAACTTCGGAATCGCTTTACCTCCATTAGTTAAAAACTGACTCATAAGTGCATCATTTTCATCGCGCAGAACTACTTTATAATCAATATTATCGTTAAGTTCAGCAACTTTGTTAATAACTGGTACAATATGAGCAGCATCACCACACCAACTCTCTGTAATAACTAACCAAGTTACTTTTTTGTTGAAACCTTCAATTTTAGTCTTTATCTCGTCTGAAACTTTTACCGTTTTATCCCAACGCTTCATACGTCTATCATTAAGCATAGTATAGTTTGCTAATGCTTCCGTTTTTTCGTTTCCTGTTGTAGAATTGTCTTCAACCAAATCAGACACTAAAGTGCGGTAATCGGAATATGTTGTACCTTTTTCAAGGCTTTCTGAAATTATATCGTTTATCATAAGTGTATCTAAAACTTTCATGAGCTTATGTTTATTGTTTTTCTATGATCACACGCTGTTCGCTATTAATCCTTTTGTTAGACGATAAGATTATTGAACTTGCTCGTTTCATAGTACAAATTTAAGATTCTATTGCTATTTTTTGTGCAACAGTTGTTACATTAGTAGTACTAATTATTATTCCTTACAATTATGAAAAAACATAGATGCGGTTGGTGTGTTGGTAACCCATTATACGAGGCTTACCATGATGAAGAATGGGGAGTTCCTGTTTTTGATGACGATACTTTATTTGAATTTTTGATATTAGAAACCTTTCAAGCAGGTTTAAGTTGGATAACAGTTTTAAAAAAACGTGAAAACTTTAGACAAGCTTTTAATAATTTCGACTATAAAATCATTGTAAACTATGAGCAATCTAAGATTGATGAACTATTACAAGATGCTGGAATTATACGAAATAAACTTAAAGTAAAAGCCACCATAACCAATGCACAAGCCTTTATGAAAATTCAGGATGAATTTGGATCGTTTTCAAAATATATTTGGGCTTTTGTAGATGGAAAACCTATAAAAAATAAACTAAAGAACTATAAGAATGCACCTGCTAATACTCCACTTAGTGATGCTATCAGCAAAGATCTAAAAAAGCGTGGTTTTAAGTTTGTTGGGTCAACAGTAGTTTATGCTCACATGCAAGCCACAGGAATGGTAAATGACCATGAAGAAACTTGTTTTAGATATAATGAAGTCTAAAGATGTTTTAAAAACTCTAAACGCGAAATATGTTTACCACCTAAACTCTCAAGATGCTTAGTATGCAACTGACAATCAATTAATTTGTAGTTAGAATTTTGAACAAAAATTATAAAACCAACCTTACTTGCATTGCTCACTTTAGCGAACATACTTTCGCCACAAAAGACGTTATTCTTTACATCAATACCATATAAGCCTCCTACCAAATCGCCATTCTCCCATACTTCAATGGATTTGGCATAACCTAACTTGTGTAGTTTTATATAAGCCTCTACCATATCATCCGTAATCCAAGTTCCTTGTTGTCCTTCTCGCTTTGTTCTAGCGCAATTCTCTATGACCTCTCTAAATGCTTTATTCTCTGTAACTTTAAACTGTTCTTTTTTTAGAACTTGTCTCATGCTCTTAGACACTTTTAGGTCATTTGGAAATAACACAAAACGTGGATCTGGAGACCACCACAGTAAAGGTTCCTTAGATTCAAACCATGGGAATATTCCTTTTGAATAAGCATGGAGCAAACGCTCTGATGATAAGTCTCCACCAACCGCTAAAAGCCCATCGAAAGTAGCTTCTGAAACATCAGGAAATTCTATTTTTTGAGTTAAAAAGTGCATAAATTTAGGTTATAATACCGTTTTTTAGATTTTTGCTGTTAAATAAGTCTTTCTCCTTTGATAGTATAAGAATTTTATGGATATTTGAGTTGATCTTTACGGAATAAATTTTTGTTCATCATTGCTTTTTTTTAAGTTTGTTTGTAGAGGTCAAACCTAAAACCACAATACTAAGTCCTGATTAACCATCAGGACTTTTTTTGTTTTGTTGTTTTTTTAACTAAAAAGTAAGATGAGTTCAATAAAAAAGACTTGCCTTAAATTAAGACAAGTCTTTTTTCTAATGACTGTTTTCTAATTAAAACGGTAAATCATCATGATCTCCATCTTTTAAATCACTAACAGGCTCAAAAGCTTCTGTTGGTGGTACAGGTGGCATATCTCCGCTAGCAGCTTCAGCTTGTAAAGCTTCAATTCTCCATCCTTGTATAGAGTTAAAGTATTTAGTCTCTCCTTGTGGATTTACCCATTCTCTTCCTCTTAGGTTAATATTAATTTTAACCTGTTGTCCTACTTGGTAATTATTTAATAAATCTGTTTTATCCTGAACGAACTCAACCATAATATGCTGTGGATATTGTTCTTCAGTTGTTACAACTATTTCTCTTTTTCTAAATCCATTACTCCCAAAGGTCTGTGTCTCACCTACCATTTTAATACGTCCTTGTACTTCCATTTTTGCTTAATCTATAATTATTTAATATTTGTGTTTTTTGAGACTACGAAAGTAATAACTTCCATGCACTTTCTACGTCACCATAGCTCAAATAATTTCGAGCTAATTTATGTTTATCTCTATGTGATGCACTTTTAATATCTGGATAGCGCTCACTGATATCTTTTATAAATTCATTTACCTCTTCTTCATTTGGCAGAGCTTCAACATTAGCTAACATTCCAAGGTTATTTCCTGTTAAAATCATACTATTTCTAACATACTCTGGCATTGCATCTACCCCTATTCCCATAGTCTTTAAAGGCTTAGGAATTTCAAAAAAACCTTTTTTTGTTCTACTATAATAACTTCCACCAGCTCTTGCTACTAAATCTAGTGCTTCTTGATTTATGGTACTGTCTGCATTCAAAACTTCATTTGCTATATGAAGTTTCACAACTTCACAAATCACCAAATTACCAGCTCCTCCTTCTTTACCTAAATGTACAATTTCATTTACCTTGCATTCAAATTGAACAGGAGATTCAGCTACTCTAAATGGTTTTATTTCATCTGATGGTAACATGGTTAATCCTGCTTTATCAAATTCATTAACTCCCTCAGGATATTCTGTACTTGTTAATGACATCTGATGAACAATATCATAATTTACCACATTAATTACCACTTCCTTAACCGTTTCGACATTTTCTAATGTATGCTTTATAGTATTGTCTCTAACGCGTCTCGCTGGAGAGAAAATAAGTATTGGTGGATTAGCACTAAATACATTAAAAAAACTAAAAGGTGATAAATTAGGATTACCATCTGCATCTATTGTACTTGCAAAAGCAATAGGTCTAGGTGCAATAGCACTTAATAAATAACCGTGTAATCTGCCTGTTGAAAGGTCTTTAGGATTGAAGGAAATCATGTAGTCAACTGATTTTCAACAAATATAATTATATTAGGTCTCTAGTGAAAGTGTTTTCTACCCATATTGGCACAATATTATTAACATAATTGCATTATATTTAGAATTACAAATTGTACTGACTAATGACCTTGAGTTCTAACCGAAATGTAATCCGTTGGATTATTATAATTTCATCCTTTATTATTATTTCTCTTATTCTTTGGAATACTTATGCGTTTTTTCAAAAATTTAAAGCCGAAGAACGTGTGAAAATGAATACTTGGTCAGTAGCACAAATTGATTTCTTAAAAAACATAGATGACTTAGATAAAGACGTAAATAATGTTACTTCTCATGTTCTAACTGAAATGAGAACCAGTACACCAATGCTGGTTATTAATGCAGATGGGAATTTAGGTACGTCTATCAATATTGATGAGGAAAAACTAAAAGATTCTATACAAAAGCAACGCATTATAGAAAAGTTCGCTAACGAGAATGAACCTATAAAAGTTATTGTAGATAAAAAAGTGTTTCAAACGATTTACTACGGCAATTCACCATTATTGAATAAATTAAAATATTATCCATTAGCGCTTTTATTGATTATTCTTCTATTTGCTGCAGTTGCTTATTTCTTTTATCGCAGTTCTAAAAACGCGGCACAAAACAAACTTTGGACAGGTATGGCCAAAGAAACCGCTCACCAAATTGGTACTCCTTTATCCTCTTTAGTTGGCTGGGCAGAAATTTTAAAATCCGAAAATATAAACCCAGATTACATTGTAGAAATTGAAAAAGACATTGATCGTTTACAAACCATTACCGAACGCTTTAGTAAAATTGGCTCTGCACCTACTTTAAAAAATGTTGATATTGTCGAAGCGACTAAATCTTCTTACGACTATTTAAAAACACGCTCGTCTAAACTCATAAATTTTGAAAGCAATATTCCTGAAAACGAAATTCAGGTCAATCTTAATGAACAACTTTTTAGCTGGACTATTGAAAATTTGGTGAAAAATGCCATCGATGCGATGAAAGGAAAAGGGGATTTAAAATTAGAATTGTCTCAAACCGAAAAACTGGTGTTTATTCAAATCTCTGACACAGGAAAAGGAATTTCTAAACAGCTATTCAATAAAATTTTTGAACCTGGTTATACTTCAAAAAAACGTGGTTGGGGACTTGGCTTATCTTTAGCTAAACGTATTATTGAAGATTACCACAATGGTAAAATAAAAGTTCTTAATTCTGAAATTGGAAAGGGTACAACGATACAGATTATGTTGAGAACAGTTTAAAAATTAGTCTAAATATGACGCAATCATAGTCGCAATAGCCTTAAACTCTTCTGGAGTTAATTTCTGTTTTTTAGTAAAACGAGCATCTTCCATAGTATGTAGCGGAATTAAATGCACATGTGCATGTGGCACTTCTAACCCAATCACTGATATCCCAATACGTTCGCAAGGCACCGCTTTTTCTAGAGCTATAGCTACACGTCTAGAAAATTGCATTAATGCAGAGTAAGTCTCTTCATCTAAGTCAAAAATCTTATCAACCTCCTTTTTAGGAATACATAATGTATGCCCTTTAGAATTTGGATTGATATCTAGAAATGCATAAAAGTCTTCAGTTTCGGCTACTTTGTATGAAGGAATCTCTCCTGAAATTATTTTTGTGAAAAGTGTAGCCATAAGTAGAGATTTGTATTATATAAATATAAAAAGATTCCTGTAAAAAGGAATCTTTAATGGTTTAAAATAAATAAGATTCTTGCTTTACTGAAACAAGTTCAGCACAAGTCGCAGGAATTAATTATCTAGAAATCTCTAAAACATCAAACTTCATAGTTCCATTAGGCACTTGAATCTCTGCTGTATCACCTACAGATTTACCTAATAATCCTTTACCAATTGGTGAATTTATAGAAATCTTGCCAGTAGCTAAATCGGCTTCAGTTTCAGCAACCAAAGTATAAGTCATCTCCATACCGTTTACTTGGTTTTTAATTTTTACTATCGATAAAGCTAAAACCTTAGATGTATCTAATTGAGATTCGTCAATAACGCGCGCACCAGATAAAGCTTCCTCCATTTTAGAAATTTTCATTTCTAACATGCCTTGCGCTTCTTTAGCGGCATCATATTCTGCATTTTCACTTAAATCTCCTTTATCTCTAGCCTCTGCAATAGCTTGAGAAGCTTTAGGACGTTCTATATCTTTTAATTGACTTAGCTCGTCTCTTAATTTTTTTAATCCTTCAGCTGTATAATAAGATACTTTACTCATAATTCATTCGTTTAACTTATAAAATATTCTGAAGTATGTTCAGAATAAAAAAAATCTCGCGCTGACGAGATTGTAATGCAAATATATAAAATATTTACTGTATAGTTGAAATATTCGTAAATTGCCATTCAAAATTTAATGATGAAAAAACTGCTTTTACTAGCTTCCTTTATAGTTCTTTTTGGTTGCAATAAGAACGAAAACAATATCAATTGTAACTTTTTATTCAATGCAGGTGTTAACCTTACTGTTAATCTCAACCTACCTCAATTTAATCAGCTTCTATTCCCAGGAAATGCTGTTAGAGTTGAAGGCCAAGGTAATGACGGCATCATTTTATATAGGCTAAATTCATCCACTTTATTTGCTTGGGATGGAGCAGATCCTAATCATGTGCTTTCTGCATGCTCAGCTCTAACCATAGAATCAGATGGTGTATCTGCGACTTGCGGATGCGAAGATGGTAACACATATTTTCTTGCTACTGGCACTTTTTCTGGAGATAATCCTCCTCCCTGTACGTTAAAACCATACAGAGTTGAGGATATTGGAAATAATACTTTTTTTGTAAGCAATTAAAAGTTTAAGGTTACTCCAAGCAAGAAATTAGTGGTTGCTTGCGGATAAAAACCAGCACCTTCAATTGTAGAAATTGTTCCTGGATTACTAAAATCGTCATCATAAGTATAGTAGAAACCA
Organism: Winogradskyella sp.; assembly: GCF_016744625.1. Classification (GTDB taxonomy): domain Bacteria; phylum Bacteroidota; class Bacteroidia; order Flavobacteriales; family Flavobacteriaceae; genus Winogradskyella. The sequence goes on from NZ_JADGDZ010000049.1 coordinate 9,813, forward strand.
TTAGATTCGTACTTAACGTTAAAGATGTTATTTACTAATCCTGTAAATACTATTGAATCAAAAACAGACTTTGTTTTTATGGTATAAGAGACATTAAAGTCATTTATAAAATAACTCTCTAGTTTAGAGAATTCGGCTTCTGTATTACTCATATATTGCTCACCAACAAATTTACTTAATACTGACATTTGAAGCTTTTCAATAGGCTGAAAAATAATGGCATTTGCTGCAACTAAGCCTGGTGAAAAAGAAATATCGGTTTTGCCAAGGTTTTGTAATTCACCATCAAAAGAAATAATGGTTTCATTATTCTTATTTGTACTTATTGTGATATTTGGTTGCAAAGTTAACTTTGATATTACAGGTATTATTGCTTCTAACTCTATTCCTAAACGGTAACTTTTACCACTATTTGCTCTAATAGGATTACCAACATCATCTAACTGACCAGAAAGCACCAATTGTTCATTATACAACATATAGTATGCATTGGCATTAAATGTGAAGTTTCCCTTTTTATGTCTCCAACCTAATTCAAAATCATTTAATTGTTCAGCTTCAATATTTGAATTGCTTTCAAAATCTGTACGATTTGGTTCTCTGTTAGCTCTTGCATAAGAAAAGTATAGATTGTTATCTGTATTTAAATCGTAAGTAATACCAGCTTTAGGATTGAAAAAAGTAAAGTTTTTATCAACTTCAAAAGCCACTATATCTGAGGTTGTTCCAGTTGTTTTATATGTTACATTCCTCACTTGCAAATCACCATACAAATTTATTTTATCGTTTAATCTATAGTTTACTTTTGTAAAAAGCGATAGGTCATTCTTTTTACTATTACCATCGTAATAACGATTTCTTATTTCACTTTGACTGGCAAATTCTGCCCAAATCACTTCTCCAAAGTGGTCACCATCATAATGACTATAAGAACCACCAAAAATTAAATTTAAGTTATTGTCTTTATAATTGGCATTTGCATTAATAACATAGTAATCGTTGTCTAACCAACGACGACGAATCAAATCCGTTGTATTTACAGTTTCACCATTAAAGGTTAAAGGTTCAAATCCATAAGTATCAAAATCTTCATCCTCTTTGTACTGTTCAAAATAACCACGACCATAGGTATAGCTCAACCCTAAAGTTGTGGACCAATGATTATTGTAGCGTTGATTCCAGTGTAATTGATAATGATCTTGATTATAATTATCGACTTCATTATCATAAAACTGTGTATTGTCATTGTCGTCAGTATACTCACCAGCGGTATTATAAGTTCTATCATTTCTTAATTTATCTTTATCTTCTAAACCATTCCAAGATTGATAAGTCACTTCCTTGCCACCAAAAGTTATAGCCTTAATCAGTGTGTTATCATCTACATAAGATCCCTGTAAAAAATAAGATTTTAAGTCTGAAGACGCTCTATCTATGTAACCATCAGAATTAATATTAGATAAGCGTCCCGCAATTTCAAAATGATCATTCATTAGGCCAGTACTAAATTTAACAGTATGCTTTCTTGTATTAAAACTTCCGAAAGAATTAGAAATTTCTCCTAAAGCTTCTTTAGAAATCGCATCTGTTAACACATTAATACTAGCACCAAATGCACCAGAACCATTTGTGGATGTCCCAACACCACGCTGTAATTGCAAACTTTCAATAGACGAAGCAAAATCACTTAAGTTTACCCAAAAGGTTCCTAAAGATTCAGCATCATTATACGGAATTCCGTTGATTGTAAAATTTGTAGATTGCGCACTAACACCACGCACTCTAATCCCTGTATAACCAATACCTGCTCCTGCATCTGTTGTTGTAACTACTGACGGCAAAAAATTTAATAACACAGGAATGTCTTGCCCTAAATTACGTTTGGCAAGTTGTTTTTTAGTGACATTAGAATGTGTAATTGGCGATTTAGCATCTACTCTAACTGCTTTAACTAGAACTTCGTCTAATTTTTCTGTTTTTGTAGAATCTTGTTGTTTTTCTTGTCCATAGAGTGAACAAATACTAATAAAAAAAATAAAAATTGATAAACTCTGCCTACTTGTTTTTTGCAGATTTCTGAATAAAATTTTCATACGACTATAAATAATAATCGAATAAAAAGAGGTGATTATTCTTGTTAATAATTAGTTTTGATGAGTGAGATGCTGAAACAAGTTCAACATAACAAGACATCCTTACATTCCTTAGCAGCATTACCTGCTCAGGTTCAATGGGTATGATCTCAGCCGATAATAGGCACCCCTTTTTTGAGAACGCTGCAAAGATAATAACAAATGATAATTGACAAGTGAATATTGATTAATTATTTTTAATCAATGTCTGGTTTTTTACGATTGGCTTTCTTTTCTGAATTTTTACGTTTGTTAGTCAAACGTTTTTTTACAACTGATCTAGGGATTTTTGTTTTGACACGTTCTTTTTTCTCTTTTAAACCTTCTTCAATTAGTTCTAAAAAACGCTGTGTAACAATAGCTTTATTTCTAAACTGACTTCGGCTTTCATCACAAGTTAAAATTAAAACACCTTCTTTATTTAATCTATTATTGAAGAATTCCATTAGCTTTAATTTTTCATCATCACTAAAAACAATAGACTCTTGAAGGTTAAAATACAGCTCAGCTTTAGAAGAAACTTTATTAACATGTTGTCCTCCACTTCCTGAGCTTCGGACGAACTTATAATTCAATTCAGATTTAAGTAAATCTACATCCACAACTATTTAATTTGATGTGGCACTTTTAATAAATCATTAACCGTTTTTACTGGATTAAAAGTAATAACCGGAACTTCTACAAAAATAGTGTTCCAGAAGGCCATACTACCATTCCAAAGTCCTGGTAATTCTAATGCCTTTAAGTCTTTACCAACTTTGGTTTTCATGGTGATGAAAGCCGCTTTATGGTCTACATAATTTTCTAAATCAAATTTTTCACCTTTGTAGTTTTTAACACCACAAACTAAATCTACAGGATTAAAATGTGTTGCATTTTTTAAAATGCTCTTTTGGGTTTTATCCTTTTGATTAATCTGAGCAGATTCTACAATTTGAAGTGATTGATTCCAACTTTGGTCTTTAACCCAAAATGGACCACCTCCTGGTTCTCCTTCATTTTTCACCATACCGCAAACACGAATTGGTCGATTGAGCTTGTCTCGTAAATATTCAATTTTATACTTCTCTGAATATTTCTCAAACTCTTTAGAAATCTTCACGCTCAATTCTCTAGTTAAAAACTCGGCTATTTTAATAAGCTCATCTTCAGATGGCATATTGTTCTCTAAATCTTCTAAAAACGCAAACGCTTTAGCCTGAAGCTTTAAAAGAATGCCAGCCAACACCTTTTTATACTTGGCTACATCTTCCTTGTAATATTTTACAACAACATTATCAATATTTTTAACGAAAATAATATCAGCATCTAACGCATTTAGGTTCTTTAACAACGCTCCATGTCCAGATGGTCTAAACAATAATGATCCATCATTTTCTCTAAATGGTTTGTCCTTTAAGGTTACAGCAATCGTATCTGTAGATTCGTGTTGATACGAAAATGAAATATTAAAAGAAACTCCTGTGGTTTGTTCTACATATTCCTCAATACGTTTAAATTCTTTATCAAACTTATCTTTAAAGCGTTCTGAAATGGTAAAGTGAAGTTCTGCCTTATTATTAACCGAAGTATATAATGCTGATTCGTAAAGATGCTCTTCAAAAGCCGTAGAAATATGGTTGCTTTTATATCTATGGAAAGGTAATAATCCTTTTGGAGAATTACCATAATTGAGTTCCCTTTCATCTAACATTGCTCGTACAAAATGCCATGTTTTCTCACTATCTGACAACTTACTAAAATCAATATTATTAGATTTTAATTGTTCTATAACCAAATGGTAAAAAGGTAGTTTTTCTAAACCTACTAAAAACAGAGATAAGTCTTTAAGCTTATTTTTATTGATATAGGAATTTATAGATTCCTTTTTAGGATTGTATTCTTTTACAAACTGAAATAAAAACTTAAACATTCGTGTTGCTGCTCCAGATGCAGGCACAAATTTTATAAGAGATATATCATTTTTCTTTTCTTCAAAATAAGAGATTGAATCTTCGATAAGCGCTTCGTCTAATGCTATAATACCATTATCTATGGTTGCAGCTTCAGCAATATTAGCAAATGGAATACCAGATTTAAATAATGCAATCTGTGACTCCACATGTTTTGCAGTTAATCCTTTTGCTTCTATCTGTTTTATATCGTTTTTAGTAAAACTCATATATGCTTTTCTAATATATTATCAATATGCTCTATAGCTAATTTAAAACGCTCTTCTTTGCTTCCTTTTAATAAAACATAAGGCTTTTTGTACGTTTTTAGTGCAGTTTCAAAAGCCTTAAACATGCGTTCTCTTTCATGTGGTTTATCTCTTAAATCATCAGCTTCCCAAGGCGTGTCAATATAGGTTAAAAAGTAAATATCGTAAGAATTTTTTAGAGCATATGTCTCTAAAATCGGGTCACATGTTCCTTGGTAATATGCTTCACTATACACTTTTGTTTCTAGTAAATCAGTATCACAAATTAAGACTGAGTCAGTTTTTTGAGCTGATTCATTTTCGAGATTCATTTGCCCAATTGCTATTGGCAGTAAATCTTTAGACTCACAAGTTTTGCGTTCGTCATTCCATTTGTCTTGTAAATACTCTCGTGCATACTCACGCACCCAAACCGAATTATAATGTCTAGCCAATTGTTTAGAAAGTGTCGTTTTCCCTGTTGATTCAGGACCAAATAAAACGACTTTTATACAGTTTGAAGGTTGTTGTTTAAGTGCTTTTTCCATGCTAAATATCCAAAAATGGCAATAATTGTAAATCCAAAATATTGAAAACTTGTAAAGGTCAATCCTTTATATAAATACAAAGGTACAGATATGATATCACCAATAATCCAAAATATCCAATTTTCAATTTTTCGTCTTGCCATGAGCCACATTCCTACAAAAAAGATAGCTGTAGTAAGCGTATCAGCGTAAGCTACCCAATCAGTCCATTTATCGAAAGTCTTATAAACAATAAATACGAATATGAGCGTAGCTATAAATATTAAAACACTAATTCTTTTTTCTTTGATTGAGGTTCTTGAAATTGGAGTTACGTGAGTTTCATCTACTTTTCTTGTCCAGATATACCAACCATAGACACTCATTATAAAATAGTATCCATTAATCATCATATCACCTAATAATTCCCACTTCAATAATAAATACACAAAAATCATTGTGCTTATCATACCTGTTGGAAATACCAAAATCTTATTCTGTTTAGAAAACCAAACTGATAAAAAACCAAATACAACAGCAATAATTTCTAGAACTATATCTATTGTTTTAGATTCTGAATATTGCCCAAAAAGAAAATCAAAAATTTGGCTCATAATCGCTTCGGTCTGTTTTTACAATCTTCATTTGTAATACTGAAATATCAACCTCAGCAAATGAACGTTTTATTTCTTGAGTTAAAAACGGCATTAAGCTATCGTAGTCTCCATAAATCTGAGTACTTAATGGATTTTCTAGAACTTTAAATTCTGAAGCTCGCAAATGTTTTATAAAATTAATGACATGTTCTTCATAATCATCTTGCAATGGTGATAAGGTTAAATCTACTGATATATTCATATTCATTTCCCGTAAAAAACAGGAATCTTATTAATTAGTATTCTATTTATGAGATACTGAAGTAAGCTCAGCATGGCAATTTACTTTCGTAAATTATCAAAAAACGATACATCCTTTTCAAAAGCTGTTCCAATAACAACCAAATCGGCTCCTGCTTTATAGGCTGATTCTAGTTCTACCTTACTTCTAATTCCGCCTCCAACGATTAATGGAATGTTTAATTCTTCTTTAACTTTTGAAATAATTTCAGGCTCTATAGAATGAGATGCACCACTTCCAGCTTCGATATAAATTAGTTTCATGCCTAATAACTCACCTGCTTTAGCAGTATTCAAAATAGTTTGAATCTGACTTCTTTTAATTGGTTTTGTTTGACTCACACGCTCTACAGAAGTCTCTTTTCCATTCTCTATGAGTAAATAACCTGTCGGAATTATTTCTAGGTTTGTTCCTTTTAATTTTGAAACGGCCTCCACGTGTTTCCCTATTAAATACTCAGGATTACGACCAGAAATTAAAGACAAAAACAAAATGCCATCTGCTTTATTTGTGATCTGAATGACATCTCCAGGAAACAAAACTATAGGCAATTCTGTATGTTTTTTAATTTCTACAATTAAAGTTTCAGTAACACCTTCATCAACTTCGCTTCCACCAACAAAAATATGAGTTGCTATAGATTGATTGACTTTAGAAATAAAACTTGAAACCGCTTCTAGTTTCATCTTATCAGGATCGATTAAAACGGCTAAAAGTTTTTCAATTTTTAAAGTTGATGTGATTATATTTTGATAGATACTATTCATTATGGAATCACATAAGCACAAGTAAAGTCTTCAAACTCTAAAAAGGCTGTATTATATCTGTATTTTTTACCTTCATAATCTATCCATGCAACTGTATTCTCATCTTCTAGCATAAACGGAATCACTAAAAAATGGTCTTTAAACAACATACCAGGAGTTGCAAATAACTTGTACAAAGATTCTTTAATTCCCCAAATTACGGTTAATCTTCTAATGTAATCTTCAGAATTTTTATCTAAATAATTGAATTCATAATCCACAAATTTCTTTGCTATGATTCCGATTTTATCACGTTGCATTTCAATATCAATCCCAACTTCGCTATCACTAATAATCACTCCAGAAAAGGTAAATGAATGTGTTATAGAAATATGTTTTCCGTCTTTAAGGTGAGGTTTTCCGTTATCATCATAAAACAAATCTTGGTCAGTATATCCAAAATCTCTAAGCAAATGTCTAACACTTAAAAAACCACGTTGATGCAAGTCACTTTTCATGCTTAAAACACGTTCTAAGCTTTGTGGTTTTAAATCTAGAGTGTTAAATAGCTTATTATAAGGCTCTTCAATCTTCCAGATTTTAACAGTAGTTTGTGAGTTTACGCTAATGGATTTGTACAGTGGCATTTAATATTCTGAATCCTAATGATTACCTTTGCACTGCCTAAGGCAGTTTTGGCACTTATTTCTGGACGAATTTAACCAATTAAGTGCTAAACCCAAAGGCAAGTACAATTTTAAAAATTAGATAAAAAAGAATATGAGCACAAAAACAATTGCTTACGTACCAAACAAGGTAAAAGATATGTCGCTTGCGGCTTGGGGAAGAAAAGAGATTGAATTGGCTGAAGCAGAAATGCCAGGTTTAATGAGTCTTCGCGAAGAATATAAAAACGAGCAACCTTTAAAAGGAGCACGTATTGCAGGATGTTTACACATGACGATTCAAACTGCTGTTTTAATTGAAACTCTACAGGCTTTAGGAGCAGACGTAACTTGGAGTTCTTGTAATATTTTCTCTACTCAAGATCAGGCTGCTGCTGCAATTGCTGCTGCAGGAACTGCTGTGTATGCATGGAAAGACATGACAGAAGAAGAATTTGATTGGTGTATAGAGCAAACTTTATTCTTTGGTGAAGATAGAAAACCACTAAATATGATTTTAGATGATGGTGGTGATTTAACCAATATGGTTTTAGATAAATACCCAGAATTGTCAGCTGGCATTAATGGTTTATCTGAAGAAACAACAACAGGTGTTCACAGATTATATGAGCGTGTTAAAAATGGTACCTTAACAATGCCTGCAATTAATGTTAATGATTCGGTAACAAAATCTAAGTTCGATAACAAATACGGTTGTAAAGAATCTGCAGTAGATGCAATCCGTAGAGCAACAGACATTATGTTAGCAGGTAAACGTGTAACCGTTTGTGGTTATGGAGATGTTGGTAAAGGAACTGCTGCCTCTTTTAAAGGTGCAGGAAGTATTGTTACTGTTACGGAGATTGATCCAATTTGTGCTTTACAAGCTGCAATGGATGGTTTTGAAGTGAAGAAATTAGAAACTGTTGTTGGAAACTCTGATATCATTATTACCACTACAGGAAACAAAGACATCGTACGTGCTGAGCATTTTGAAGCGATGAAAGACAAGGTTATCGTTTGTAACATTGGCCATTTTGATAATGAAATACAAATGGGTTGGTTAAACGAGAACCATGGTAATACTAAAGATACTATTAAGCCACAAGTAGATAAATATACTATTGATGGTAAGGATATTATCATTTTAGCTGAAGGTCGTTTAGTAAACTTAGGTTGTGCAACTGGTCATCCAAGTTTTGTAATGAGTAACTCATTTACAAATCAGACTTTGGCACAAATTGAACTTTGGAAAAATGCTGATGCTTACGGAAATGACGTATATATGTTACCAAAGTATTTAGACGAAAAAGTAGCAAAATTACACTTGGAAAAAATTGGTGTTGAGCTTACAGAATTAGCAGAATACCAAGCAGATTATATTGGTGTAAAAGTTGAAGGTCCTTATAAGCCTGAGCATTACAGATACTAGCAAATTCCTGCAAAGGCAGGAATCTTATAAATAGATTTAAACCCTTGCAGAAATGTGAGGGTTTTTTTATGTGGTTCTCGATATAAAATTATATCAAGAAGTTATAATGACTAATTACTTGGAATACTCAATCGCTCACTAAAAACCCAACTCTTAACTAGTTTTTTATTAGTCGTTATCTCAGCAAAAACATAAAGATTAGAAGAAAAACAAGGAGCGTTTTCAGCCAATTCAATGACAACTTTATCATCACAATAACTGGAATGTAAAAAGTAGAGTTCCTTATTTTTTATTAAGACATAACCAACATGATTATCTAATCCAACAAAATAAATACCATTAGAATATGCTTTATTCACTTTGTCTTTTAACTGCTCAAATGTAACATTAGAGAATATCTTAAGATTAGCTCTAGTTTGCAAAAGCTTTGCTTCATTTAAGCCAGCAGCTTGTGCCATTTTATAACGATTGAGATTAAAACCCAAATGTTTCAAAGTGGTAGACACAAAATAACCACAAGCAATTTCTCCGTTTTTAGGACTATTAGTATGTCCATTAAAATCCCAAGGTGTTTCATACCAATGCGGAACAATATCATTAATTAATTTAGAGTACAAATATTTTGACGCACTGTCAATTGCTTTTGTTGAATTAACTTGATGTGCACTTTTAAAATAGCTTCTATCAGTTTTAATCTTATGGGTAATAGAATTGTAATTTCCTTTTGGCTTAAAGTTGATGTTTAATTTTAAGGAATCTAATAATAACTCACCAGCTATCTCTTCTGTTATAGTCTTGCTAATTGTATTTTCAACTTCTGTTACAACAATTTCTTTTTCTCGCTTAGTGTTACATCCAAACACCAAAAGAACCAAAAAAATAAGACTAATTTTCGCCATACATGCTTAACGTAATATCTCTAGATTTAGTATCTTACAAACTATGCAACATCAATCTAAACTACCTAACGTTGGCACTACCATTTTCACTACAATGAGTGCTTTGGCTAATGAACATAAGGCCTTAAACCTATCTCAAGGTTTCCCAAATTATCCTAGTTCTCAAAAGCTAAATGATTTGGTTACTAATGCCATGAATAATGGTTATAACCAATATGCACCAATGGCTGGGAATTTAGATTTGCTTATAGCCATTTCTAACAAATATGAATTACTCTATAACTCAACTTATCATCCCGAAAAAGAAATCACAGTTACAGCTGGTGCAACACAAGCTATCTATACTATTGTATCTGCATTTATAAAACCAAATGACGAAGTCATTATTTTTAAACCTGCTTACGATAGTTACGAACCGTCTATAGAAGTTAATGGTGGCAAAACAATTCCGATACAATTATCTGCACCAGATTATAAAGTGGATTGGGAAGAAGTCGCTTCAAAAATATCATCAAAGACTAAGATGATTATCATTAATTCACCTCATAATCCAAGTGGAACGATTTGGTCTAAAGATGATATGCTTCAACTTCAAAAGCTAACCAAAGACACTAATATTATTGTGTTAAGTGATGAAGTCTATGAACATATTGTATTTGATGGAGAGCAACATCAAAGTGCATGTTTATTCTCAGATTTAAAACAACGTAGTTTTATCACAGCATCATTCGGCAAAACATTTCATAACACAGGTTGGAAAATTGGCTATTGTTGTGCACCTGAATTTCTAATGTCTGAATTTAGAAAAGTGCATCAGTTTAACGTGTTTTCGGTAAATCATCCTGCTCAAAAAGGGATTGCAGATTATATGCAAGACTCAGAAACATATTTAGGTCTCAATTCATTTTTTCAACAAAAACGTGATTTATTTTTAAGTTTAATCTCAGAATCTCGGTTTAAGTTTAAACCATCTCAAGGCACTTATTTTCAAGTCTTAGATTATACTAAAATCACTAATGAGCACGATGTCGATTTTGCAAAACACTTAACAAAAGAGTTTAAACTAGCTTCAATTCCATTATCAGTTTTTAATGAAAATGGTAAAGATGATAACGTGTTACGATTCTGTTTTGCAAAAACTGATGAAACCTTAATAAAGGCTGCTGAAATTTTATGTAAAATTTAAGTTACTTTTTATACATTTCTGTGTCTCAAGAATGAACATAAAAACTAAAAACACATGAAATATTATATCATCCTTTTATTCTTAACGGTATCATTAACATCTTTTGCTCAAAAGGTTGAAAAAGATGGAAAGACCTATGAAGTTAAAAAAGAGAAAGTCTTTTTAGACGGAAAAGACGTTACTGAAACTTTAAATCTTGAGGAAAAAGATGCTATTTTAAAACAAGTTGCCACGATTTTAGGAAAAATAAAAATGCAGGAAAAGGTCCAAAAAGCGTCTGAAAAACTAGAAAAAGACAAGAAAAAAGCAGAAAAAGCTCGAAAGAAATACGAAAAGCTTAAAAAGAAAGGGAAATTATCCCCAGAAGATGAAAGTAAATGGCTCGAAAAACTTGAAAAGTTTACTAAAAGATTAGAAAAAGCAAAACGTAAGTTGTAGAAAACAATTAGCTTCAATTCATAACAGCAATCTAAAGAGATATTTTTAGATTGCTTTTTTTATTCCTACTTTTTTGCAATCAAATTTGTAATTTTAAAATATGAATACAGAATTGAAAGTTGCATTAATTCAAACCCGTTTAATTTGGGAAAACCCAATAGAAAATAAACGCTTGCTAAACGATAAAATCAATACTATTACAACCAATATTGATCTTATTGTTTTACCAGAAATGTTTACATCTGGCTTTACAATGAATGCATCGTCTATTGCCGAAACCATGGATGGTGAAACCATTACTTGGTTAAAAGAGAAGGCTAAAGAAAAACAAGTTGCAATCATTGGTAGTCTTATCATTTCTAAAAACAACAACTACTTTAACCGTTTAGTTTGTGTAGAACCATCAGGAGAAATTACACATTACGATAAACGTCATACGTTTACACTAGCTGGTGAACATAAAGTCTATACTGCTGGCACAAAAAAAGTAATATTCAATTTTAGAGGTTGGAAAATTTGCCCTTTGGTTTGTTACGATCTGCGGTTTCCGGTTTGGGCTAGAAATACAGAAGACTACGATCTTTTGCTTTATGTTGCCAATTGGCCAAAAGCAAGAATTAATGCTTGGGATGCACTCTTAAAAGCACGATCCATAGAAAACATGACCTATTGTATTGGTGTTAATCGAGTAGGATTAGATGGAAACAATTATGAATATACTGGGCATTCTGCTGCTTATGATATTTTAGGAAATAGAATTGATTCAATTCCTGCAGATAAAGAGGCTATTGAAATCGTTGTTTTAAAAAAAGATGCAATTAAAAAATACAGAGAGAAACTCAATTTCTTAAACGATAGAGATAACTTTAGTCTAGAAGTGTAAAATCTATAATAAAATCAAAGCTTTGTCGTACTTCTTCTATTGGAGGCGAATAACTAACACGTTCTGGCTGAATACCAAATAAATAATTTCCAGTATCAAATTTTCCATTGCCATTAGCATCAAAAATAGCACGCAAGGCATATTGTTTAGGTAACAAATTTGTAAAATCTACTACAGGTGATTCTGTTGTGTAACGTTCATAGAGAACTTCACCTCTACTATCCACCAATTGTATAATCATTGGAAATTTAGCATTTCTTAAATTCACCCGAATATTTCCGTATTCAGAATTCTTTTTAGTTCTAAACGTGTAATCTAAAGTATCCTTATTTATGCTTTCATAAAAATCTGTAAAGGTTCCTGGTAACATCTTAAAAAAGTACTTCTGACCTTCTTTCTTTTTAACAGGAAATGTATAGCGGTTAAAAATAGAATCGTATTTAACTTCAAAATCAGTATCTACTGAATCTCTATCCATTAGTTTTATTTTCGATTTGTCAATCGCTGTTAATGGCACGTTACCTTCGAGAATAAATTCTTCTTCTGAAGTTAAGGTTCCTGGAGAAACAATTTTTAACTGCAAAGAATCTGCTTTAATTTTTCTGAAATGATGTTTTAATGTATCAACATAATCTTTATTCGTTACAATGAAAAAAGTGGTATCTATTTCAAATTTTGGTTTATACCAATAATGTAAAGTGTCTTTATCTGCATCTTTGATAATACGTGTTTGATAACCTTCTGGTGTTTCTCCTAAGACTTTTATTCGCATAGACTCATAATCTCCTTCATAAGGAAAAATGATTCTAGTCTCACCACCTTGCTTCGGTTTTATGGCTTTAAAATTAATGTCTTCTTTAAATAAAGTGACCTTAAAAGATGAATCTGTTGGTACAGAAATAAAACCTTCTTTAAAGCCTATTTTATCTGCTTTCTGATTAAACAAATAATTACTATTCTTGTCTTTTAATGCAATTAACTTGTACTGTCCTTCTTTGATATTGTCTATGCTAAAACTTGTAAGGCTATCTAATGTGTTTGTTATATATCTTGGCTTATCCTTATAAACTATAGAGTCTGAGTAGGTAGAATCTGCCTCATATAACATCACAGAAATAAAAGTATCAGGTTCTTCATTTAAAGCATCAATCACATAACCTTTAACAGATAATGAATCAATCGTTGCGCCTGTAGAAAAGACATAACGATAATAAGGATATGGGTTTTCTTCATTATTATCTACAATACTTTCTCCAAAATTAAACGCATAGGTCGTATTATCTTTTAAAGTGTCGCTGATTTTAATGGTAATATATTCACTCGCTCCACCTAAGGGAGTAACCGTTGGAGGTGTATCCATTGGAGGAGAAATAATAAGCTGTTTACGAACATCCTTTATTTTAACATACTCATCAAAATAAATTTTGATCTCATTTCCTTTAAAATTGGTCGAAAAATTTTCAGGAATAGATTTCCTTATTACTGGTGGCGCAACATCTTTTTCACCACCAGATGGTGTACCACGATTAGCACAATTAACAATGGTTATTGCAATGAAAACAATACTTAAAACTCGCATTAAAGGTAAACGCATCTATTCAAAATAATTTAGCACAAAGAAACAATTTTAAAATCTATAGTCAAAACGAAAAAATCAATCTGCAATTGCCATTGTTGCAAGACTTAACTTAATATTATCAATTTTTAACAAAACGGAAGCACAAGCTTCAATAGTAGCTCCTGTTGTAATAATATCATCAACCAATAGAATGTGTTTTCCTTTTAGAGATTCAGTTTCTGAAATACTGAATAATGCTCCATCATCATTCCAACGTGTTAATCGTCCTTTAAATACTTGGGTTTTGGTTGCTTTCGTTTTCACTAAAACCGTATCATTATATTCTGCACTCAAAGCTTTTGCAATCTCTTTTCCGAATTTAGCAACCTGATTATAGCCTCTTTTTCTCAGCTTAGTCTTATATAAAGGCACCGGTATTACAACATCGACATCCTCATAAGCCTTAATTTTACTCAGCTCAACACCCAACCACTTTCCGAAAAACGCACTGATTTGTTCATGTCCTCGATATTTTAAGTTATGTAATAATTGCTGTACAATTCCTTTTTTTGAAAAATGTAATAAGGCAGTTGCATTTTTGAGTTTTACACGTCCATAAACGATTTTATTTACAGCTTCAGAATTCTCAAAATGAAAATTTGTTACTGGTAATTGATGCCTGCAATTTGTACATATAATCAACTCATTATCTATCAAAGCATTATTACAGGCTTCGCAGACTTCTGGAAAGAACAAGTTTAACAAATTTTTTACCACTTACATCGAATAAAATAAAATTACACTTCAATATAATCTAATTTCGCAGCAACTAAGAAAATTACTAATGATAGTTAACCCTCAATTATTTAACTATAGATTAATTATAAGTTCTTTATTAGTCGTTTTAACTGTTTTAGGGATATTT
>NZ_JADGDZ010000050.1:0-16537 GCF_016744625.1 Winogradskyella sp.
TATAAAGTTTATATATTCATACAGAAATTTATTTTTCGAATAAATTGTCCCCTTTTATATTTTGGAGAACGTCTTAAGAGTATAAACAATTAAATTTTAGAAATTATGAAAGAATTTATGATGATTTTTAGTGGAGCAGATTATGCTGACTTAGGCTTATCTCCTGAAGAACTTCAAAACAGAATGGGAAAATGGTTTGCTTGGGGAAACAAAATGGAACAAGCAGGTGTTTTAAGAGGAGGAAATGCCTTAAATCCAGGAATGAGACGTATTGTTGGTGAAAACAGAACAGTTACAGATTTAACCTCTGCTGAGGTAAAAGAAATTGTAGGTGGTTACTATTTGGTTGAAGCTAAAGATTTTGATGCTGTAGAAGAAATTGCTCAAGATTTCCCAGATTATGATTTAGATGGTACAGTTGAGATTCGTGAAGTAATGGTGTTTGATAAGTAATGGAATATAAAGACATAGACCATCTATTTCGACATCATAGTGGAAAGATGGTCTCTGTTTTAACACGAATATTTGGATTGTCTAATCTCCAAATAATCGAAGATGCAGTCCAAGACACTTTTATAAAAGCCAGTTTATCTTGGCGAAAACAACAACCAGAATATCCTGAAGCTTGGTTAACCAAAGCCGCTAAAAATAGAGTTTTAGACATCTTTAGAACTTTAAAATCTCAAAAAAATAATCTTCCAAATATTACACAAGGAACGGATGCTATTGCAATTAATGAATTGTTCTTAGATTCCGAAATTGAAGATGCACAACTGAGAATGATATTTATCGCGTGTCATCCTAAACTAGATCCAAGAGATCGTATTTCATTTGCTTTAAAAACGGTTTCTGGTTTTAGCATCAAAGAAATTGCTTCAGCATTATTGGCAAAAGAAGACACCATTAAAAAACGTTTAATGCGTGCCAGAAAGGCCATTCAGAAGTCTGAAATACAATTTCATATTCCACATGGAAAAACATTACCAGAACGCATAGAAAGCGTAATGGAAGTATTATACCTCATTTTTAACGAAGGCTTTCATTCTAACAGTAAAGACCAATTAATTAGAGCAGATTTATGCAGCGAAGCCATGCGTTTATGTAAACTATTGTTAAAACATAAACAAACAAGATTACCCGAAAGCTATGCGCTTTTTGCATTGATGTGTTTCCATTCATCACGACTAGATGCAAAACAAAGCGTAGATAACGAACTATTGGATTTAAAACAACAAGATAGATCTTTATGGCATTTCCCATTAGTGCAATTAGGCAATACTATGATGACCAAAGCAGTTGAGACAGAACATTTCTCATGTTATCATTATGAAGCAGCTATAGCTGCAGAACATCTGCGTGCTGCTACTTTTTGGGAAACGGATTGGAATAAGATTTTACAGTGGTATGAAGCACTTTACAGCTTGCAACCAATGCCATCGCATATACTTACTATGGCTGTAATTAGTATTCAGAATAAAGATTATGAGAAAGCTGATACTTACTTTAGGCAACTACAACCGGAAGCCTTAGAACAACGTGCTTATCTGTACTATGCAGCTAAGGCAGATTATTATGCTGAAACCGATAATATTGATGAAGCTTTATCACAAATAGATTTAGCTTTAAAAACAGTTACGAATACCTTAGAAAAAATGTATTTATTGAAAAAGCGAGCTACTTGGTTACTCAAATAACACTCAATTTTACGTCATTGCGCATCACGGTTTTGAGGCGTGATGTGGCAATCTCATGATGCGAAGAATTACCATTAAGTAGATTACCACGTCCTTTGTCCTCGTAATGACTGTTCTATTTAATAGGAATATAAAACTCAGTCTTTAATTTATGTTCTTCAACACGTCTTGCATCATTAATATATTTCTCTCTACAAGGAGCATCTCTGAGCTCGTAGTCTGTGTTGATTAACCACTCATTAAACATGTAATTATAAACATCTGCAAAGTATTTATAACTGCCTTGGTATAAGAATACAGCAAACTTACCGCCTTTTAATTCTTTAACGCCAACATCTTCATTTGGTTTAGCATCTTTATGAATAATTAAACACGCATCATAGCGAATTTTATCTGCTTCAGTAACCTTAGGGTCATCGTATGGTAAACCAATATGATTTATACCTTTAGTAAATAGTTTTTGAGTTTTTACTTCTGCCCAAAGTTTTTCCCAAGCAGAGCCATAGTCTAAGTCTTGATAAGCACCTTGCATACTGTAGTAGAGACATTTTTGGTCTTCTATATCTAAGATTTTTGGTTTTTTAATGTTGAGTTCTGTTTTCATAATGTTTGTTGTTTTAATGATGAGTTTTTTATTTTTACGATACGCACTAGGCGAAACACCAAAATGATTTTTAAACGCTTTAGATAGGGAAGAAGGTGTCTCAAAACCTACACTATAAGCTATTTGCTCAATTTGGTTTTCTGAATATCTAATCATCTTAGCTGCCGTTTCTATACGTGCTCTTGTAATATATGCACCAATAGGCTCGCCAAGCATAGCTCGAGTAATGCGATGAAAATGAAATTTCGAAAAATGAGACAAGTCTGCCAATTGCGCAATATCTATCTTAGTATCTAAATGGTTATGGATATAATCCACAACTTTATTTAAATTCTGCTGATAATAAGACTTAGACTTTGGTTGTTCTGCCATGTGTTATCGTTTCTATTAAGACAAAACTAAAAGTAATTTATAGGTTTTACTTTTCCAATCTTGCTATGTATAGTTATAAAAGAAACTTCTAAAACATTAAAGCAAAATAATTTGGCTGAAGTTTACAAAATTCTTTATGAGCAATTTCAAGAAGAAACATCAGGTATTCAAGAAATATTTCAATGGTCTATGGGAAGTATAATAGTAATAATACTAGCAATATTTGGAACTAATATTTTTTTTAATTTTCGATATAATAAAAAAGAATTAGAAAACTTGATTCAACAGTTTGATTTAAAAATTCAAAAAAATTATGAAGAATTTATAGAATAAAATAAGAAGGATCAAAATAAGTACAAGGATAAAATTGATAAAAATTTAAAAGAAACAGAAAAAGAATTCCAAGGATTATTAAAGAGTTTTAATGAAAACTATACCCAACAAATTACAAATCTTAATAGCAATGTTGAGAAACAGATTGAGACTATGGTAAACAATTTTAATAATCAAATGCAACTAACAAAACAGATTAATGATGAAATCCTGACTTCTATTAAGCAAGACTTTAAACAAAAAGAATTAAATTTAAAAGATTTAATATCTGAAGTTCAATCTGATGCTGAATTTTCTAAAAATAGTATTGAAATGGATATAGCAAGAGTAAGAGCACAAATGTGGGATGGTCAAGGTATTTTTAAAAATTCTTTAAGATATAGATTATATGAGTTGGATTTATTAATTAAGCGTAATTCTCCTTTAGAATTCTACTTAAAAGATTTAATAGATAATTTGAGTAATATTGGAGAAATTGATAAAATCGAATATGATAGAGTTGATTCTATTTTAAAGAAAATTACTCAAGACAAGTATAAAGGTTTTGTAACGGATATTCAAGCTATAATAAAAAAAATATTTAAAACTGTTTAATAATATGAATTACAAACACTTGGTATTAAACTTGTTTGTAACAAAACAGTAAGTTTTACTACATATAAGTAAAACAAGTTTAATTAAAAGAAAAAAGATATGATTCAGTTTAAAGGAGCCCTAGTTTTAGGCGCATTAATAGGAGCAGCAGCAGGAGTATTATTAGCACCAGAAAAAGGTAGTGTTACCAGAGATACGCTTAAAAAAGAAGGCAAGGATATTAAAAACCAAATTACTACTGATTTTACAGAAGTAAAAGATGATTTATCTAAAGCCGCAGAGTCTGGTAAAGATAAATTTAAGGAAGATTTAAAAGACTTTGCATCTAAGACAAGTTATAAAACAGAACAAGCGATTACGTTTTTAGAAAAGCAATTAGCTGTACTAAAAGAAAAGAATAAGATGCTACAGCAGACGAGCTAAAAGAATATAAATTGTATTGTCATTGTGAAGCTGGCTTTTTTGTCAGCTGTGGCAACCTCATGACGCGAAGAATTACCAATAAACAGATTGCCACGTCCTTCGTCCTCGCAATGACGATTTAAACACGTCATTCGTACCTCATTCCTCGTAATGACAATTGGATTATTATTTATTTATCTAAATAGAGAAAATCTTTGTTTTTATATCTGGCCATTCTGCTTTTAATATGCCATAACAGCACGTACTGCGTCTAAAGCCATCATTCATAACTGTATCTTGTCTTAAGATACCTTCTAGAGTTGCACCTAATTTTTCTACAGCACGACGAGATTTATTATTACGTTCGTCAATACGGAATTCTACTTTTTCAAATTCTAAAGTTTCAAAAACATATTGCAACATTAAAAATTTCATGTTGGCATTGAGTCCTGTGCCTTGAAAATTGTTTCCAATCCATGTCCAACCAATATGCAATACTTTATTTTTCCAGTTTATTAAACCAAACCGTGTAGAGCCAGCATAAGTTTGCTTTTCTTTATCATAAATTATAAAAGGAATAGTAGTTTTATGGTAGTAGCCATCAACAGCAACTTGAACATAATCTCTCAATTTTTCTGGTGTAGAAATATCTGAAGGAGAATAGAGAATGAGGTCTTTTTCTTTTGTAATAGACTCTAAGTTGCTATAATTACTTAAGTCTAATAATGTGAGTTTTACTCTGTTGTTTTCTAGTGTTGGTATGTTCATAAATTTCTGGTTTCCGTCATTGCGAAGCTGACTTTTTTGTCAGCTTCGCAATCTGTTTATTGATAATTCTTCGCATCATGAGATTACCACGTCACTGCATTCCTCGTAATGACGTTTTAATTGATATTGTTTTATTCAAAGTAAAAAAGCCAACCTTCAGATAAATCATTCCATTCTGGATTATTTTTGTTGATTAGATTTTCTTTTCGTTTTCTGTTTCCTTTTTTTATTTGTTTTTCTCTCACAATGGCCTCTTCAATGGTACCATATTCTTCAAGATATACTAATTTATCACAATTATATTTTGTTGTAAATCCTTTATACGTTTTGGTTTTGTGTTGATAAACTCTTTTTGTCAAATTCGAGGTGATACCTACATAAATCGTAGTGTTATTTTTTGTTAGCCATGAAATACACATGAGATTTTTTCATAATAATTTGTACATTTCATGAGATTGCCACGTCCTTCGTCCTCGCAATGAAGATTCTATTTAAATCAAATCATTTATATAATTTACATTAACCACATGCTTTCCATCAAATGGAAGAATAGTAACTCTATCTCCAAAAAGTGAAACAGCACGTTCCGATTCTTGCTTTATACGCGCTTCATCCAAATACTCATCGTTAGTACCATAAATCAATTTCACTTTGGTAGATTCATTTAAATATTCAAAATCTTCAGCATTTAATTCTTTAGGAATGCCACCAGAATGCAATACTAACTGAGAGCATTGCAATTGTCGCTTCACCATATAGCGCATAGCCACACTGACACCTTGAGAATAACCTAGGATAATAAGGTTAATATCATTTGGAATTTGTTCAGCTTCAAAAACCGTATCAAAATAATTTAGAATATTTTTCATTCCGGCTTCAGTATTATTTCTTGTTAACCAATTGGCGCCAATATGCATTTTTGGTTGAATATAATATTTACTTGGAGCTTGTGGAGCGATGATATAATTCTCTTCAGTATTTAAACTTTTAAAATATTTTAGAAAGTACTGACTAAGATAACCCATGCCATGGCAAACAAACCAAACCGTTTTGGTGTGTTCTGTAAGTTGGTTTAAAGTAGAGTAGGAGTTGCTTGTTGTATATGTGATTTCTTTCTCTTGCGAATTCATTATTCTAGGTAGTTTCAGTACTTTTGTTAATCAAGAATAAAAATACAGTATTATATGCAATTATCTAAGGAAGACACATTGGCTAAGGCTAATGCTATATGCAAAAACACCTTAATGGAAACCTTAAGTATTGAGATTGTGGATTTTGGAGATGATTTCTTAGTTGCAAGAATGCCAGTAACACCAAGAGTACACCAACCAGATGGTGTTTTACATGGTGGCGCTACAGCAGCTTTAGCAGAAAGCGTTGGTAGTTTTGCTTCGCATTTTTTTACAAATTTAGATAAATACTTTGTTAGAGGTATAGAAATTACAGCAAACCATCTTAAAAGTGTAACAGAAGGTTTTGTGTATGCAAAAGCTACGTTTTTGCACAAAGGTCGTACAACACAACTTCTAGATATTAGAGTTACAGACGAGGCTGGTAATTTAATTTCTATTTGTCGTTTATCTACAATTTCACTTCCAAAAAGTAAATAAAAGGATGAATGAGGATTCATTTTTTGAAGCTCTAGAAACTCAGTATTCTAATCAATTACCTTTTGTGGTTTATAGCAGACCCATAAATTCTGTTATTAAATGTTGGTTGCAGAAAGACAATACATTGCATAAAACTGAAACGTTTTCTGAAAGTGGATTTGTGTTTGCACCTTTCGATTTTAAAGATGAAAGTATTGTTTTTTTAGAAGCTGAATGCGAGCATTATAGTTTAGAAGTCAATCAGATAGAAATTGATGATAAAGTAAGCGATGCTACAATTGCTGCAACTAATAAAAACGCTCATATTGAATTAGTTTCAAAAGGAATTGAAGCCATTAAAGACGGAGAATTCAAAAAAGTGGTGTTGTCTCGATGTGAAGCTAAATCATTGCAAAACAATAATCCAATTTCAATTTTCAAAACACTATATAATACTTATAAAAATGCGATGGTATATTGTTGGTACCATCCTAAGGTTGGGTTATGGTTAGGTGCAACACCAGAATTATTGTTTAAAGTAGAAGGTAAGCAGCTAACAACAATTTCATTAGCAGGCACGCAATCTTTTAATAAAGACGTTGAGGCATTATGGACCAACAAAGAAGTTGAAGAACAAAAAATCGTAACGGATTATATTATTAATAAGATTGAACCCTACACCAAGCAGATTAATGTGTCTGATGTTGAAACCATTAGAGCAGGAAATTTACTTCATCTCAAATCTAGAATTACAAGCTTAATTGATTCTTCTGCAAGTTTAAAATCTATTATAGAAGCCTTGCATCCAACACCAGCAGTCTGTGGTTTTCCTAAGCAAGATGCTAAAGATTTTATCCTTCAAAATGAAGGTTATAACAGAGAATACTACACAGGGTTTTTAGGAGAGCTTAATTTAAAACAATCTAAAACAAGAAATACAAACAGACGTAATGTAGAGAATAACGCTTACGCTGTTGTAAAAGCACAGTCTAATTTTTACGTAAACTTGCGTTGTGTACAATTGCTTAAAAGTAAGGCTGTTATTTATGTTGGAGGTGGAATTACCAAAGATTCTAATCCAGAAAATGAATGGGAAGAAACCGTTAATAAAACTAAAACAATTGGTAATGTGCTTGGTTAAGAACTTATAGATTTTTCTATATTTGTAAGTAATGAAGCACTCTAAAATTCCCTTATCCCAAACCGTAGTTACCTTATGCAAAACGCATAATATTAAACACATTGTAATTTCTCCAGGAAGCAGAAACGCTCCTTTAACCATTGGGTTTACACACGATGACTTTTTTAACTGTTACAGTATTGTTGATGAACGTTGTGCTGCTTTTTTCGCACTCGGAATTGCACAACAAATACAAGAGCCAGTTGCAGTAGTTTGTACATCTGGCAGTGCTTTATTGAATTATTATCCTGCAATTGCAGAAGCCTATTACAGTCATATTCCATTGGTTGTATTATCTGCAGATAGACCAAAACATTTGATAGATGTTGGAGATGGCCAAACCATAAAACAGAAAAATATTTATGGCGAGCATGTATTATATAACGCGAACCTAAAATTAGATTTAAAGGAAGAAGATAAGACCGTTAAAGAAAATGAGTTGCCAATAATTAAAAGCATTGAGAATAAGCTCGAACGTTTTTTAGGATTTCAAAAAGATATTCAATCTTATAATGAGTCTGAGATTCATGATTCACTATCTCTTGCTGCCATAAAATCAGGACCAGTTCATATTAATATTCCTTTTGATGAACCTTTATACGAAACGGTTGAAGAATTGTCTATTAATCCAAAACAGTTTAAGCTTCAAAATCGAATAGATAATATAGATGATTTTGAAATTAAAAGTCTTTTAAACGTATGGCATAGTACAAAACGGAAGATGATTTTAGTAGGTGTTTTACAACCCAATTCTATCGAAGAAAAATGGTTGCAAAAATTGGTTGATGATGATAGCGTTTTAGTGTTTACAGAAACGACTTCTAATTTACATCATCCCGACTTTTTCTCTGGAATAGACAAAATCATAGCACCATTAGATAAAGAAGGTTTTAAAGCATTACAGCCCGAAATATTATTAACTTTCGGTGGTTTAGTGGTTTCTAAAAAGATAAAAGCCTTTTTAAGAACTTACAAACCAACACATCATTGGCATGTAGATTCGTTTAGAGCTAATGATACCTTTTTCTGTTTAGATAAACATATTAAATTAACTCCGAATACATTTTTAAGTGTGTTTTTACAGCAAGTAACACATCATACAAAAAGTACTTATAAAGCGAACTGGTTAGTAGTACGACAGAAACGTCGGAAACTACACGATGCTTATCTAAAAACCATTGCATTTTCAGATTTTTCAGTCTTTAATACCATTTTAAAAAACATACCTGAGTTAAGTCAATTACAAGTTGGTAATAGTTCTGCCATTCGTTATACACAATTATTTCAACTACCTAAACGTATTGAGGTGTTTTGCAACAGAGGAACCAGTGGTATTGATGGAAGTACGAGTACTGCAATTGGTGCAGCAGTTGCTATCAAAAAACAAGTGACATTTGTAACTGGTGATTTAAGCTTTTTTTATGATAGTAATGCGCTATGGAATAATTACATTCCTAAGAATTTTAGAATTATAGTTATTAATAATGAAGGAGGTGGCATTTTTAGAATCTTGCCAGGACATAAGAATACAGCTAATTTTGATACTTTTTTCGAAACAAAGCATCATTTATCTGCCAAGCAATTATGTGAGATGTATGGTTTTGAATATCACAAAGCTACAGATGGAATATCTTTAGAAGATGAACTAGTAACATTCTATGAGACGTCTAATGAACCAAAGTTATTAGAAGTATTTACACCTTCTAGAAGTAATGATGATATACTCTTAGATTATTTTAAATTTATAAAGTAACCTTTTGTTAAATATTAAGAACAAGTGACTTATTCACTTTTTGTGTGTCTAAAAATTACTTACCTTTAGTGAGACAATTTTTTAACCTAAAATAATTACAAAATGAGTAAAAGAGATGACTTAATCGCAAAGTATGCGGCAGATTTAAAAGACAAATGTGGTGTTAATGCAGACATGGATTTATTAACTAAAGTAACTGTTGGTTTAGGTCCTTCGATTTATAATGCAGATTCATCGACTGTTTCTGGTTCTGACGAAAAAGAATTAGCAACTGTAAAAAACAACTATTTAATCAAAAAATTAGGATTAAAAGATAGTGCTGATTTAGATAAAGCTATTGCTTCTGTAATGGATACTTATGGACAATCTAATAGAAACAAGTATAGAGCGGTAGTTTATTATTTATTGTGTACACATTTTAACAAAGCATCTGTTTACTAGTAAATAGATTTAAAATATTTAGAAGCGCTATAATTAAATAATTATAGCGCTTTTTCTTTGTGTTAATATGAATACCTTTGCAGCATGATATATTTAGGCGAATACAATACTCTCGAAATTTTAAGAGATACAGAACCAGGATTATTCTTAGGAGATGGAAATGATAATGAAGTTTTATTACCAAATCGTTATGTGCCTGAAGTATTTGAAATAGGTGAGAAAATTGAAGTCTTTGTCTATTTAGATAATGAAGAACGACCAGTTGCAACTACAGATCAACCCTATATAAAAAATGGAGATTTTGCTTTATTACGCTGCAATCAAGTCACTAATTTCGGAGCATTTTTAGATTGGGGTTTGGTAAAAGAATTGTTTTGCCCATTTAAGGAACAAGCCTTTAAGATGAAATCTGGCGGATGGTATTTAGTGCATTGTTATTTAGACGATGAAACTGAACGTCTCGTTGCTTCGAGTAAAACAAATAGCTTTCTAGACAATAAAGAATTGACTGTAGCTCAATTTGATGAAGTTGATTTAATTGTATCACATCCTTCAGAATTAGGAATGAATGTTATTGTAAATAAAATTCACTCAGGTCTAATTTTTAGAGACGATATTTATAAAGATATTAGTGTAGGTGATCGTTTAAAAGGTATTATAAAGAAAGTACGCCAAGACAATAAGTTAGATGTTTCATTAAATCAAATAGGTTATAGAAATATAGAGCCTAATGCAGAACATGTTTTAAACGAATTACATGATAATGGTGGTTTTTTACCACTTCATGATAAATCTAATCCAGAAGAAATTAAGGAATTGCTTCAAATGAGTAAAAAGAGCTTCAAAAAAGCCATAGGATCACTTTATAAGGAAAGACAAATCACTATTGAAGTTAATGAAGGTATTAGATTAGTTGAGTGATACATTAATACTGTCTTTAACTCTTTTATATATAGTATCTAATCCTTCATGAAGATTATCAAAGCATATATCTTTCCATTCACAAATGCTGCTTTCAATTTCCGCACTCATTCGGCTAGCACTACTATAGCTAACAATACCATAAGCCTTTAAATTAGGCAAAGCCAATCTCGCATCTTTTATATCTAGAAGAGCAACTGAATAGGAGTTAATTCTATTAGCAATGATGCCAAAAGGTTTTGATTGTCCGAAATAATCAATAAGATCTGAAATCGTTTTTTTTACAGTGGCTATATCTATATGCACACCTTCATAAAATTCTACAACAGCTAGGTCTTTAAAGAAATGGACTGTACCTACTTCGGATTTTGCTTGTTTAACAATTTGTGCAGATAAGTTTGTTTTTTCAATGTTCATGCTCCAATAGTATTTATTTATAGCCAAATTTTATGGGCTTGATAACCAAAGCCTATTATTAGACACTATAATTTTAAATAAGTCACATAAAAATATGAATACGAGCTATTTAGGATTATATATATAGATTGAAGCTAATAGTTTTAGTCAAGTAAAACTCAAGCTTATTTAACTTTTTAATTTATAGATAGAAATAATACGTATACTAATTGTCAATAGATAGTGTTTGTTCGACCCATTCAGCGGCATTTTCAAGATTTTTGAAGGCTTCTCTATTAAATTTAAAGAAGTGATTTTCTATTTCAAAAACACGTTGCGTGAATGAATTATAAACCACAATAGCATAAGCTTTCAAATTTGGGAAATTCGCATTGAATTTTGTCGCATCTGTAAGATCTATAGAGTAGGAGTTTAATCGATTAGCGATAAAGCCAAAAGGTCTATCATCATATTGCTTTTTGATAATGTCTGATACTTCTTTGAAGTTGTTAAAATTGATATCGACACCTTCGTTAAACTCTACAACTACATAATTATCAAAAAGATACACACTCCCTAATTTCACATTAAGGAGCGCATAGTCTTTGCTATTAAGGTAAGGGCTATTAATCATTATAATTATAAAACGGATGCAAATATACTATGCGTACATAATAAAAACTAATAAAAAATTATGCTTAGCTCATTATTATTAATTCCTTATTTTTGCGTTCTAAACATTGAAAAAAATGAGTCATATAGATTGGAAAGTTGCCAAATCTTATGAAGATATTACGTATTCTAAGTGCAACGGAGTTGCAAGAATAGCCTTTAATCGCCCAGATGTACGAAACGCCTTTCGGCCAAAAACCACTTCAGAGCTTTACGACGCATTTTATGATGCAAATGAAGATGTAAATATTGGTGTTGTGCTCTTAAGTGCAGAAGGACCATCGTCTAAAGATGGTATTTGGAGTTTTTGTTCTGGTGGTGATCAAAAGGCTAGAGGTAAACAAGGTTATGTTGGTGAAGACGGCTATCATCGTTTAAATATATTAGAGGTACAACGTCTAATTCGTTTTATGCCAAAAGCAGTTATTGCAGTTGTACCAGGTTGGGCAGTTGGTGGTGGACATAGTTTACATGTAGTTTGTGATTTAACTTTAGCGAGTAAAGAACATGCTATTTTTAAACAAACTGATGCAGATGTAACAAGTTTTGATGGTGGATATGGTTCAGCATATTTAGCTAAAATGGTTGGTCAGAAAAGAGCTAGAGAAATATTCTTTTTAGGAAGAAACTATTCTGCACAAGAAGCTTATGAAATGGGAATGGTAAATGCTGTGATTCCTCATTCTGAATTAGAAGCTACTGCCTATGAATGGGCTCAAGAAATATTGGCTAAATCACCAACATCAATAAAAATGCTAAAATTTGCTATGAACCTTACCGATGATGGTATGGTTGGTCAGCAAGTTTTTGCTGGTGAAGCAACACGATTAGCATACATGACAGAGGAAGCAAAAGAAGGTAGAGATGCCTTTTTAGAAAAAAGGAAACCTAACTTTCCGAAGAAATGGATACCTTAATCTAAACAACTTTGAATGAGAAAAATTAAACCATGGCTTTCTGCCATGCGCTTAAGAACATTACCACTTTCAGTTTCTGGAATAATCTTAGGAACCTGTTTTGCCTATTATAATGGACATTTTAGTTGGTGGGTTTTAGTACTAGCCATTTTAACAACTATGAGTTTGCAAGTTTTATCTAATCTTGCTAATGATTATGGTGATGGTGTTAGAGGTACAGACAATGAAGAACGTGTTGGTCCTGAACGTGCAATTCAAAGTGGTGAGATTACACCAGAAGAAATGCTTGATGCTATAAAATTTAATATTATAATAGTTATCATTCTAACTTTATCTCTTATTTGGGCAGCTTTTGGACCAACTAATTTCCTTTTTCTGTTGCTATTTATTTTTCTTGGCGGCTTATCCGTTTATGCTGCTCTAAATTACACTATGGGAGATTCACCATATGGCTACAGGTCTTTAGGAGATGTCTTTGTGTTTGTGTTTTTTGGATTAATGAGTACTATCGGGAGTTATTTGCTCTATATGCATACTATAGATCATGTTGTTATTCTTCCTGCAATTGCTTTAGGTTTATTAAGTGTTGGTGTTTTAAACCTTAATAATATGCGAGATATTAACTCTGATGCTAATGCTGGCAAAATAACAATGGCAGTAAAGTTAGGTTTAGATCGTGCCAAAAAATATCATTACTTTTTAATTGTTGGTGCAATGGTTATTACTGTAATCTTCTCAGTTTTATATTATGTAGAGCCTTATAACTTTATATATCTCCTTGCATTTATTCCGTTAATAATTCATGTAAAAAAGATAAAAGTAGCTAAGCTACCTAATGACTTTGATAGTCAGTTAAAAGTTTTAGCTTTATCTACGTTTCTATTTGCTTTACTTCTAGGTGTTGGCTATATTTTGTATTAAATTTAAGGATTGTTTTGTTCCTTAAATTTTTATAAAAATGAAAATAACATTCTATGGTCATGCCAGTTTAGGTATTCAAATTAAAGACATTCATATTCTTGTTGACCCATTTATAAGTGGCAACGAAAACGCATCAGCAATTGATATCGATAGCTTAAAAGCGGATTATATCTTAGTAACACATGCACATCAAGATCATATTTTAGATGTTGCAGCTATAGCTAAACGCACAGGAGCGGTAATCGTTTCTAATTATGAAATTGTAGTACATTATCAAAGTCTAGGATTAGAAGGTCATCCTATGAATCATGGTGGTACTTGGGATTTTGACTTTGGAAGTCTTAAATATGTTAATGCTATTCACACGTCATCGTTTCCAGATGGAACATATGGTGGACAACCAGGTGGTTTTATTATTGAAGGAGAGCGTAAAAATATATATATAGCAGGAGACACAGCGTTGACAATGGATATGAAACTTATACCAATGCAAACCAAACTCGATTTAGCGATTCTACCTATCGGAGATAATTTTACAATGGGAATAAATGATGCAATCATAGCTAGTGATTTTGTAGAATGCGATAAGATATTAGGTTATCACTTTGATACGTTTGGCTATATTGAAATTGACCACGAAGTAGCAAAACGTATGTTTTTTGATAAGAATAAAGATTTGATGTTGTTGGATATTGGTGAGAGTGTTGAACTTTAAAACTTAAAAAAAAATCATAATACAAAAACTCTCCATTTTTTTGTGGTCTATTTTAATATCAAATGGCATATTCTATTAAAAAGATGCTCAATTTCACTGTCTTTTCCTCCCCAAATTGGAATTTTAGATCCTGCTTTGGCGCTAAATGAATAAATTATAAATTTAGATACTTTATTCCGGCTACCTGTACTTTGATAAATTAATTCTGCTGGATAAGCTAGGTTTCCTATGATTGGAAACAAGCCTATAATTAAGGCTATAATTGGAAAATGAGGTTTAGAACTAATAAGACTATGAGACATTCTCCAAACTGTATATAATGTTCTTGCTACAGAACCTGATACTAAAATTATTATTGTTCCTGATTGAATGCTGAAGATACCACCAGCAATCAATAGAGGCATTA
Organism: Winogradskyella sp.; assembly: GCF_016744625.1. Taxonomy (GTDB): domain Bacteria; phylum Bacteroidota; class Bacteroidia; order Flavobacteriales; family Flavobacteriaceae; genus Winogradskyella. Next base: position 14,679 of record NZ_JADGDZ010000050.1, read on the forward strand.
TTATAAAACTAAAAATTTTAACAAATGGTTTTATACCTATATGAATACTGAAATCTGTTAGATATGAACTTTTATCGTCTTTTTGGAGTTCACTCTTGAGAAATTTGGATTCTGACTCAGTGAAGAACTTTCTAGAATACCATTTATCAATTTCTTTTTTCAAATACCATTTGGTCAATCTCCAACGGTATTTTGCACTTGAAAAATAGAGGTACAGACGCTTAATAAATTTCTTGTATCGAAAATTATAAACTTTATTTAAAAATTTAACAACAAGTTCTTCTGTATTTTTAATTGCTGATTTTAAAAAGGTTGCACTATTTTTTATAAACCAACGTATAGGCTTGTTTTCATAATATATTTTAGATTCTTCTGTTATTTTTTTTTGAGATGCTGCATAATATAAGCTTTTTTGATGTCGAGTTAAATGCGTCCATTTTTTTTGTGTTTTAGATAACAAATCTGCATCAGTACAAAGATTATTATAAGCGTATTTTCCTAGTTTTATGGTAATAGCATCTTTACTCTTTGTTAAGTAATTGGTTAGTTTTTCAGAATCTACATGATCAAAAAGCCAACCTCTATGCTTAATACATTTTGGAATATAATAGAACAATGTTGATAATGGATTCATCGCAAATAGTGCAGGAAGACCAGATTCTAAATCAATCCAAATCCATTGTCTTCTATCGTTTTCTTTATTAAGCATCATAAAATTACTGACTGCAACAGGATTCCCTTTACCAGCCTGCCAAACTAATCCATCAAATCCAGATTCAATTAATTTATCCTTCAGAGGTTTCATAATCTCGTTTTTCAATTCAGACATATAATTCACTTGATTTGTATGTAATGGATTAAATAAAGGAGCATGCTTGCCAGGAATAAATTCTGTATCAATTTCAAAAGCCTTGTGTTTTACATTCCAACGGTAATTATATGTTTTGGGTAATCTCAGTTTGTCTTCAAACCAAATATGACATAAAGATGATAATATTCTTCTCCTTATCATAGCACATTGAATTGCATCTTCGCACCAAGTATATGGATTGGCAGATCCTGTTAGAATAAAAAGGATTAATTTACTTACAGGTTCGCCAGTAAATGTCTTTGTAGCTATTCCTTCATTACCCGAATATGAAAGATATACTTTTGCAGAACGACCTTTACCAATATATTTTTTTTGAATTACTTTCAGAGGAACGAGTTCAACCAATTCATCCTTTAATCCCCATTTTATATGCTTAACGTTATCACGCATGATGGTTGATAAATTGCAAACCGCAATAATTTTAGTCAAACATGTTTTGACTTGTAAATAATGCTAATCACTAAAAATGATTCTTTAATTTAAATTTGCAATACTCTCGATATTGTTTTTGTAATATTCTACAATACAATAAGATACATTTAAATCTATGGCTTTCTACTAAAACTCTTTTAATCGTAATTATATTCGTTATAGAACTTAATAATGCGGATTCGCACATTAAATATTAGTAATAGAAAAAGAGCGAGTATTTATAAATATGTGCTGTTGAAATTTAGGTTTTATAGAAGATTTTAACCTTAATTTTTTGTTAGTAATGGTGCAAGACAACAGCTCTTAATATAATTATTTACTTGTATTACTTTCCAACCACTCAGACCTTAAATCGTCACTAACTTTCCCACTACCATCATGTTTCCAACCTGGAGGTTTTATTAAGTATAGAACTCTATTTCTTAATGATTTCTGACCAGAAAACGCATCTTTAAGCATGTTTAGCCATTCAATAAATGCAATTTTAATAAGGTTGTAGGTCTTTATATTTGTTACTAAACCATAAGTTACTTTTTCGTTTTTTAATTCTGGTTGA
>NZ_JADGDZ010000050.1:16547-24128 GCF_016744625.1 Winogradskyella sp.
AAAAGTCCCAAATAATCTATCCCATATGATTAAAATTCCGGCATGATTACGATCTAAGTAAATAGGATTACTACCATGATGCACACGATGATGAGATGGTGTATTAAAAATAGCTTCGAACCATTTTGGCATTTTGTTTATAGCTTCGGTATGTATCCAGAATTGGTATAATAAACTTATAGACATCTGTAATAATATCATTGCAGGATGAAAACCCAACAGTGGTAACCAAAGCCAAAAAATAAAGGTATAAAAACCACCAGACCATGTTTGGCGAAGTGCTGTACTTAAATTATAGTGCTCAGAAGAATGATGAACCACATGTGATGCCCAAAATAAACGACACTCATGCGAAACGCGATGAAACCAATAATAAGCAAAGTCATCAACAAAAAATAGTAGAACAAATGACCACCAAACTACAGGGATTGTAAACAATCTAAAGTTATTATAAACCCAAAAGAAGACTAATAGAACCAAAGCTTTACTCGCAAAACCTAGTATAACATTCCCTAATCCCATAGCTATAGAAGAAAAGGCATCTTTAGTTTCATAAGTCTTAATATGTTGTTTGGTAGTAACATATAATTCTAATAGCATAGCTAACACGAAAAACGGAATGGCATATAAGATTATATTAGGAAAGTCAGGCATCGATGTTAATTTATGTGTCCTAAATTACGAAATTAATTGAGTATTTTTGAGTCTAATTATGAAAGCAAATTACCAGCGATATATTTTAAAATTTAAAAGACCTAGCGGAACATCAAGAGGTGTAATGACTACCAAAGAGACTTGGTTTATAATGCTTAGTCATAAAGATAAAAATGGAATAGGGGAGTGTGGTATTTTACGAGGCTTATCAATTGATGATCAACCAGATTATGAAGATAAGCTTAAATGGGTTTGTGAAAATATAAACCTTGAATTAGAAGAATTGCTCAGTAAGCTTGTAGAATTTCCAAGTATTCAATTCGGATTAGAAACCGCTTTTAAATCATTAGAGAGTTTAGACCAATTTCAAATATTTCCTTCAGCATTTACTAAAGGGTTTGATGGTATTCCTATAAATGGTTTAGTTTGGATGGGAAGCGAAGATTTTATGCGAGAACAAATTAAAGAAAAGATTAATGCTGGTTTTGATTGTATTAAGCTAAAAATTGGAGCTATCGATTTTCAAACTGAATTAGATATTTTAAAATCAATACGCAAAGAGTTTTCAGTTTCAGATATAGAATTACGTGTTGATGCTAATGGCGCATTTTCAAAAGATGATGCATTAGAAAAATTAAAATGGCTTTCAGAATATCAATTGCATTCCATAGAACAACCTATAAAGCCAAAACAGTTTGATGTTATGGCCCGACTTTGTGAAATGACTCCTTTACCAATAGCATTAGATGAAGAATTGATAGGAGTCTTTTTTCAAGAAGAAAAACAGCATTTACTTCAAACTATAAAACCGCAATACATTATTTTGAAACCAAGTTTAGTTGGTGGTTTTAGTGGAAGTAAACATTGGATTGACTTGGCTGAAGATTTAAATATAAAATGGTGGATTACTAGTGCTTTAGAAAGCAACATTGGTTTAAATGCGATTGCACAATGGACTTACTCACTTAAAAACAGTATGCCACAAGGTTTGGGAACTGGAAGTTTATTTACAAATAATATTCCTTCGCCATTAATTGTAAAAAATGGTACTTTGCACTACAATTTAAAACAACACTGGAAATTTAATTTATAGCTATGAACTATATACAACAAGCCTACAAAGGACAGCGCGAACTATGGATGTTTATACTAACAACTTTTTTGGTTGCTGGTATATTTATTGCCAATTTTGTGTTCTATTTAATTTCTGATCCTGCTGATTTAGATGCTGCTATGGATATGATGAAAACTTGGCCATCAATTATATCTTTAATTGTCAATTTATTGCCATTTGCATTTTTACTTGGTCTCTTATTTATTTTGGTTAAATATATACATCAGCGTAGTATATTATCACTAACAACTGCAAGATCAAAAGTGGATTTTAAGCGAATATTATTCTCATTTTCAATGGTGTGCATATTTACACTAGTATCTTTTTTTATTGGTTATTCGATTGATTCTTCTGAAATAGTGTTTCAGTTTAATCTAGGCAAATTTGCTTTGTTATTTTTTGTAAGCATCATTTTATTTCCATTTCAAATAGGTTTAGAAGAGTACTTATTTAGAGGTTATTTGATGCAACATATTGGAGTACTAGTAAAAAATAAATGGTTTCCTTTAATTATAACTTCTGTATTATTCGGTATTGCACATAGTGCTAATCCAGAGGTTGGAGCCATTGGATTCTGGGAAATGATGATTTTTTATGTAGGTACAGGATTGTTATTAGGTATTATGACTTTAATGGATGATGGATTAGAATTAGCACTAGGATTTCACTTAGGTAATAATCTATTGGCATCACTTTTAGTAACTGCAGATTGGACAGCATTGCAGACAGATGCTGTTTTTAAAAGTACTGCAGCTCCTTCTATGAATGTAGTATCAGAAATATTAATGCCAGTGTTAGTGGTATATCCGATAATGCTATTAATTCTATCTAAGCGTTATGGTTGGAAAAATTGGTCTGACCGCTTATTCGGAAAAGTTACAGAACCACCAAAAGAAGATTACAAAATTATAGAGTAGATGACACCTAAGTATAGTAAAGTTCATAATCGTTTTAAGTTTAATGGACTTCATTTTAATCATGAAGACCTTAAAGAAGTTGCTTACAGCCTTATAAAAGAAGGAGAAGTCTATGAAAAAGTAACAGGGAATTTTTTAATAGATTGGCTAAGTAACGATGACTATTTGCATGTAAATACATCAGGTTCAACTGGGCAACCAAAAACTATTAAGTTAAAAAAACAAGCTATGGTAAATTCTGCCATTGCTACTGGAGATTTCTTTGGTTTAGGGCCAGGTGATAAAGCAATAGACTGCTTGCCAAGTCATTATATAGCAGGTAAAATGATGCTCGTTAGAGCTATGATTTTAGGCTTAGAAATTGATTGTGTGGAGCCAAGTGCGCATCCAATTTTTGATTATGAAAAGAAATATGATTTCTGCGCTATGATTCCATTGCAATTAAAGCACACCATAAATTATACTGGGAATATTAAAACTATTATTGTTGGCGGATCTAAAGTAACAAAGCCATTGTTAGAAAAGATAGAAGGCGCATCCTCTAAGTTCTACGAGACTTATGGTATGACGGAAACTGTAACACATGTTGCTGTAAGACAATTAGAATCTAAGACAGGTAAAAGGGATGTTAACTTTAAAGCATTACCGAATGTTAGTTTTGATGAAGACGAAAGAAACTGCTTAATAATAAAAGCATCAAAATTAGTAAATGAAGCTTTAGTGACTAATGATGTTGTAGATTTAAAGTCTGATACTAGTTTTGAATTACTTGGTCGTTATGATAATGTTATCAATTCTGGAGGAGTAAAGTTGTTTCCTGAGCAGATTGAAGATAAGTTGCAACCTATAATAGATGAACGTTTTATCCTTGCTGGTCAAGTGGACGATACGCTTGGTGAGAAGCTTGTTTTAATTGTGGAAAACCCTAGAGATTCTAAGGAAAGCATTAGTAAGAGAATTAAGATTTTAAAGGGACTTACCAAATTCGAAGTACCAAAAGAAATTTATACTACTGATAAATTTGTTGAAACCGTAAATGGTAAAATTCAACGTAAGGAAACTATAAAAGCTGTTATAAATAATTAAGCTAAACTAAATGCAATGAAAAAACTGAATTTACTATTAGTAGTTTTAATCGGAATAACAATTTTATCATGCTCAACAGATGATAATAACTCCAATTCAGATGAACCTACAATAATTGGAGAGTGGATTTTGGTAAATCAAATTTATGATGGACAGAATGAAGACCTTTCCGATTGCGAATTACAAGAAACTTTGACTTTTAATTCAAATGGAGCTTTGATTTCTTATTATACAGATAATGATCCTTGTGAATTTTTTACCGAAAACCAATCGTTTACACTCAACGGAACTGAATTAACTATTCTTTTTGGTCAAAATTCTAATTTTAAGTTTAATGTTCTTACTCTATCTTCAACAGAATTGATCATTGAAAACTTTTATAGGAATGGAGAAACCCTCGAAGAAAACAATAGAACCACTTACGAATATGAAAAAGTGGAATAAACCTTATTGTTGTTTATAATTACCAAAAGTTAATTATTTATTAGTTAACTCACCCAAAGACTTACTTCACTCATTATTGATTTTGTTTTCTAGGTAAGGCATTTAGTTTTATACCAACTATAAATGCTAAACCAATGAACTTTTTAAAAAAAAATCACGAACTCAAAAAGAGAAATAGAAAAGGGGTGAGTAAAATGATATTCACAACCACACTTGCATTGTTATTATCAATTGCAAGCCATTCACAAGAAAAAAACATTGAAACAAAGTCTGTTACTCTCGATAATTTTATAACCTTTATTGTAGAGCATTACAGTACTAAGACAGATTCCACCAAAACAAAAAATATCACTTTTCTTATTGAAAGCTATGCAGATAGTTTCAATACAGAGGACAGCGTTATTCTTAAGCAAGCTTTTAAATTATTATCAAAAAGAGTCACTGAAGGAGATCTAATAAGTATTGTTGCCTATTCTCATTTTAATGGTATAGCCCTCAGACAAGCTACTGCCACAGATGTTAAGAAACTACTTTATGTGATTGAACATCCAAAATCTAGTGTAAAAACATTTGAAGAAGATGGTATCGAACTAGCTTATCAGTTTACCAAAGAAAACTTTGTAGAAGACTCAGAAAACTCAGTGGTTATGATTCGTATTCCTAACCGAAAATCTGAAGTTGTTAAAACAGAAGCAACAGATACCAAGAAAGTAACTAAGAAAAAAAGTAATGCTGTGGTATTAACTGCCATCGCTTTATTACCAGAAATCATTGCAGTTATAAAAGATTAAATAATCATCAAAATTATATATTATGAAAAATGTATTACAAATCATTATTGTATTGTTTCTGTCAATACAATTAAATGCACAACAAAAAACAATTACAGGAAAAGTAACTTCAGTATCAGACGGATTACCATTGCCAGGTGCAAGTATAATTATTAAAGGGACAAGCAAAGGTGTTCAAACCGATTTTGATGGTAAGTATTCTATTCAAACCAATCTAGGAGATAAATTGATTTTTAGCTATATAGGTTATAAATCTATAGACTTAATAGTAGGAAATTCTAATATTATTGATGTTGGTATGGAGACAAGAGAAACATTAGATGAAGTTGTAATTGTTGGTTATGGCAATGTTTCTAAAGCTACATCAAAAGCTGCTTCGGTAAGAGTGTCTTCACATACAGTGGAAAATAGACCCAATGCAAAGTTTGTACAAACACTGAGAGGTCAAGTTGCTGGTTTAAATATTACTACTAGTTATGGTCTACCAATAGAGAATTCTATAGTTAAACTAAGGGGTACATCTTCAAATATAAAAACAGAGCCACTATATATAGTTGATGGTGTTGGAATTAACAAAGGATATAATGCAATAATTAAACAAATAAAACCTGAAGATATAGAGCACATTAACGTTTATAAATCATCTGAAGCTGTTAATAAGTTTGGAGAGTTAGCAAGACATGGATGTATAGTCATTAATACCAAATCTGGTAATTACCGGATTCAGAAAGATGAGGATTATGCAAATATTAATGAGAATGATTTTGAAACCACACAGCTTTCACCCTTATCTACATTTTCAATAGATGTAGATAAAGCAGCTTACAGTAATATAAGACGAATGATTAATAATGGAGAATATGTGAGACCAAATGCTGTTAAAATTGAAGAAATGGTTAATTATTTTAATTACAATTATCCACAACCTAAAGATGAACATCCATTTTCTATTAATACAGAGGTTGTTGAAACACCTTGGTACAACGAAACACAATTAGTTAGAATTGGTTTGCAAGGTAAAACCTATGTTAATGAAGCTTTGCCAGCTTCTAATCTTACATTTTTAATTGATGTATCTGGTTCAATGAGTTCTCAGAATAAATTGCCTTTATTAAAAAGTGCTTTTAAGTTATTGGTTAATCAACTCAGAGGAAAAGATAAAGTTTCGATTGTAGTTTATGCAGGTGCAGCGGGAGTTGTATTAGAACCAACTTCTGGTGACAATAAAGAGAAGATTTTGGCAGCATTAAATAATTTACAATCAGGTGGTTCTACAGCTGGAGGAGCCGGAATTAAATTGGCTTATAAATTAGCTGAAAAGAATTTTAAGAAAAAAGGAAATAATCGTGTCATTTTAGCCACTGATGGAGATTTTAATGTTGGTGCTTCAAGCGATAATGATATGAAGACTTTGATAGAAGAAAAACGAAAGTCTGGTGTATTCTTATCTGTTTTAGGTTTTGGATATGGTAATTATAAAGATTCAAAATTAGAAACACTTGCAGATAAGGGCAATGGAAACCACGCTTATATAGATAATATGCAAGAAGCACAAAAAGTTTTTGGAAAAGAGTTTGGAGGCACATTATTTACGATTGCAAAAGATGTAAAAATTCAAGTAGAATTCAACCCAAAGAAAGTCCAAGCATATCGCTTAATTGGTTATGAAAACAGATTGCTTGCTGATGAAGATTTTGTAGATGATACAAAGGATGCTGGAGAATTAGGGAGTGGACATACAGTTACAGCTTTATATGAAATTATTCCAGCAGGAATAGAAAGTGATTATATAAAAACTGCTCCAGATTTAAAATACACTAAGACTGAAATAACATCAAGTTACGAAGATGAATTATTCACAGTAAAATTTAGATATAAAAAACCAGATGCATCAAAGAGTATTGAAATGGTCCATGTTCAAAAAAACGTAACTACTGAAGTTACAGAAGACATGTATTTTGCTTCTGCTGTTGCTTTATTTGGCATGCAATTGAGACAATCTAAATATTTTAATAAAGTATCTGTATCGAAAGTGATTGAACTAGCAGAGAACGGAAGAGGAGAAGATAAAGATGGTTATAGAGCAGAGTTTATTAGACTCGTTAAGTCTTATGACAGTCTAAATTAATGTATGCATTAAATCAGCTCATCTGTCATTTTTAGCGCAGTCGAGAAAAATGAAACTAATAACTTTAAAGCATTTCGACTACGCTCAATGTGATAATTAGTTAATAATTAAAGATTAATGTAATGGCAAACAAAAAACCCAATGCAAACGCATTGGGTTTTTCTATTTTATTTATAAATGAATTAATTTTCGTCAGATAAATTTTTCATTTCTTCTTCAATCATTGCGTAGAACTGATCAATCTTAGGCAATACAACAATACGTGTACGTCTGTTTTTTGCTCTATTCTCTGCAGTATCATTATCCACTAAAGGAACGTGAGAACTACGACCAGCTGCTATTAATTGTTGTGGATTAACATCTAAGCTTTCTAAAACTCTTACAATAGAAGTCGCGCGTTTAACACTTAAATCCCAGTTATCAACTAAAGGTGGTTTGCTATAAGAC
>NZ_JADGDZ010000051.1 GCF_016744625.1 Winogradskyella sp.
AACGAACACTTTGAGACACTCATTACCAATCATAAAGATTTAAATAAACTTCTCAACGAAAAAGACATTGCCGGCTTTAGCAGTTTTTCTAAACCAGAATTTGAAGACTCAGAGTTCAAAACTTATATAGAAGAGCGATATATTTCTAGTTTTAAAGAAATTTATAATAAATATACGCAAGATTCGCCTAATGATGCAAAAGTAAATGCACTCTTAAGGTCTTTGGAATTTCTAGCGACACCAAATACTATAAATGCTATTGAGGAAGAGGTAAATCTCACATTAAACATTTCTTTAGAGACATTAAAAGAATGTAAAACCATTGTGGATGATAATGTGGAAAATCTAAATCCTGAAACATTATTAGAAGCTTTAAATAATACGACTTTAAATATTTGCAATAAATTAAATAGTTCTCAACTCATTAAAGAAAGTAAGGATCAAGTCATTGCTCACTCTTTATACATCAATGATGTTTTGAAAGATGTAAATCCTAAATATCAAAAGGCACTTTATGTCGCTAATGAAGAACTTTTAGAGAAGCTCAAAAAAATTGATGGTTACCATCCTTCACAGAAAGCTAAGTATTTAGGCACTAGCAAACCTAAAGCAGATACAATACAGACAAATACCACTTCTACGAAAAATGCAAACAAGCCAATTCTTGAGGCTAAGCCTAAAAAGAAAACTAATTATTGGGTATATATTATTTTAGCGATTGTTCTTTTTGCCGTAAGAATGTGTGCTAAGATGGACTAAAATCATAAAGACGTTTTAAACTCTTTAAAAACCTTAATCTTAGGTAAACCAGCAATAGCTTTGTCAATCCATTTTAAGGCTTCAGTCTTATTTTTTTTGTGCTTATAAATTTGAGCCATTCTATAATAAGCCCATGCTTTTGGCACACCATCTTTAGAAGAATGATTAGATAAATAAGCTTTTAGACATTTTTCTCCTTTATCTAATTGAATATTATAATCTGCGCAAACTTTACCTATTTGATAATGCATCGCATTGCGTTGTAATTTTTCTCGCCCTTCTTCTAAATTACCAATCGCTTTCTCGGGTTCATCTTGTCCTTCGTAAAAATTGGTCAACTTTTCATAGCATGTAACTGAACCACCAACTTTTATGGCTAGTTTATAATATTTTTCAGCAAGTTCTGGCTCATCATCATATTCATAAACATAACCTTTAGCTAAATAACCATCAACTCTAGATAACTTTTGTAATTCATTAGCATACTTGAGTGCTTTAGAATTGCTTCCGCCAATAATACCAGGAAGTGATACATAGAGCTCAACTAATGCCCAACGTGCATCTATATGATTAGGATCTAACTCTGCAGCTTTTAAAAACGCACGTTTTACATCACCAATAATCCCTAAGGCCTTTAATTTACTTACACTTAAGGCTTTCATGCCTAAAGCTCCACCATATTTATATTGGTAATTGGCGCTATTGGGCTGTTTTTTAGTCAATTTTTTATACTGTACAATAGCCTCATCCCATTTTTTCTGGTGTCCATAAGCATCACCCAATAGCTCGATCGCTTCTTTATCCTCAGGATTATCTTTTAAGAAAATAAGCACTTCATTTTGGGCGTTTTTAAACTCTTTATTAGCTATAAACTCTTCCGTTTTCTCTTTTGAATTTTGAGAAAAGCAGAGTGAAGACACTAAAAAAATCCATAAAAATCTACACATAGTATAAAAGCTTCTTTTTGCGAAAATACAATTTAATAAACTTGTTGTTTTTATTTTATAAACGATGTCATTCTAAAAAGAATATAGCTTATACAATTAACTATATAAGAATGAAATAAATTTGATAAATCTAAAATAATAACGTTCCGTTTCACTCACAAATTGCTTAACTTCACTCATCCAAATAACACGTTCACTACTTACTACTATTTTTGGAATGCCTTTTGAAGGTATTTTGTGAAAAATGACATAAGAATGACCCGAGCGCTAAAAATGAACTCAGAATACTTATGTATGTGTTTCTAACGCGAACAGCATGTGTCATTTAAAAAAATATTATAAACACATGAAAAATTATATCTCAATACTAATGCTAATTTGTTTTGCTACTTTCTCTAATGCTCAGAATGACTTTGATAGTCAATGGAAAGCTGTTGCTAAATTCGAAAAGGAAGGTTTAACTAAAAGTGCTGCTGGTCTCGTAGAAGATATCTATAAAGCAGCAATCAATAGAAATGACAAACAACAACGTATTAAAGCACTGCTTTATAAAAGCAAATACCTCTTAACACTCGAAGAAGAAGCGCAACTAAAGATTGTAACCCTCTTTAAATCTGAAATAGATAAAAGTGAAGAACTAGTCACAAAGCATCTACTAGAAAATATTTTAGCTACCATGTACTGGCAATATTTTCAGCAAAATCGCTATAAATTCTATAATCGTACAAAAACGTCAGAAAAAGTAAGTGATGATTTTAGAACATGGGATTTAGAAACGCTTTTTAATGAAATTCATGTGTATTATCAGCGTTCTTTGGATAATGGTATTTTATTACAACAAGAAGTGTTAAGCAATTATAAAACACTTCTTGTTGAAGCAGAAAATTCTAAAGATTATCGTCCTTCGTTATTCGATTTATTAAGTCATAACGCCTTAACATTTTACAAAACGGATGAAAATTCTATTACACAACCTGCCTATAAGTTTGTAATTGATAAAGAAACTTTAATAAATGATAGCGAAACATTCATCAACTTAAATTTAAAATCTAAGGATTCTACGTCATTGCAATTAAATGCTCTAAAAATCTATCAAAATTTACTGAAATTTCATCGTAACAGTAAGCCTTCAAAAGCTTTTGTTTCTAACGACATTGAACGTTTAAAATTTGTATCTCAACATGCTACTTTTACCAATAAGTACCATTTACATTTAGAGACCTTAAAAGGAAAGGCTGAAGCTTTAAAAGCATCACCATTATCAGCTTTATACAATTTTGAAATTGCTTCACTTTACAGACAACTAAGCAATAATTATAATAGCAATTCTAATAATCAAAACATTGACGAAACTCATCGTTGGAAACTGAAAGAAACTCTTGAACTTTGCAATTCGGTAATTTTAAAATTTCCAAATAGTGATGGTGCAAAAAAATGCTCTGTCATACAACAGCAAATCTCGCAACCTTATTTAAGGCTACAAGCGGAAGGATTTACTCCTGTAAATTTAGCTTCAAGATTACTAGCTAATTATAAAAATCTAAATACGCTCGACTTTAAAATCTATAAAGTCAATAAGCGTCAATTAGAGGCTTACAACAATACTTATAATGCTACTGAAAAAGTGAAATTTTTCAATAAACTTAATGCAATAAAGACATTTACAAGTACTTTAAAAAACGAAAGTGATTTTCAGATTCACAGTACAGAAATTGTTGTACCAAGTTTAACAAATGGCTTATACCTTATAAAAGCTGATACAAATTCTGATGAGCAAGTATTCGCTGCAACGCATATTCAAGTTACTAATTTGGCTTTAGTTGAAAGCAAAGAAAAAAATACACATAATTACCAATTAATAGATAGAAATGATGGTAAGCCTATTGTTGGTGCTAACATAACTGTGAACTATCACAATAACCGAAACAAAGAATTTACTAAAAAGTTCACTACAGATCGTTTTGGAAAATTTAAATTTGAACAAGACAATAACTATTACAGAAATGTTGAAGTAAAAGCAGTTTATAAAGATGAAACTAGCTACTTTGGTAATTACTATATCAGCAAAAAATATAAGGAATACCTAAACGACGACACACAATACACAAACTTTATATTTACAGATCGCAGTATTTACAGGCCTGGACAAACAGTCTACTTTAAAGGTATTTCCACACAATCAAAAGATGGCAAAACATCTGTTTTTGCTGATAATGCTGCAAAAATTAGACTCAAAAATGTAAATGGAGAAGTGGTAAGTGAACTGCTTTTAAAAACTAATGACTTTGGTTCTGTTAGTGGAGAATTCATTTTACCTAACGATGGTTTAACTGGTAATTACACTATTGATATGTTCTGTGGAAACAGTGGTTATGCTTATATCTCTGTTGAGGAATACAAGCGTCCAAAGTTTAAACCAGAGTTTCAACCCATTACTGAGACTTTTAAAGTTAATGACAGTATTACTGTAAACGGAACTGCAATAGCTTTCGCTGGTAGCAACATAACAGATGCGAAGGTTGTGTATCGTGTAAAGCGTATGGTACAATATCCTAATTGGTATTATTGGAGACGTCCTTACTTTAATTCTGAACCTCAAGAAATCACGTTTGGAGAAAGCAAAACGAATGATAAAGGAGAGTTTGAGGTTACTTTTAAAGCTATTCCTGATGAAAGTGTTTCAAAAGGTAATCTGCCTATATTTAGATACGAAGTTACAGCAGACATCACAGATATTAATGGTGAAACTAGAACAGCAACCACAACGGTAAATGTTGGTTATCACGCAATGACTATAAATATTGTTGCGCCAGAATTGATTGACAAAACAAAAAAAGAAGTTGAGTTAACATTAATATCGAAAAACCTGAATGGTGAATTTGCAGCAGCAAAAGGAACACTCAAAATATATAAGCTTAATGCACCAGAAACTGTTTTAAGATCAAGACCTTGGAGTGCACCAGATTATCAAGCGCTATCAAAAGATGATTTTAAAGCTTTATTTCCGCACGATCCATATAACAATGAAGCTCTATTAGCCAATTGGAAAAAAGGTAAGGAAGTTTTTAAAACCACTTTCGATACTGACAAAAAGAAAACCATCACTTTAAAAAAGTTGAAGAAATGGGATTCTGGCAAATATATCATCGTTTTAGAAAGCAAGGATAAATTTGAACAAGCTGTAAAGGATGAAGCTTATACATCTTTATATAGTAGTTCTGATAAAACCATTGCAGACAACCAATTATTTGAAGCGCAATTAGACAAAGCGACTTACAAAGCAGGAGACGTTGCTAAGTTAACCATTGGTTCTGCAGTAAAAGATATTACAGTAACTGTTGAAGTAGAAAAGGATAATAAAATTTTAATAACGCAATTGGTTCAGCTCAACAACTCAAAACAGACCATTAGTATTCCTGTTTTAGAAGGTGACGTAGGTGGCTTCGAAGTGCATTGTAGTTTTGCTGCTTTTAATGCATTTACGTCTCGAAGCTATCGAATTAATGTGCCTTATCCTAAAACCGATTTAGAAATAGAAACCACAACCTTTAGAGACAAGTTACAACCAGGACAAAATGAAACTTGGAGTTTTAAAATTAAAGGACCTAAAGGCGAAAAAGTGTCTGCAGAATTGTTGGCAAGTATGTATGATGCCTCATTAGATGAATTTAAAGGTCATAACTGGAACTTTAGCCCAATTAATAATCCATCATATTACAGCAGAGTGAATAAAAGTGATGGTCAAAGTTTTGGCATTACCAATTTTAGACTCTTTAATCGTTTTAATACTATAAATAGTTATCCACAGCAAAGCTATGATCAGTTGAATTGGTTTGGTTTATATTTTGGTTATGGCAACACTCATGTCAGAAGAATGTTAGCTAGGGCACCTGGAGTAGAGTTTGAAGACTACAAAGATATTCCTGAAGAACGATTAATGCTTATGGAAGATGCGGAAGGGAATGTTTCTGTAAGTGAGACAGATTTTGGTATTGATTATATGAGTACGGATTCCAAAAAAGCATTAGTATATAGCAGTAGATCTGAATCAATTGGGTTTAATGTTACTTCAGAAATAGTTAAAAAAGAGAAGGTTGATTTAGACAAAATCCTAATTCGAAAAAACCTAAACGAAACTGCATTTTTCTTTCCGCAATTACAAACAGATGCAGAAGGCAATATCAGTTTCAACTTTAAAGCACCAGAAGCCTTAACTAAATGGAAACTACAGTTATTAGCGCATACCAAAACTTTAGAAAGTGCAGTGACGCAGATAGAAACTGTGACTCAAAAAGAATTGATGGTGATACCAAATGCACCACGATTTTTACGAGAGGGAGATAAAATTGTTATTAGTACTAAGATTGCGAATCTTACAGAAAAAGAACTGTCTGGTTTTGTAAGATTAGAATTAACAGATCCCGTTAGTGGAAAAACTTTACTGACCTTAGTTGAAGGTGAAGATGGTAAAAGCTCTACACTATCATCTGAACTAACTGATAAAAAATTCACTGTTGACGCAAAAGGAAATACACAAGCATCTTGGAGTTTAAATATTCCTGAGGGCTTAAATGCTGTGCAATACAAAGTTATTGCCGTCTCAGAAGATTTCAGTGATGGTGAACAAAATGCATTACCAGTTCTATCTAACAGAATGATGGTAACTGAAACGCTTCCTATGTGGATTCGTTCTAACCAGACCAAAACATTTACGTTAGATAAATTAAAGGATAATACCTCAACAACGTTAAGTCATCATAAATTGACTTTAGAGATGACTTCTAATCCGGCTTGGTATGCTGTACAAGCATTGCCTTACTTAATGGAATATCCTTATGATTGTAATGAGCAAACATTTTCGCGTTATTATGCAAATGCTTTAGCACAACACATTGTAAAATCGAATCCAAAGATTGAAGCAGTTTTTAATCAATGGAAATCTTCTGATGCTTTATTGAGCAACTTGGAGAAGAATCAAGAATTAAAATCTTTATTAATTCAAGAAACACCTTGGTTACGAGATGCACAATCTGAAACAGAACAGAAAAAACGTATTGGTTTGTTATTCGATCTTAATAAAATGAATAATGAGTTACAAACAGCATTGCGTAAACTCAAAAACAACCAATCATCAACAGGTGCTTGGCCTTGGTTTAATGGTGGCAGAGACAATCGTTATATAACGCAACACATTATTGCAGGTTTTGGTCATCTAAAACACCTTTCTGTCACATCGAGTGAAGTAGAGATGTCTTTGATTCAGAATGCAATAAACTATTTAGATTCAGAATTCGTAAAAGAATACAAAAGTTTAAAAAAATACAATAAGGATGTAGATTTAACCAAAGATCATTTATCATACACACAATTACATTATATGTATGTACGTAGTTTTTACCCAGAAATGAAACCTTCAAACGAGGTTAAAACGATTATGGATTATTACCAAAGTCAGATTAAAAAGTACTGGTTAAAACGTTCATTGTATGCAAAAGGATTAATGGCTTTAAGCATGTACAGAATGAATGATACAAAAACTGCTGGCAAGATTTTAAAATCATTAAAAGAAAACAGCATTACTTCTGAGGAATTAGGAATGTATTGGAAAGCGAATACCAACTCATGGAACTGGTATCAAGCACCAATTGAAACTCAAGCTTTGTTAATCGAAACGTTTTCTGAAGTCGGTAATGTTATTCAAGATGAAGCGAAGAATCTCGAAGACATTGATAATCTAAAAATCTGGTTGTTAAAGAACAAACAAACTAATCAATGGAAAACTACTAAAGCAACAACTGAAGCTGTTTATGCTTTACTGTTACAAGGTAGCGACTGGTTAGATGTTACAGAAATGGTAAATGTAAAAGTTGGTAATGAAGCCATATCTCCTGAAACTTTAGAAAACGTAAAACTCGAAGCTGGAACTGGTTATTACAAAACGTCTTGGAATGGTTCAGAAATTAAACGAGAACAAGCAGATGTTACCATTAGTAAAAAAGGAGATGGTATTGCTTGGGGAGCGCTATACTGGCAATATTTTGAAGACTTAGATAAAATAACTTCAGCAGAAACACCATTAAAATTAAGCAAGAAGCTCTTCTTAAAAACCAATACTGATAAAGGTGAGGAAATTTCTGAAATCACTTTAGACACTAAATTGAAGGTTGGTGACTTGGTGAGAGTTCGTATTGAACTAAGAACAGATCGTTCTATGGAGTTTGTTCATCTAAAAGATATGCGAGCAGCTGGTTTTGAACCTATTAATGTATTATCAAAATACAAATGGCAAGATGGTTTAGGCTATTACGAAAGCAATAAAGATGTTGCAACCAATTTCTTTATAGATTATTTGCCAAAAGGTGTTTACGTATTTGAATACGACTTACATGTTAACAATGCTGGTGATATGAGTAATGGCATTAGTACTATACAAAGTATGTATGCGCCAGAATTTAGTAGTCATAGTGAAGGTGTAAGGGTTTTAGTTGATTAGAAACTTAATTGATCTTTAAAAATATAAGATTGTCTTCTGGAGATTTCAATTTCTTCTCCAGAATTCATTTCAATTTTGAGTTTGCCATTAAACCAAGACACAACTTTGTTAACATGATTGATATTAATAATTTGTTGTCTGTTGGCTCTAAAAAACACATCTGAAGGTAGTTTTTCTTCAATTTGAGCCAGTGATTTATAAATTAATGGCTTATTCGATTCAAAAAAGACACGTGTATAATTACCAACAATTTCAAAAAGTGAAATATCTTTAATTTTAACCAACCAACATTTTTCACCATCCTTAATAAAAATCTGTTTATCTAAACTGAGTCCTTTTTCTTTTCCATTTGTCTCAGAAACGGCATTACTTTTTTCAATAACTTTTGTTATAGAACTTGAAAAACGTTTTTGGTTTATTGGTTTTAACAAATAATCAAATGCATTATACTCAAAAGATTTAATCGCATACTCATCAAAAGCCGTAGTAAAAATAGTTATTGGCACCTCATCTAATAACTCTAAAAGCTCAAAACCATCTTTTTCAGGCATGTTAATATCTAAAAAAAGCAAATCTGGATTTGTCTCATTTATCAATTTAAAACCTTCATCTACATTTTCTGCTTCACCAATTAGTTCAATCTCCTTGTGCGCTTTCATTAGCTCTTTTAACTCATTACGAGCCAAACGAGAATCTTCTACAATAACAGCTTTTAAAGTACTCATACTAAAGGTATTTTAATAGTGGCTATTACTTGACTTTCTATTTCTTTTAGTGTAAATGTGGCTTTATTACCATAAAGTAACTCGAGACGTCTTTTTATATTTTGCAATCCTAATTGCGTTGTACTTGTATTGTTTTGCAACGTCCCAGAATTAGCAACTTTTATTTGTAATAGACCATCTTCTATTTGCGTTGACAAACTTACTTTGCCTCCTCTTTTTAAGTTAGAGATTCCATGTTTAAGTGCATTTTCAACTAACATCTGAATAATCATTGGCGGAATTTTCTTTTCTAAAGAAGCGTCATCTATATGAGTTTCATATTGTAAACGATCTTCAAATTGAATTTTAGAAATTTCTATATAGTTTTCTACCATTTCTAATTCATCCTCTAACGATATAGAATTAACATCGCTTTTGGTAAGAGAATATCTTAAGGTTTCAGATAAATTGGTAAGCATATTTCTTGCTTTACCAACATCTTCTAACATTAAGCCACGAATATTATTTAGGCTATTAAACATAAAATGCGGATTTATTTGCCCTTTTAATGTATTTAGTTGCGCCTCCTTTAAATTTGCTTCTAATTGTAATTGCTTTACTTTAATTGTATTAATGTGGTGCACTAATTTTAGGGTTAAAATAACAAATAACCAAACTACATAATAGGCAAGAAAATGCGGCACGTTGGTTAACTTCTGAATTAGTGTTAAGTTAAGATCTCTCTCAAAAAAGTGTCTAACCGGAATATTTAAAATAGGCCAAAGTAAAATATGATACAGAACTTGAGTAACTATAATTACACCAATAAGCTTATAAATATCTTGTTTGGAATAGTTACCGATATCAAAATAATTTTCGATAAAATAGAGAATAATAAACGATAAGACAAAACCTAAAAAGCCACATAAAAACCCTTCAACTAAAAGATAATTAATTGTATTAATTGATACATCTTTTCCATAAGAGAGCTTATCTAGAGTAAGCATTAAGAATGCAAATAAAATCCACCCAATAAAGTTTATAATCCAATACTTATAATTTGAGAAAAATTTCATTTATGCTTTCTTAAAATATATCAACTGATTGCAAGATATGAGATAATTAATATTTATTGTAACTCTAATTCATATTCCATTGTACTTTCTAACAATGCTATTTCTTTGTCTGTCTTTTTATAAGCTAAATAGCCTAAAACACTAACTAAAGTTATGTAAGACAGTATGGCTACAATGCCTAAAACGTTAGATTCAAAATGCAATGTTGCAGAAGGTATTAATGTTAACACCCAAAAAGTCATAAAATACATTTCATATTTTTTACGATTAGCCATATAAGTTTTTAATTTAGAGATACTAGAGATTAAAGATGTTTGTGTGTACGATTTTTGTTTTATTTCTTTTATAGATAAAAACTTATCTATAAAGAAGATTATTGCTAAAGCTCCCATTAATAATAGCATAACATAAAGGCTATTATCTCTAGATCTAAAGGCAAGCACTAGTGACACAGTAACTAAGATAACTGACGATAGCTTAGCCATTTTTGCGCCAACCAATAATTTTTCGAATTTTTCTAATTGTTCTTGAAATGTGTCTTGCTTTTTCATGATTTTTGATTGATTTAACTGAATACAACTTGAATAACAAAGTCTACTAATACTTTAACTAAATTGAACATGATACTGTTGTTTTTTGATTGATGATTACTATTCGTTTTAATTGATAGTATAAATATAAGACAGCATTACCCTTACAAATTTGAAAATATGACGAGTGGTAAATAGGATATGACGAGCGGAAGTCATTTCGTATTTTAACAAAAAAACCTCTTAAGATTTACTCTTAAAAGGTCTTTTAATAAAAAAGATTGATTGGTTTACTTTAAGTGTTGTGCAAAGAAACCCAACATTGCTTTGTACAATTCTACTCTATTTTCTTCGTGTGCAAAACCATGACCTTCATCATATTTCACCATATATGGTACATCTATATTTCTTGCTCTCATATTTTTCACAACCTGATCTGACTCATCAATGTTTACTCTAGGATCATTTGCTCCTTGAATTACAAAAAGAGGCTTAGTAATTTTATCTACATGTAATGCAGGAGATACTGCTGTCATAATTTTTTGATCAGCTTCATTTTCAGAATTATACCATTGCTCGTTAAATTGAGGCATATATGGTTTCCAATATTCTGGAAAAGATTTAAAAAATGTAAACAGATTACTAACTCCTACATAATCAATACCACAAGTGTACAAATCTGGTGTTTTCACAAGACTTCCTAAAGTTGCCAAACCACCATAACTAGCACCGAAAATTGCGACTTTATTATTATCAATAAAATCTAAAGTCTTTGCATAAACTACAGCATCTTCTAAATCGTTAAGCATTTTTCTACCGATTTGCTTATTCCCTTTTAAAAAGAACTCTTTTCCATAACCACCAGAACCTCTGTAATTAACTTGTAGAGTTGCATAACCTCTACTTGCAAATAATTGTGTCTCTGGGTTAAAACCCCAATAATCTCTTACGCCATAAGGTCCACCATGAGGATTAACAATTAATGGAACACGCTCACCTTTTTTAATATTATTAGGAATAGTGATATAACCGTAAACTTTTAGACCATCTCTCGTTGTAAAATTAATTGGTCTCATTTCTGCCATATCTTCTTCATGCAACTGAGGCATTAAATCTAATATTTTAGTAAACTCGTCTTTCTTAACATCGTAAGTATAATAAGTTCCGTAAAGCTTATCACTATTAAGCATAATTAAGTATTTATCTTCATCATCTGTTTTATCTACAATAGAGAATACTTTATCTCCAAATTGTTTTTTAAACTTCTTATTTAACTTCTTATAATATTTACTTACTGGTACTATATGAGTTTTCTCTCCTGTGTAGTAATAATAGTCAACCTCGTAATCTCTTTTTCTTGATCTGCTTAATCCACCAACGTCAAATGTTGAATTACTGTACACTTTTTCTATAACCTGCATTTTTTCTAAATCATAAAGTACCAACTCACTTGTATTGCTTTCTAAATTTGTCAACACATAAGCGTCGTGCTTGTATGGTGTATTGTAATTAAACGCAACTAATGAAAAAGAATCTTTCCAGTTTGTAGTAACGACTTCACTAAATGGTTGGTCTACGCTTGTTCTGTAATATAAAACATATTCTACACCATTTTGCTGTTTGGTATACCCTCTTAAATTACCGTCTTTATCAAATTCATAACCAGCAATAGGTGAAGATGCGTCCTTGTTCTCAAATAATTTCTCTAGATCACCTGTTACAATATTTATCTTATAAGGCTCAAATATTTGTTTATCATCTTTATTCATTAATATAATAACATGATCTGGTTGGTCTTTTAAAAGATTCGAAAAATTAACTCTTACATCTTCAAAAGGTGTTAATGCTTTTTGGTTACTTCCGTCTAAATTTGCTGCAAAAAGCTGATAGTTTTCGTTTCCTCCATTGTCTTTTATATATACAAGTCTATTATCATTTGCCCAACCATAACCTCTTATTAATTCTTCACCTTCTTCAATGGCACGTTTAACTTCATCTGTCTTTGTGTTTTTTACATAAACATGATTTTTACCGTTCTCGTCTTTTTCTCTGTATGAGAAATAGTTTCCCTTTGGTGAAAACTGAAATGAGCTAGTTGCAGGATTCTCAAAATAATCTTCTACCGAATATTTATAAGATTCACTATCAAAAGCAGCTAACTTATCCAAGGTCTCTTTTGATGAAGGCAAAGAAACATCTCCTGGTTTTGTTTTTATTGTTTTCATTAAGTTTAGAGGTAATTCCATTCCTCCTTGGTAAAAAACCCCCTTAATTGCATCCTTTTCTAAAACGCCTATATACTTAATTCCTCCTTGAGTAAAAGTCATTGTAAGCTCATTTCCTTCAAAAAGTGTTTTATCCATAGGAATTCCTACTGCACCTTGACTAGGACTATCCATTGTAGAAGATAAAACTCCACTATCATTTTTCACATTAAATATTAATGGTATTTCTTGACCTTGTACACTTAAAGTACCTTTCCAAGAACCCGAAATGTCTTGAGCAAAAGTGCTTATTGAAAATACTAAAGCAAGAATACTTAGTATAAATTTTGATTTTGATTCTGTTTTTTTCATGATGATTATATTTTATAGTTTAATTGATTTTAAATAAAAATACTTAACTAATTAGTAAGTCACTTTTATAAATTGTTACATTCATTTCTGTAAATATATATTTGCATCTTACTTTTTAAATTGAGAATATGATGAGTGGTCATTTGATTAGCTTAAGCGGAAATATGACTAATTAGTGCTAGAAGAAAGAAGATATACGATCAAGCTGTCATTATAGCTTTGAAAAATATTTTCGTAACTTGAAAATTACTAACTAACAAATTATAAGATTATGAATTCAAAAGTTTTTATGGTTCTAAGAATTTTACTTGGAATATTTGTCATCGTTTTTGGGGTAAACAAATTTGCAGATTTCTTACCAATGCCAGAAATGTCTGCAGAAGCAGGCGCATATTTTGGCGCACTAACAAGTACTAAAACAATGGTGCTTGTTGGTATTATAGAAATTGTAGCTGGTTTGGCTTTAATCCTTAATAAATTTGGAGCTTTATTAGCTCTAATTTTAATGAGTATTTCGGTAAATGCCTTTTTATTTCATGCCGTTTTAGATCCAGGAGGTATTGGCGGATCTGTAGTTTTACTTATTCTTAATATAGCAGTACTTTATGGTTATAAGGATAAATACAAAGCGTTATTGAATTAAAGGCTCATTATATAGTTTAAATAAAAAGAGGTTTCAAATGAAACCTCTTTTTATTATTACATCCGTTTTGTAATTAAAGCCAACTGACCCATATGATTTGCCTGATGTTCCATAACATGAAACCAAGCCCAATGCATTGTCATATTTCTAACTTTCTTTTTAAACCATTTATCATCTTTAGTTTTTAATAACTCTTTAGTTTTAGCCCTTACTTCATCATAGATATCTATATAATATTTAATTGGCTTATTTTTAAACTCGGCTCTCGCTTTACTTCCTAAATTTAAAGCCGTATCCCATTTTTCTCTTTCCTCAGCATTAAAACCTCGTTTTTCAAATGTGTAAACCTGATAATATGCTTCTGTAGCAGCCAAATGATATATTATTGCACCAGGACTATTTGCATCTTCATCCAATAGAAAATCTGTTCCCTCTTGATCTAAATTTACAACATGACGCTCAACCCGTTTTTTCAAATTATCGAGCATAGAAATCATATTTCCTATGTCGTTTGAATAGCCTTTAGGTGGTTTTATTTCACTTTGAGCGAATATACAAGACGTTGATAAAAAAGTAACTAACAGTAAAATTTGAATTCGATTCCTCATCAGATAGAAGGTTTTGGTTTTCTAAATATAAAAACCAAATCGTTTTGAAACCTTAAGATTAACAGGAGATTAACTCGAATGCTACACTGAGCAGAGTGAAAAAGTTACTTTTTGGGAGGATAAGCAGTAAAAATCTTCTCAACCAAAGCCTTAAATTTCTCTTCGCGTTTTTCAGGACTAGCATTTGGCCTATAAGTACTTTCACTAACAGCTTGCCAAAACATACCTCCTTTGGTGTCATCTACAAATTCAATAACAATTTCTCTAGTGCTTTGATTTCCTCCTAATGGTAAACCAACTGAAATTCCACCACCAACATTTCTTCCACTTCCACCTACTCCAACACCAACATTTGGACTGTTTCGATTTTGAATATCTTGACTTTGAATATCGATATAAAAATTAGGGTTATCTGAACGTGTAAATCCCATGGTATTAAGTTGCGCATCGATAGCTTTTAGTAAACGTTTGGTATCGAGCTGACTTAATCCCGTCTTCATATCATCGAAATAGTTATAGCTCTTATACTGTGTAAAATCTGTTGATTTCTCATAATCGTAGTTGACGATTGTTCCACAAGATGTGACTAAAAGTAACAATAATATGTAACCAAAAGCTTTCATGTTTTTTCTTTTAAAGATATTAAAAATTTAAGATGCTTTTAGAAACTTTAACTATTACTATTTATCATTCGGTTCAACCGCTTTAGTTAAAGACGATGAAATTATACCAGTTGGAATAGCCACTATTCCCAAACCAATCAATAAAATAAAGAAAGTAAAAACTCGTCCACCAACAGTAATTGGGTAAACATCACCATAACCAACAGTAGTCAATGTCACTATAGACCACCAAAGACTGTCAAAAATTGAAGTAAAGTGTTCTGGCTGTGCCTGGTTTTCAAAATAATAAATACCAACAGCAGAAAAATAAATGAGCATTAAAGTAATAATCATAAATAAGATAATCTGCTCCTTTGCTACAAGCATTGCTTGGGCAAAATGTTTCATAGCTTTATTATAGCGCACCAATTTAAATAGTCGAAACAACCTAAACATTCTCAACAAACGTAAGGAGCGTAAATCGATACCAAAAGATAAATAAAATGGAAGAATTGCTAAAAAATCTATGATTCCGAAGAAACTAAAAACAAACTTAGGCTTACTGTCAGCAACGTAGATTCTTGCCAAATATTCAAACGTAAAAACGATGACACAGAAGGTTTCAATAGAATTCAAAATAACTCTAGTTTGAGGTTTTAAATCTGGCAACGTCTCTATTGAGAATGTAATTACAGAAAGAATAATTAAAAACTGGATAAAGAAAGCAAACCACTGACTCCGTTTAGAATTGTTTGCTTCTATTAAATTTTTAAGGTAAGCTTTCATTTAGAAGATTCTGTATTAATCATTTAGCGTTTGCCACAACTTATCTTTTAATTCTGTCAATCCTTGTTGTGCAACCGATGAAATAAACAAATACTTACATTCTAAATCTTTATCTAAAATCGTAGAAATTTCTGACTTTAACTCATCATCTAACATATCGGATTTTGAAATCGCTACAAAGCGTTCTTTATCTAACATCTCAGGGTTGTATCGTCTTAACTCGTCTACTAAAATTTCGTACTGTTCTACAATATCTTTAGCATCTGCCGGAATTAAAAATAATAGAATTGAATTACGTTCTATATGTCTTAAGAAGTAATAGCCCAAACCTTTGCCTTCAGCTGCTCCTTCTATAATCCCAGGAATATCAGCCATTACAAACGATTTAAAATCACGATATTCAACAATACCTAAATTCGGTTTTAATGTTGTGAACTCATAATCTGCAATTTTTGGTTTCGCAGAAGTTAATACAGATAATAAAGTTGATTTGCCAGCATTAGGAAAACCTACTAAACCAACATCCGCTAACACTTTAAGCTCTAAAGTAATATGGAATTCTTGTAAAGGAATACCAGGTTGCGCATAACGAGGAGTTTGATTTATTGAATTTTTAAAATGCCAGTTACCACGACCTCCCATTCCGCCTTCAGCAACAATTCTCTCTTCACCTTCTTCAGTAATCTCAAATAAGATTTCATCGGTTTCAGAGTCTCTCACCACAGTACCTAATGGTACATCTAAATAAGCATCTTCACCATCAGCACCAGTACTTCTACCTTTACTACCATGTGAACCATGACCTGCTTTTATATGACGTTTAAATTTTAAGTGAATTAAAGTCCAAAGGTTAGAATCCCCTCTAAGGATTACATGTCCACCACGACCTCCATCACCACCATCTGGTCCTCCTTTTTGTATATATTTTTCGCGATGTAAATGCGCAGAACCTTTTCCTCCGTTTCCAGAAGACACATGCATTTTTACATAGTCAACAAAATTCCCTTCAGTCATCTATCTGTTTATTTGTTTTTTGTTTAGTCGTTTATTTGCAGACTATTCTACTGTAAATCCCAAGGCTTATTCCGCTTAAACAACTAAACGAATAAACGTATTGACTAGAGTTTATCAATCACAGCATTTAATCGCACTGTAATGTCTTCAATACTTCCTTCACCATCCACACCAAAGTATTTATCTTGTGCAGTATAGTAATTCTTTAAAATAGCTGTCTTTGTATAGTATTCTTTAATACGATTTCTAATTATGCTTTCATCTGCATCATCAGCTCTTCCACTAGTTTTACCACGTTCTAACAAACGTTTTACCAACACTTCATCATCAACTTCTAAAGCAACCATTGCATTAATTTGAGAATCCTTAACGCCCATTAAATCATCTAAAGCCTTAGCTTGTGCATTCGTTCTTGGGAAACCATCGAAAATAAAACCTTTAGCATCAGCATTTTTCTCTACTTCCTTATTTAACATATTAATTGTCACTTGATCTGGAACCAATTCGCCTTTATCCATAAAAGATTTGGCTAACATACCTAAGGCTGTTTCATTTTTAATATTATATCTAAAGACATCTCCTGTTGAGATGTGTACTAAATCATATTTCTCTTTTAAAAAGTTAGCTTGTGTTCCTTTACCTGCTCCTGGAGGGCCGAATAGCACTAGGTTAATCATGTGTTGTGTTGTTTTTAATTGATATACATTTGGTAAATCTCTTCCTAGTCCATCATAATCTAAGCCATAGCCTACAATGAATTTATTAGGAATTTCTATACCAACATAATGAAGTTTAAAATCTTTGTCATAGGCTTCAGGCTTATAAAACAATGTTGCAATGAGCAATTGCTTTACATTTTCGTTTTTAAAAATGCGATGCACTTCTTCGAGTGTATTTCCTGAATCTATAATATCTTCTAAAATAACAACTGTTCTCCCTGTAAGATCTTGAGTCAAACCAATTAATCGCTGAATATCCTCTGTGGATTTTACACCTTCATAAGACGCTAATTTAATAAAGGTAACTTCACAAGGTTTAGGGTACTTTTTAACAAAATCACTTACTAGCATAAACGACCCATTTAAAATACCAATAAATACAGGTATTTCGTCTCCTAATTCTAACGCAATTGCATCCACCATATTTTGCACGGCAGTATCAATTTCTTGCTCTGAAATGAAAGGTTTAAAGTATAAATCGTGAAGCTTTATCACTGTCTTATTATTTTAGAAATGCAAAGATAATCAAATGATTATCTATTGACGATTTTTGGTTTCTAATTTTAGAATTTTGTTCTATAATTAGCTTATTTTTGTAGTGAATAAAGTTGAATTTTAAAAGATTTCCACTTTCGTGGAAAATAAGCATGAACTATTTTTCTTCAAATTTTAAACTCGGCATTCTTGGTGGTGGACAACTCGGTAAAATGATGCTGTACGACACACGTAAATTTGACATTTACACTAGTGTCTTAGACCCAAGCGCTGAAGCACCATCACGATTAGCTTGCGATGAATTCACTGTAGGTGATTTATTAGATTTTGATACTGTTGTTAACTTTGGTAAAAAAGTAGATGTCCTTACTATTGAAATAGAAAATGTAAATGTAGACGCACTTGAAACACTTGAAAATGAAGGTGTAAAAGTATATCCATCATCTAAAACATTACGCACTATTCAAAATAAAGCACATCAAAAATTGTTTTATCGCGATCACAATATTCCAACAGTCGATTTCTCGCGTTTTGCTCATCCTTCTGAAATACAAGATGCTATTGAAAATGGTGGTTTAGAATATCCTTTTGTATGGAAAAGTGCTCGATTTGGTTATGATGGTACTGGAGTAAAAATAGTTAAACGGTATACAGATACTATTGATTTACCAAATGTAGAATGTATAGCCGAAGACTTAATTCCTTTTAAAAACGAGTTAGCAGTTATTGTTGCCAGAAATAAAAAAGGTGACTTAAAAACCTATCCCGTTGTTGAAATGGAATTTCATCCTGAAGCAAATCAAGTTGAATATGTAATTTGTCCAGCTAGAATTCCAAATGAAATTGCTAAAAAAGCAGAGTTAGTAGCACTTAAAACTGCTGCAGCTTTTGAGCACGTTGGTTTATTAGCTGTAGAAATGTTTCAAACTGAAAATGACGATATTATAGTTAACGAAGTTGCACCAAGACCTCATAATTCTGGACACTATAGTATTGAAGCGAGTTATACATCGCAATTTGAACAACATCTAAGATGTGTTTTAGGGTTACCTTTAGGAAATACTGAAAGTAAAGTCGCAGGAGTTATGGTAAATTTAGTTGGTGCAGAAGATTATACTGGTAATGTTCTTTACAAAAACATTGACAAAATTTTGGCTATGGATGGAGTAACTCCACACATATATGGGAAGAAACAAACCAGACCATTTCGTAAAATGGGACATGTGACTATAGTAAACAAAGATATTGCTGTAGCTCGCGAAGTTGCAGAACAAGTGAAACGTACAATAGAAGTAATTAGTAAATAAATTATGAGTAAAGTAGGCGTAATAATGGGAAGCAAAAGCGATTTGCCAGTAATGCAAGACGCTATAGACATATTAAAAGGATTTGATATTGAAGTCGAAGTTGATATTGTCTCGGCACATCGTACTCCAGATAAATTATTTGATTACGGAAAAAATGCTCATACAAGAGGTATAAAAGTGATAGTTGCTGGTGCTGGCGGAGCGGCTCATTTACCTGGAATGGTAGCATCTTTGTCTCCTCTACCAGTAATTGGTGTTCCTGTAAAAAGCAGTAATTCAATCGATGGCTGGGATTCTGTACTTTCTATCTTGCAGATGCCTGGCGGAGTTCCTGTGGCAACTGTTGCACTAAATGGAGCAAAAAATGCTGGGATTTTAGCCGCTCAGATTTTGGGTAGCTCAGACCAATGTGTTTTAGACAAAATTATAGTCTACAAAGAAGGGTTAAAAGCTAAAGTTATTGACTCAGCTAAAGACCTCTAAAAAAGCCTCAACTTTCGTTAAGGCTTTTAGCTATTAACCAATTCCTCAAAGCAAAACTACTATTGCTTATAAAGATTTTGCAAAAATAACTAAACTTAATTATGAATCTCATCTTTAGTTTCTTAAAAATGAGTTAAAATTCACATTACCAACAAAATACGTAAGAATATTTAGACAACTAAGACAATGACAATTCTTAACAAACCCTTCGAAACTCAATATAACACAGCACCATTTTCAGATATAAAAACTGAAGATTTTTTACCTGCTTTTAAATCTGGAATTGAAAAGGCAAAATCCGAAATTGATGCTATAGTAAATAACAGTGACACTCCATCTTTTGAGAACACTATTGAAGCTTTAGACTATTCTGGAGAGGAATTAGATCGAATTTCGAGTATTTTCTTCAATTTGAATTCTGCTGAGACTAATGATGCTATTCAAAAAATTGCACAAGAAGTATCTCCTTTATTGTCAGAATTTAGTAATGATATTACTTTGAATGAAGACTTATTCAAACGTGTAAAAACTGTTTACGATTCAAAATCTGATTTGGATTTAACTACTGAGCAAAAAACACTTTTAGATAAAAAATACAAAGGGTTCTCTAGAAATGGTGCAAATTTACCTGAAGACAAAAAGGAAAGACTTAGAGCAATTGATAAAGAATCAAGTCAATTAAAACTAAAGTTTGGCGAGCATATTTTAGCCGAAACAAATAAATTTGAAATGCATCTTATTGATGAATCTGATTTATCGGGTTTACCAGAAGGAGCGAAAGAAGCGGCAAAGCAATTAGCAGAAAGCAAAGACAAAGGTGGTTGGTTAATTACACTAGATTATCCAAGTTATATTCCATTTATGACTTATACTGATAATCGTGAGTTACGAAAAAAACTCTCTAAAGCCTTTGGCAGCAAAGGTTTTAATAATGATGAATTAGACAATCAAGATATCGTTCTTAAAATTGCACAATTACGTTTTGAGCGTGCGCAGCTTTTAGGTTACAAAACACATGCACATTTTGTATTAGAAGAACGTATGGCTGAAACGCCAGGAAAAGTAAACAACTTCTTAAACGAATTATTAGAGAAAGCAAAACCAGCTGCAGAAGATGAATTTAAAAACCTAGAAAACTTTGCAAAAGATTTAGATGGTATTGACCAGTTACAAAAATGGGATTCTGGTTATTATTCAGAAAAGTTGAAGCAAAAATTGTTCAGCTTAGATGATGAGCAGTTGAAACCTTATTTTAAACTAGAAAATGTTATTGATGGAGCATTTACAGTTGCTAATAAATTATTCGGTTTACAATTTGAAGAAATTAGTACTATAGACAAATATCACGAAGATGTTTTAACCTATAAAGTCACAGATGCTGATGGTGAATTGGTTTCTATATTTTACGCTGACTTTTTCCCAAGAGCAGGAAAACGTAACGGAGCTTGGATGACATCTTATAAACCACAAATGATAAAAAATGGAAACAATGAAAGACCTCATGTTTCAATAGTATGTAACTTTACAAAACCCACAAAGAGTAAACCCTCTTTACTAACGTTTAATGAAGTAACGACTTTGTTTCATGAATTTGGACATGCACTTCATGGGATGTTAGCAAACACCACGTATCCAAGTTTATCTGGCACAAGTGTGTATTGGGATTTTGTAGAATTGCCGAGTCAGATTTTAGAAAACTGGTGTTACGAAGAAGAAACGTTAAAACTCTTTGCTACACATTTTGAAACTGGAGACGTTATCCCAATGGATTTGATTGAAAAAATAAAAGCATCTGCAACCTTCCATGAAGGCATGCAAACATTGCGTCAATTGAGTTTTGGTTTATTAGATATGAGTTGGCATGGTGTTGATCCTTCAAAAATTTTAAACGTTAAATCATACGAAGTAGAAGCTTTTGGTGACACAAGTTTATATCCTGATGTAGCTGAGAATTGTATGAGCACGTCTTTTGCACATATATTTCAAGGTGGTTATTCTTCTGGTTATTATAGTTATAAATGGGCTGAAGTTTTAGATGCTGACGCTTTTGAATATTTTAAGGAAGAAGGTATTTTTAACAAAACTGTTGCTGATAAATTTAAATCCTTTGTATTATCTCAAGGTGGAACAGAAAATCCAATGACTATGTATAAAAAGTTTAGAGGACAAGAGCCAAAACCTGAAGCTTTACTTAGACGTGCTGGTTTGTTGAAATAATTCCTAAAATATAACTCCTAAACTAAAAAAAGTACCTTTTAACATTGTATAGCTTTCAGAACGTCTTATTGACAGACCATCATTACTTATGGCTTTATAGCTATAGCTTAGATCCGCAACAATAATAAAACGTTTATTATTTAATGGTATTTTATAACCAAATCCTAAGTTGGCCATATTACCGTTATTTGTACCGTTTTCGATTTTAATCAATGTTCCGTAATTAATAAATACATAAGGACTCCCCTTACCATCACTAAAATATGCGCGAAGATCTAAAAAAGCTGGCAATGTATTATAATTAGGATTGTGATAACCGTCTAAACCAATACCAAATCCTATTGAAAAATAAGGATTAAAAAAGAAGCCATTTATGGTTTGTAAACTATATGCTATCGAATTGTTCGAAGTAATGTTTCTGTTAATCACACCTTCTGATGGAGAAAATGTTTCTAGTTCTGCTTTATTTACATTAGTTACACCTATACGAGTTATATTAAAATAACCATCATTTCTAAATTCGTCTTTGTCACCTTTGTTCTGAGCAATAATTGAAGATGATAGTGCTACTAGAAACACTAAAATTTTAATTGATTTTACCATGACTTAAGTTGATTATTCGTTTAATGTTATCAACAAAAATTAAGCCATAGCTTAAATAGTCGCTAAGTTTATATATTAAAAAAATTAGATTCCATGGATGCCAGACTGTACGGCATGATGATCATATCCATTTACAAATGAAGTAAAGCTAATACTTCAACATTTTTACTGTTCGTGTGTTTCTACCATCACTAATCTTAACCAAATAAATCCCTTTGCTTTGTAGTTGGAAATTATGAACTAAAGTACTGGTTACATTTAACTCTGAATTGATAACATTCTTCCCTAAAACATCAAAGACAGAAATTTTGTATTGTGCAGGAGAATTAAACGTAATCTTACCATTACCAACAATAATATCCTTAGTTAAATCAAAAGAGTCAGTTGATAACACTGACGAGCCAAAACCATAAGTACTTCCTTGTAAATCTGAAGATTGGCGCGACTGATCTGAATTCGTAATTATAAAATACCAATCATTAACGGTCGTTCCATTAGGCACTGTAGTTGTATTTAGCATTGGTTCTTCTAAATAAGATCTTGTTGCAGGATTAAAACTAGCCACATAATAACCTAAGACTCCATCATAAGTTAGTGGAATTAAGCTAGCTACATTCGTAAAATCATCATGGTAATTCCAAGTCATTGGGTCAGAATCCGTTTGTAAACCCGAATATAAATACAAATTTGGATCACTCAAAGGATCAAATACAGAGTAATCTCCAGACTCACCATATTTAAAAGTTAATGTCCCTGAATTAATATCACAAGGATTAGGAACAAGCTCTATCTGAGCATGACTTATTCCGAACATAAGTAGGATTACATAAAGTAGATTTGTTTTCATAGGTCTTTTATTTAACATCTAAAGTACTAAAAATTTAAAAATAAACTTTCAATAATTATTGAAAGTTTAAAAATTATTATATATTTGCCATATGGAATACAAAGAAGCAAAAGAAAAGTTTATAAGCACCTGGGGAAGTTTAGGTACACTTTGGGGCATAAATAAAGCTATGGCTCAGATACAAGCTCTACTTTTTATTTCTACAAAACCTTTGTCTATGGAAGACGTCATGGAAGAACTTAAAATCTCACGTGGTAACACAAGTATGAATTTAAGACAACTTATGGATTGGGGAATTGTTACTAAAGTATTAGTCTCAGGAGAACGCAAAGAGTTCTTTACTACGGAAAAAGACGTACAAGAATTAGCACGTATTGTGGCAAAAGAACGTAGTCGAAGAGAAATAAAACCCGTTATTAAAGTATTGGATGAAGTTTCTTCAATTAAGGATGATGGATCAGAAAAAACAAAAGAATTAATTAAACAAACTAAGGCATTAAGGGAATTAACTGACGATTTAGATACATTAATGAATAAATTAGTAAACCAAAAACAAAACTGGTTGACTAAGTCAGTGTTTAAATTAATGAAATAGTTGTTATATTTTTTTAAATAAAACTTTCAATTTTTTCTGAAAGTTTAAAAAATTAGAAACCATGAAAATAATTTACTATTTAAACAA